>JBEKKH010000280.1:0-11742 GCA_050010815.1 Streptosporangiaceae bacterium | reverse complement strand
ACGACGGTCTCAGCGGGCACCGAGGGCAGCAGCGGCTGCCCGTCCTCGCCGGCGAGCCGGGCGCCGTCGATCACGACGTGGCCGGGCAGCCCGTGGTAAGGCGGGCGGGTATCCGGCTGGCCGTCAGCGGGCTCGGGCAGCGGCCTGACGGACTCGAACAGCACGCCGGCCGCGTCCACTGCCTTGGTCGAGACCGGGGTGAGCCGCAGCCCGGTGATGCACCGGTCATAGAGGTCCATCGCGGCACTCAGCTCGGCCTGAACCCAGCGCAGCGTCACCGGGTCCATCGCGAACACGTCCAGCCGGGTGGTGTCCAGCAGCAGGTACTCCCCAGGCCGTACCGCCCGCAGCCGCCCGTAGGGCGTCGCCGGGCGCCCGGCGATCTCCCGCTTGCCCTTCGTCCCGCCGAACGCGGACGTGCCCTTGCTGATCTCCCGCAGCAGGATGCGGGCGCGGGCCGGCGACGGGACTGGCACGGTCCCGCCGTCATGCCCGGCGTCCAGCCGGGCGGCGATCTCGGCCAGGACCAGGTCGCGGGTGGGCTTGCTGGCCTCGGTGTGCTCGGCCAGTACCTGCCGGGCCATCTCAAGCCAGCGCGGGTCCGCCCCGGCGAGGGGCTCCCGGCGGCGCTTCCACCGGTCATCGGCCAGCCCGGCGGGGCCGGACTCCCCGAAGTCCTTCACCCAGCGGCGCAGCGTGGACACGCCGACCCCGATCTCGCTGGCCTTGGCGGCATACCGGGCCAGCATCGGGACGCCGGGCGCGTACTCCGGCCGCGGCTCGCCGTCCGCCGCCAGCTCCGCGCACCCGCGCCGGAATCCCGTGCGTACTTCCTGGACGTGGGCGACGCGCTCCCGCAACTCGGCTATCTCGGCCTCTCCCAGGCCGGCCAGGTCCGCTCCGGCGCCCTCGACAGGATCCCCGGGCGCGCCGTCGAGCCGGGCAGAGGGATCGGCGAGCAGGTGACCGGCGCTGACCCGCCGGACGCCGGCCGGGCTGGACAGCAGGACGTGCGGGCCGTCAATCTCGGTGACCTGCCACCACTGGCCGTCGTATGCCAGCCGTGTCCCCACCGCCAGCAGCGCGCGCAAGTCCCCGCTCACATGGTCACCTCCAGGACGCTGCCGCCATCCAGCGGCAGGGTCAGGTCGGTGCTCAGGATCCGCTGCCACAGCAGCCGCAGTACCCCTGCCTTGGCCTGCGGGCGAGGGCAGCGGCCCTCCAGCCGGTCCAGCAGCCCGTCCACGTGGTCGCCCGGCCGGACCTCGTCCCGGACCACGGCAGTCACCGAGTCGGGAGGCATTCCCGGCCGGCGGTAGCCGGCCAGGAACCGGACGTTGGCCAGGACCACCGGATCGGCACCGCTCCAGATCTCGTAGCCCCAGCCCCGGTCCTCGAACAGCTCACCCGGCCAGGCCAGTGCCTCCGCCACCGCGGGATCAGCGAGCCGGTCAGCGGGCTTCACGTTCACCATCTCCACCCTCTGGCCGGCGTGCAGCAGCAGGAAGTCCGGCACGTGACGGCGGACCCGGCCGCCGGCCAGCGCGCGCAGCAAGAACGGCTGGGCAGCGATCGCCGTGACATCAGGGTCGAAATCGGCCAGGAGGAGCCGGGCCAGTTCCAGCCGGCTCTCGTAGATGACGTGGCCGCCGGACGTCGCCGACCAGTAATAACCCGGGTAGTGGGCCTGCCCGCGGGCACTGCGGGTCATCCGCCACGGTCCCGCCCGGACGACCTGGCCTGCCGTGACCTGCCGCAGCGGCCGCTCGGACACCGTCCCACCGGGCAGCCGGACCGACACCGACGGCTCGCGCAACCGCGTGCCGTCCGCGTCATCGCCAGCGCGAACGCGATCTTTCGTGTCCATAGCGTCTCAGAACGTGACGGTAACCCTGTCGCGCCCCGAAAGCCGGCAACGACACGCCCGGCATGCGCTGCACCGCAGCTCCCTCACTGCCGCCGATGCGCCGGGAACCTCATTCGCGATCAGCCGGACTGGTCACCAGCCCGCGAAGACCGGCCATAATCGCGACAGCCTGCAAGGCAGGCCACACCGTGACACTGCGTGACCGAAACGATGGCAGTGCTCAAGTAGTCGGGTCACTGCTCACGTAGTGCTCAAGTACGGGACCGAATGCTCATCTATCTCGGTTCCCTACACCACGGGATGACAGCACGCAGATCAACGCCAGGTACATCCGAGGTCTACCGCACGTACACGCCAGGTATATCCTCGGTCGGCCGCCAACCGAGCGCACGAGCAAGTCTGATACACCTCCAGGCTCCGCCCGTCACGACCAGCGGACGCACCCGACCGGAGCCCCCGCAGGATGTCACCGCACGGCCAGAAACCGGCCCGCACTATACCAATTGGTCTAGACCTGTTCAGCGATTGGTCTAGACCATGGCCCCCGCAGGTATCAGCACGGATTCAGCACGCGGTCCGGAAACGACGGGAAATAATCAGGATGATCCGGACAAACGGCACGCGAGAAGGGGCCGCCCCACTCCCCGTGGAACGGCCCTACTCCCCCGGTCAACGCCGGGTATATCCGCAGGTCAGGGCTACCGGACGTCCAATCCAGTCACGGCCCGCCCGATGATCATCCGCTGGATCTCGGACGTCCCCTCGAAGATAGTGAAGATCTTCGCGTCCCGGTGCCAGCGCTCCACGGGATACTCCCGGGTATACCCGTTCCCGCCGAGGATCTGGATGGCCTGCTCGGTGACCCGGACTGCGGTCTCCCCCGCGACCAGCTTGGACATCGATCCCTCCGCGCTGGTGAGCGGCTTGCCCTGCCGGGCCATCCAGGCGGCTCGCCAGGTCAGCAGGCGGGCCGCGTCGACCGAGGCGCGCATGTCCGCGAGCATGAACGCCACGCCCTGGTTCTGCCCGATCGGACGGCCGAACTGGACCCGGGTGCGCGAGTACTCGGCGGCGTACTCCACGGCCGCACGCGCCACCCCGACCGCCATCGCGGCCACGCCGGGCCGGGACGCCTCGAACGTCTTCATCGCGGCCTGCTCGCCGCCGCGGCCGCCCTCACGGACTCGCGCCAGCCTTTCCTCGAGCCGGTCCCGGCCGCCGACGACGCACCGGCCGGGGACCCGGACGTCAGACAGCACGACCTCGGCGGTGTGCGAGGCCCTGATCCCGTGCTTACGGAACTTCTGCCCCATGGACAGCCCGGCCGTGCCGGGCGGCACGATGAAGCTCGCCTGGCCGCGCGATCCGAGCGACGGATCGACCGACGCGACCACCACGTGCACGTTCGCGATGCCGCCGTTGGTGGCCCAGGTCTTCACCCCGTTCAGCACCCATTCGTCCGCCGCCGCATCGTAGCTCGCGCGGGTCCTGATCGCCCCGACGTCGCTGCCCGCCTCCGGCTCGGAGGAGCAAAAAGCGCCCAGCTTGACATCACCCGGGCCGCCGAACATCTGCGGGCACCATTCCCCGATCTGCTCGGGGGTACCGTTCGCTACCACCGCGACGGCGGCCAGCGAGCTGCCGGCCAGGGCCAGGCCGATTCCCGCGTCCCCCCAGAACAGTTCCTCGAACGCGACCGGAATGCCGAGCCCGGATCCCTCCAGGTACTGCTGGGCGTAGAAGTCCAGGGAGTACAGCCCGATCTTGGCCGCCTCCTCGAGCACCGGCCACGGCATTTCCTCGCGCTCGTCCCACTCGGCGGCGGCCGGCCGGATCACCGACGTGGCGAACTCGTGCAGCCAGTCCCGCATCTGGACCAGATCGTCCCCGAGGTCAAGGGAGAACGCCACCCGGCTCTCGTCCGCGTCGCTCATGTTGCCTCCCTGGTTAAGTTACTGAAGAGTAACATTGTGGCCCCAGCCAGATAAAGGCACCACCCTCACATTTCTCCCGAACGAACCGTGGTACCAGCGCCCTTTCATGCTCGTTTGGCATGGTCGACTACTTTCGATACTTCTCGTGTACTATTCGGGGCATGACGGCACCTGGACAGCCAGATCCGCGGGCCTATATGCGGCTGGCGGCGTTCCTTCGCGAGCAGATCACCAACGGGAAGCTAGCTCCTGGCGGCCGGCTTCCCTCGATCGCGGCGCTGCACCGCGATCAGGGCCATTCCCGGCAGACGGCGGGCAAGGCCATGCGGGTTCTGGCCGGTGAGGGCCTGATCTACCGGGTTCCCGGGCTCGGTTACTACGTCAGCTGCGGCCCACCCGCCCCGCCGGAGAACTTGTAAAGATCGCGTGATCTCGCCCGATACTGACATGGATAGCCCGCAGGCGGGTAGATCCGTGGGGCTGCCGTTCGGCAGGTTGAAGGAGAGGATCAGATCATGGGTTTGTTCCGGAGATCGAAGCCGGCCGCGCGCACCCACGCTAAACCGACCCCGCGCGAGCGCAAGGCGGCCGAGCGGACCGCGAAGGCCGAGGCCACGCTCGTCGAGACCGAACAGAAGATTCACCAGATCGCGGACGATGTCCGCAGTGACATCAGGGGAGCCTCCTAGGGACGCCTAGTTCTGGGCGTACCGGTCCAGGAACTCGTAGATATCGGCGTCGTCGACGCCGGGAAAGCTGCCGGCCGGCAAGGCGGACAGGATGTGGGCGTGCGCCCGGGCTGACGGCCAGGCCTGACCTTCCCACCGTTCGGCTAGCGCGGCGGGCGGGCGGCTGCAGCACTCGCCGTCCGGGCAGGCCGAGCGCGTCCTGGTGGTTGCCTCCCGGCCGCGGAACCAGCGGGAGTGCTCGAACGGCACGCCAAGGGTGATCGCGAACCCGAGCTCTGCCCGCGGATCCACCTGGGCGATGCAGAAGTACGTGCCCGACGGGGTGTCGGAGTACTGGCAGTACGGGGAATAGCGGTCAGCCGCGCCGAACACCTGCCGCCCCGACCACTGGCGGCACAGCCGCTGTCCTTCGATCGCCCCGGACGGGTCCGCGGGAAACACCACGCCGTCGTTTTCGTACGCCTTGTAGATGATGCCGCTCGCGTCGTTCTTCACGAAATGACACGGCAGGTCCAGGTGATGGGTGGCGAGGTTGGTGAAACGGTGCGCGGCCATCTCGTAGGACACGGAGAACAGGTCCACCAGGTCCTCGACCGCGAGGTCACGCGACTGCTTCGCGCCGGCCAGCACAGGCACCGCGGCCGGCTCCGGCATGAGCACGGCGGCGGCGAAGTAGTTCGCCTCGACCCGCTGCCGCAGGAAATCGGCGAAGTCGCGGGGTACCTGGTGATCGAGCCGGAAGTGACCGAGAGCCTGCAGCACGACCGCCCGCGGTGAGTCCGCGCCGACCGGCTCCTGCCTGACGTAGATGCGCCGGTTGCGCAGGTCGGTCAGCGACCGCACCGACCGGGGCAGGTCCTGGACGTAGCGGACGGCGAAGCCGTGATGGCTGACCACCGAGACCAGCATGCCCTGGGAAAGCGCGCCGCCGGCGTACCCGCCTGCCTGCAGGGCGCTGGCGGCCTCGCGCTCGATGACGTCGAAGTAGTTGCCTCGCTCGCGCATGGCATCGCGCAGCGCCGCATTCGCCGCCCTGGCCTCCTCCGGGGTGGCGGTCGGCTTGGACCGCTGGGCGCGCAGTTCGGCCGCCACCGCGACCAGGTGCTCGAGCACGTCGGTCGGAACCCGGGCCCCGACCCTCAGCGGCGGCAGGCCCAGGCGCCGGTAGGACGGATCCTGCTGCGCGCCGGCCACGGCGATCTCGAGCTGGGCACGGCGGCTCGGCGGCTGCCGGCTGAGCAGTTCGGTGACAGGCACTGACAGCGCCGCGGCCAGCTGTTCGATCAGGGAAAGCTTCGGCTCCCGGCGGCCGTTCTCGAACAGCGACAGGGCCGAGGGCGCACGGCCGACCCGGGCACCGAGTTCGCTGAGCGTCAGGCCCCGCGCCCGGCGCAGATGGCGCAGCCGCTGGCCGAAGGTCACAAGGTCTATACCATCGGTCTGGACCAATTTTTGCATATCTTTCATAGTAAAGGTCAGCATATCTTCTCGCTGCGTCAAAAATTTAAGTTCTTCGTACTTTTATTTCTAGGTATTTGCCGTCTGCCTGGACACGATGGGATTAGGACCGGACTTCCGGTACCCCAGAGCCCCGGAGCAGCACACCCGAGGAAGGCAGCACAGTGAAGACAATCAGCCAGCAGGCGGCCAAGCTCAGCGATACCTGGCAGACCGACCCTCGCTGGAAGGACACCGAGCGGACCTACACCGCCGAAGACGTGGTGCGCCTTCGCGGCACGATACAGGAGCAGCACACGCTCGCCCGGCACGGCGCCGAACGGCTGCGCACGCTGCTCGCCGAGGAGGATTCCGTTACGGCGCTGGGAGCGATGACCGGCAACCAGGCGGTCCAGCAGGTCAAGGCCGGACTGAAGGCCATCTACCTGTCCGGATGGCAGGTGGCGGCGGACGCGAACCTGGCCGGGCAGACCTACCCGGACCAGAGCCTGTACCCGGTCAACTCGGTGCCCCAGGTGGTCCGCCGGATCAACAACGCCCTGTTGCGCGCCGACGAGATCACCTGGTCAGAATCGGAAGACGGCGACGTGTCCGCCTCCCCCCACTGGCTCGCGCCCATCGTCGCCGACGCCGAAGCCGGGTTCGGCGGCGTGCTCAACGCGTTCGAGCTGATGAAGTCCATGATCGCGGCCGGCGCGGCCGGCGTGCACTGGGAAGACCAGCTGGCCTCGGAGAAGAAGTGCGGTCACCTCGGCGGGAAGGTCCTCATCCCGACCAGCCAGCACATCCGCACGCTGAACGCGGCCAGGCTGGCCGCCGACGTGTGCGATGTGCCCACCGTGGTGATCGCCCGCACCGACGCGCAGGCGGCCACGCTGCTCACCGCCGACGTCGACGAGCGCGACCAGCCGTTCGTCACCGGCTCGCGCACGGCGGAAGGGTTCTACCGGGTGCGGAACGGGATCGAGCCGTGCATCGCCCGGGGCCTGGCCTACGCACCGTACTCCGACCTGCTCTGGATGGAGACCTCCAAGCCCGACCTCGACGTGGCCCGCGAGTTCGCGGAGGGGATCAAGAGCGTCTACCCGGACCAGATGCTTGCCTTCAACTGCTCGCCCTCGTTCAACTGGCGCGCGCACCTGGACGACTCCACCATCGCGAAGTTCAGCAAGGAGCTCGCCGCGATGGGCTACCGGTTCCAGTTCATCACGCTGGCCGGCTTCCACGCCCTCAACCACTCGATGTTCGACCTGGCCAGCGGCTTCGCCGCCGAAGGCATGCCCGCCTACGTCAGGCTGCAGGAAGCCGAGTTCGCCGCGGAGAAGTTCGGCTACACCGCCACCCGCCATCAGCGGGAGGTCGGTACCGGCTACTTCGACCTGGTGACCTCAGCGATCTCCCCGAACGCCGAGACGGTCGCCCTCAGCGGCTCGACTGAATCCGAGCAGTTCCACCGGGCCTGACCGAGGCGGCCGCGTCGCGGCTGGCGAAGACGGGCACGAGGCGATCTATCCCCATCATCTCGAGCACCCGGTGCACCGGGCCGCCCGGAGCTACCGCCAGCCGCAGCTGGGCCCCGTCGGCGGACGCCCGGCGGTGCACCTGCATCAGGGCGTGCAGGCCGGTGGTATCGCAAAACACCGTCGACGTCAGGTCGGCGACGACGACCGTCGCGCCGGTAGCGAAGACCGCGTGCAGCTGGGTGAGGACACGCTGCACGTTGCTGATATCGATCTCGGCCGGGAGCACGACAATCGCAGCCCTCTGGCGCATCTTCTGGTCTTGCATGGCTCGGCTGCTCCTTCCCCTGAGCAGCACAATGGCCCCGCGACCTGAGGATCAGCTCAGGACAGGCCGCCGGCTAGCTGTATTCGGCGGGACCCCAGGGAGCTTGCGATTTGGGATCGATGCGCGGCTGCGGCCTGGTGGAGGTGGCGGGCCAGTCGGCGGTGAAGACGCTGCCGCCGGTCATGGTCTGCGTCGCCTGGGCATCCGGGTAGGAGGTCACGTCGCTTTCGGGGGCGGCGGGGGCACCGGGGGCATCGGGGGCACCGGCCGCGACGTACCTGCGCCGCCAGCGGGACGGTACGAACAGCGGGATGATCATGACAAGGCCCGCGAGGGCGAGCACGCCGTCGAACAACAGATCCTCGAAGCCGGCGCCGTAGGGCCGGGTCTTCAGCGGGACGTACCGGACCGCACGCCGGGCGCTCGACAGGTACAGGCCGGTCCAGGCGAGCAGGACCAGCCCGGGCAGTCCGGCCGCGAGCGGGGAAATCCGCGGTATGGCGACGAGTATCCCGGCCGCCAGCCCGACCGCGGCGAGCACACCGAATCCCTCTATGACGGCCCGGTCGTGCCAGAGAGAATTGCCGCCCGGCAGCACACCGAGCGCGGTCCGGCCGGCCACGAGCTTCAGGTAGCCCCATGAGGCCGCGAAGAACAGCACGGCGGCCATGGCAATCGCCAGGATGACACCCACCAGGTGGCGCATATCCCTCTTCCCCTTACTCGTCCCCAGATGGAAGCTTACGACTGGCAGCGCGGCCCGTCATCTTGCTCACGAACGCGACGCGCAAACGGTTCAGCGGATCAAGACAGGAGTACGTCCGGTAGGCGTCGCGGGCGACGAGCCAAAACTTTACGCCGCGCAGGCCGGCCGGGAACCGGAAACCACGGGGGCGCCAGCGGCGGAAATCGGCGGACATGTGGTGAAAGAACTCGCGTCGGCGGCGGCTTGGCACCAGCGGCAGGAGCGTGGTGTAGTGCCAGATCGCCCGCTCGAAAATCGCCGCGCGGACACGCGGGGCAGGCGGGGGTGACACCACGGACCGTTCGGACAAAAGATTGAAGATCTGCTGGTAAGCGGCGAAGATGTTGAAGTTGCCCGCGCTCGCGGCGGCCAGGTATGACCCGTGCCGGGCGCGCCGGTAGCGGTAGCACACGCGGGGCAGTACGCCGATCCTGGCCGCGCTGAGCAGCGCCGCGGTGGTCACGGCCACATCCTCATGCGGCGCGGGATCCGCGAACGAGACGCCCAGGCCGGATAGGAAATCGCGGCGGAAAACCTTGCTCCAGGCCGTCATCGTCAGGTGAATGAGCGCGGGATGCTCCGCGAGCGTGGTGAACGGCCCCCAGTGCGCCTTCGGCCAGCTCGTCATCCCCGTCCACGAACCAGACGTACTCCCCCGCCGCCTCCTTCGCGCCCAGGTCGCGGGCCGGCCCCGGACCTAGCGCGACCGGCGTCGTGATCACCCGCAGGCGAGGATCGTGCCGGGCGGCCAGGATGGCGCCGCAGCGGTCGGGCGAAGCGTCGTCGACAGCGATGACCTCCAGACCGGGGACCGCCGGCTCGGCCAACACGGAGTCCAGGCAGCGATCCAGGTAGTCCTCGACCCCGTGAACCGGGATAACCACGCTGATCAAGGCCATGCCCCCGAACGATACCGGCACCGGCAGCCGCCGGGGGCGGCTGCCGGAAGTCTCGGGTTTCGCGCAGAAGCGAGGGGGGTATAAGTAGGGCTCGCGCTCCAGCACGATAGGCTTGCGCGGTGCGCATTCACGCCATCTTCGGGGGAATCGGCGCGTTCGCCGTCAAGTTTCGCTGGGTCGTCATCGCGGCCTGGCTGATCGCGGCGTTCGCCGTGCCTCATTTCCTGCCGTCGCTGAACAGCGTCACCCAGGGCAACAACAGCGCCTTCCTGCCCGCCAGCGCGCCCAGTGAGAAAGCCGCGCAGCTCGCGGCGCCGTTCGGGTCCACGAACCTGGTTCCGGTGCCCGCGGTCGCGGCCGTCAGCCAGGGCACCCTCAGCGCCGCTGACACGGCCTGGCTGGCTAACCTGCAGCACGACCTCGGCTCAGTGCCGACTGTCGTCTCAGTGCGCGACCTGGGCCGTTCCGCTGACCAGCAGGCGGAGCAACTGCAGGTCCTGTCCAGCGTCGGCGGCGGCGACCAGGCCGGGCAGACCACGCTGATCAAAGACCTGCGCGCGCAGATCATCAAGGCCGGCCCGCCCGCCGGGCTGCAGGTACACCTGGCCGGCGATATCGCGATCAACGTCGACCAGCAGGCGAAGTCCGGCACCACGGGGAACCAGGTGGAACTCCTGTCCGCGTTGTTTATCCTGGTCCTGCTGCTGCTGATCTTCCGGTCGCTGCTGGCGCCGCTGATCACGCTGATCCCGGCGTTCCTGTCCGTGGCCATCGCCGGGCCGCTGGTCGGCGAGGCGGCGCACGCGGGCCTGAAGGTCTCCCAGCTCGCTCAGCTGCTGTTGATCGTGCTGGTCCTGGGCGCCGGCACCGACTACGGCCTGTTCCTGGTGTTCCGCGTCCGGGAGAATTTGCGTGACGGGGCGGATCCGAAGGACGCGGTGCGTTCGGCGCTGACCCGGGTCGGTGAGACCATCACGTTCTCGGCCGCCACGGTGATCGCCGCACTGCTTTCGCTGCTCGTGGCCACCTTCCAGATCTACTCCCAGCTCGGCATCCCGCTGGCCATCGGCATCGGCACCATGCTGCTGGCCGGGCTGACCCTGCTGCCCGCGTTGCTCGCGGTGTTCGGCCGGGCGGCGTTCTGGCCGAGCAAGACCCGCGCGGGCACCGGCAAGGCCGGCCTGTGGGGACGGGTCGCGACGCGGGTAGTCCGCAGGCCCGCCGTGCCGCTCGTCATCGGCGTGGTCGTTTTCGGCGCGCTCGCGGTCGCGGTAACCGCATATGAGCCTGGCGGCTTCGGTGGTTCCATCAACGCGCCGGCGGGCACCGACTCGGCGGCGGGTACCGCGCTGCTCAGCAAGCACTTTCCTGTTAGTTCGGCTAACCCGACAAACCTGGTCTACAAGCTGTCCCAGCCGGCCTGGAACGACACCGGCCCGATTGCCGCCGCGACCAGCCAGCTCACCGCGAGCAGTCTGTTCACCGGCGTAACCGGCCCGCTGAACCCGGCCGGCGTCACGCTGACGGCCGCTCAGTACCGCGCGTTGCACGCGGCGCTGGGGAACCCGGCGGCGCTGCCTGCCGTTCCCGCCGGGCATGGCAGCATCCCGCTCGCCCAGTATGAGGCCTACCGGGCCACCGCGCAGTACGTCAGCCCCGACGGCCGGACGATCCAGTACGAGACCGGCCTGAAGGCGGGCGATCCCTCCACGACCGCCGCGCTGAAGGCCGTACCGGCGATCCGCACCGAGGCAGCCGCGGTGGCTAAGACTCTCGGAGCCAGCCAGTACGGAGTCGGCGGCGAGGCGCCTGCCTTCTATGACATCAGCGCGATCTCCGACAGCGACCTGCTGCACGTCTTCCCGGTGGCGATCGTCGTCATCGGGCTGCTGCTCTGCCTCGTCATGCGCTCGCTGATCGCGCCGCTGTACCTGATCGCCTCGGTGGGGCTGTCGTTCGCCGCCGCGCTCGGGTTGTCCGTCGTCATCTTCATCAAGCTCGGCGGGGGCACCGGCCTCACTTTCATTCTCCCGTTCCTGATGTTCATCTTCTTGCTCGCGCTCGGCGAGGACTACAACATCCTGGTAATGAGCAGGATCAGGGAGGAGGCTCATCACCTTCCGCTGCGCGAAGCCGTCGCCAAGGCAGTCGGTGCCACCGGGACCACCGTAACCTCGGCCGGACTGGTGCTGGCCGGCACGTTCTCCGTGTTCGCGATCGTCGGGGGCCGCAGTTCGGGTGGCAGCCAGATCGTCGACGTCGGCGTCGGCCTGGCGCTCGGCATCTTGATGGACACGTTCATCGTCCGCACCATCCTGGTGCCCTGCACGGTCGTCCTGCTCGGCCGGTGGAACTGGTGGCC
>JBEKKH010000279.1:0-9320 GCA_050010815.1 Streptosporangiaceae bacterium | reverse complement strand
GACCACACACTGGCCTGGCACCTCGGCGGAGCAACCTGCGAATGCAACATCGCCCCGCTGTGCCGCCATCACCACCGGTGCAAGCAGTCCGAAGGCTGGCAGCTCACCCAGCCGGAACCAGGTGTCCTGCGATGGCGAACACCAAACGGTCACACCTATACCATCGCGCCCACGGAATACTTGATTTAAGCCCGCATGAACCCCGGCGGGATGAGCGACTATTTCAGTGGTCACTTCTCCGGATCTTAATAATTAGAGGCTAGAGACGGAAATACCCGCCTGCTATTCACTTCTACTGGCCTGTGCTCTCGGATCATTGCATCCGGCTCCAGATTTTGCCAGAACGTGACGTCTCCGGTATGGGATCCGTACCTAGACCGCCCTACCCCATGCCTCAAGCCGATCGTAAGCATCCGACTCATCGCCTGGTGTCTGCGTATATGCGGATGGTGAAGACCGGTTCGTGCATCCATGCCGCGCTACCCGCAACTTACGCCACCGAGGTGGCGATGGCGAAAGCCGTAGGTGCTGGAAGGTCGCTCGACGAGACCTTTCCGGAGAAAGACTCAATCATGAACCTTCGCTGGGTATATCTGCATGTCCTGGAGGAATACACCAGGCACAACGGGCACGCCGGGCTAATCCGGGAGGCCATTGACGGCGCAATCGGTCATTAACCTGCACGTTTCAAATGTGGTGACCGATTGATGTAGCCCGTATTTAAAATGGGTGAAGATGAGCGCAACGGAGGCGATGCCGCCGATTTTGCTGGGGCTTGCGGTGATGTGCCTGCAGCGATGTCCTCGTCCGGGCTTGGGCAGGGCCGGACACCCGAGCACAAGATCCGATCGCGTTCCCGGTGGTTGGCGAACGGGCTATCGGATGGCGAAGCGGTAGCGGGTCTGGGTATAAGGATTCTTGCCGAAGGCGAGAACCTTGGCCGGGGTAACGCCGAAGACCAGGCCTAGGCGGTCGGCGGGATCATGGAACCCGCCATTGGTGACCTCGAAGTCCCAGTCAAGCTTGGACTTCCACATTGCTGCCAGCCGTTGGAGCTGCGCATTGCCGCTTACCCTGACGGCAGTTCCCTCGATCACCAGGTCCAGGCCTGAACGGAACTGGTTGGCGCCGGCCGCGAGAACGCAGCGCGCGTCGGACTCCAGATTCCTGGCCTTCTGCTCATGCGAGCCGACGCAAAAGTACATCCTCCCGTCGGCCCAGATTGCCGGAAGCGGCGTGACGTGAGGCCGGCCGTCGCAACGCACGGTCGACAGCCAAACCATTTCGGAGGCCGACAGCATCCGGGTCACCTCGGCCCACGGCGGGGCGGCGGTGCCCGGCTCGCTGAATCCCTCGTTCAACTGCACGGCTGGTTCGACCTCAGGCATCGAAGGCTCCCTTCTGTGCGGTCACTTGCCGCCGATGGCGGACTGCTGGGCCACCTGCTCGGTCACTATGACGACGAACGAGGACCGCCGGTATGGACCGTGATAAGCGTGCCGCGGCGGCTGCGATGAGCGGAAACGCGAAAGACCTAGGTTCCTGGAGTTCGTCCTGGTACGCGCGCAAGCTTCTTTCCGCGCGAGGCGATCGTCTGCGACAGCTTCTCCCCGCGCCCAACCCACCAAGCGCGACACATGGCTCGGTGCCCGGGCGAAGGCGAACAACGTCGAGCTCGCCTGCACCCTGGCGAACTCCTGGTGGTTCAACCGCCGCTACATCAGCTGGCAAAACCGCCACGCCGACGGCACCCGCCTAGGTCAGGTCGTCGCCCACGCCAACACGGCCTGACCAGCAACTACCCGAACGACCAGTCCTCAGCCCGCGGCCTTGGTTTTGATGAGCGGCGCGTCCCGCATGAGCTCCCGGAACCCGACGCTGTAGAACAGCCCGCGCCCCTGGGGATGCCCCGGCGCACCCAGGCAGGCGACCGTCATATGAGTGGCCCCGGCTGCCCGCGCCAGCTGCATCCCGTGCAGGAGCATCGCCCTTCCCAGCCCCAGACGCCGGTAGTCCGGATGCGTCCCGACCGGCTCGAACTCAGCGGTCTTGTTCGCCTCGTCGAGCCACATGATCGTCGAGGATGCCATCGTTCCGTCCGGCGCCTCCACCAGGATGTGCAGGTCACCGCGATACGCCGTCGTCTGCCTGACGCCCTGGTAGCCCTCGGCCGTGTACGTCGAGGGAGCCCAGGCGTCCAGATGGGCCTGGACCGCGGCCTTCGGCCCGGCCTCGTCGGCGGTGCGGAACCGGAATCCGGCTGGCAGCACCGGCTGTTCCACATCGGTGAGGTCCCGCTCGTTGAGCTGGGTCCAGGACCCGGCGTCGCCGAGCGCGGCCGGGTCGGTCTGATAGCCGTGCGCCGCCCAGCGCTTCAGGGCGAACTCATCGGCGGCGCTCGGCAGCACCGTCCGCTCGATGCTCGCCGCCGTACCGTCGTACCAGTCGATCACCTCGTCAACCAGCCCAGCGTGGCCGGGATGGACCTGATACGTCAGATAGGCGCCGGCGACGTCCCTCACCGACCCGTCGCTCCGTCTCACCTGGTGCGGAAGATAGGCCCAGCTCCATGCCACCAGGTCCGCGCCAGAGAACCATAGCTGGCGCGGCCAGCTTGCGCCGTCGCTGGCGTGCCCCTTGCCCCAGATCCAGGCCAGCTCGCCGAACGTCGCGTCGCTGTTCACCAGGTCCAGGCGGGTGGCGGTGACACGCTGCGCCAGATCCTGCATAAGCTGCACGTCCGCGGCGGTCACCAGCTCGAAGTTCGCCATAATGCGCCACTGTGTCAGGGCTCCGCAAAACCGTCGAACGGTTTTCCGGGACCGCCGATCACGGCAGAACGCTGGCCAGACGGGCTCAGGATGCCCAGGGCCCCACGCCGGCGATGCGGTCCACGGCGATGTGCGTGATGTAGCCGGGCGGCGGCTGTCCGCCGGCGGAAACTTCACGTCCGGCCCTAGGTAGGTGTGGGCCAGCCGCTGCAGCATCCCGGCCGCGCCTCCCTCGGTGACCCGGGCCGTCCCGTAGATGACCAGGTACTCGGTCAGGCCCATCGGGTTACGCTGCTGCGTCTCGAGCGACAGTGCGACCCGCGCATCGTTGCGGATGCAGCGGATCTTGCGGTGTTCGGGCAGGTGCGCCGCGACGATCTCGTCGCCGTACCCTGAGCTGGTACCCGGCATTCTCCGCATACTGTAACCACCTGGCTGGGTCACCGGCAGCGGAACCGCAGCCACCACATCCAGGACTTGCGACGCGCCGGAAACACGCCCCGGCGGGGACCGTGGGCCTGGCCAGTTCCTCGTTCCTGCCCTGGCGCGAGCGTGCGCCGGACCAGAAAGGCGTCACCCCGATGCGCACCGAAGTCCCCGCGGCGTGAACTACCCAGTCACCGGAAGCCTGCATCACATTGAACTGTGGGTACCGGACCTGACCCGGGCCCTCGGGCAGTGGGGATGGCTGCTCACCGAGCTCGGCTACGTGCGGTTCCAGGACTGGGAGCATGGCCGGAGCTGGCGGCTCGGCGGCACCTACCTCGTCATCGAGCAGTCGCCCGCCCTCACCGCGGCCGGCCATGACCGGCTCCGGCCTGGGCTGAACCATCTCGCGTTCCACGCGGGTGACCGCGCCCGCGTCGATGCCCTGGCGGCCGAGGCACCAGGCCACGGCTGGACGCTGCTGTTTCCCCAGACCCACCCCTGGGCCGGCGGCCCGGACCACTACGCCGCCTATCTCGTCAACGCCGACGGCTTCGAAGCCGAACTCGTCGCCACGGAACAGGAAACCGCCCCGCGCTAGACGCGCCCGCGCTAGACGCTCACGCTAGGCGCGCTCTGGCGCGGGCCGATCTGCGGCGAAAGTGCTCTTTTTCTGGTTAAGGCGCCGACGGCGCCGACGGTCAGCCTCTATCGTGGCGTCGAGACCATATCTGTCACTTGCTGTAACAATTGGTTACTCTCTGAAGGAGTAGGAGCATGAGGATGCGCGGGGTTCCGGTTGTGATCATCGCTGCTATCATCGGCGGCGCTGGCCTGACCGCATGCGGGGGGACCGGGTCGACGCCGTCCGACGCCGCGTCGGCACCGGCTTCGGGCGGTTCGGCGGCCGCTGTGGCCACCGCGGGCGGGTCGGCCCCGGCGTCCGCGCCTGCCTCGGCGCCGGCCACTTCGGCGCCGGCCACTTCGGCGCCGGCCGCGCCTACACTTGCCCCGAAGCCACCTGTCAAAACGTCCTCGGCGCCCGCGACGAGTTCCCCCGGTTCCGGGGGAGCAGGGAACTTTACGGTGCCCGACGTCTCCGGTGACAACATCGTCAGCGCCTATGGTTCGTACGCCAAGACGGGGGCGCGGGTGAAGGTGACCGTTTGCGCTAAGCAGACCGGGAGCGCGTTCTCGGTGGGGGCAGTTGCGTACGCCTATGACAGCAGCGGCGCCAGCAAGAACATCGGTGCGGTCGACCTGGCCGGGAAGGGCGACCTCGAGTGCGTCTCGACGACCTTCATTCTTTACACGGCGCACCTGAAGGTTCACGCGTTCATCGGCGGCACCAATGGTGTCATAGCCAAGACCGGACCGATCCTGACCGTCTACTAGCCAGGCCTGGGGCCCCAGAGCTGGGGCCCCAGAGCCAGGACCTAGACGAGCACCACGCCGGTGACGTCCATCGTGCCGAGCCCGCTAGCTGTTCTTGCCTCGCTGCAGCCGATGCCGGAAGCGCCGGCCGAGCAGCGCCAAGATCGCCGCGGCGGCGGCGACTGGCAGGACGCGCTTGAGGATCGCGGGCCCGACCAGCCTGATCAGGTTGATGGAGTCCTCGCTGGGCGCCGAAGCCGAAGCCGGCACCGGAACCGGGGCCTGAGCCGGAACCTGAGCGGTCGGCCTGACAACGGCCGCCGGCTGCGTCGAGCCCGGCCCGGTCTCCGTAGTCACGGTGACCTTCCCGGTGCCGTTTCCCTCCGCGGTGCTCTGGGCCGCGGTGTCCGACGCGCTCCCGACCGCCGCGCCGTTGACGCCTGCCCCGGCGGTCACCGCCCCGTCGGTCCCGGCGGTCACCGCCCCGGCGGTCACCGCCCCGTCGGTCCCGTCGGTCCCGGCGCGGCCACCGTCGGAGATCATCTGAGCCAGATTCTCCGCGAACTTCTCCACCAGCTTGCCGCCGACTTCCGCGATGACGCCCCGGCCGAACTGGGCCGGCCGGCCGGTCACGTTCATCGTCGTATGGATGAGGACCTGGGTGCCGTCCCCGGATGGCACGAGCGAGGCCCGGACGGCCGCCGACGCGGTACCGGCGCCGCGGGTCTCCTTGCCGGACGCATCCACCACCACGACCCGGGCGTCGGGGTCGCGCTCGGTGAACTTCGCGGTGCCGCGGTAGGTCAGCGAGACCGGGCCGACCTTGACCTTGATCCGCCCGGTGACCACCTCCCCGTCGAACTCCTCGACGGTCGCACCAGGCATGCAGGGTGCGATCCTTTCCACGTCAAGCAGCACGTCCCAGGCCCGGTCCGGCGGAACGGGAACGGTAAAGGAGTGGTCGAGGTCCATGCTCATCGGTAAATCACTCTCTCTCTCGGGTCCATATCAGCAAAAGCATGAATAGTCCGAACGGCCCTGCCGATCAGCCCAGCTCCTGCCTTAAGCAGTATCAAGAACCTGGAAACCCTCGGCCAGCCGCCCGGCGGGCAAGCCCGCCAGGGCCGCCGTCCGGCCCAGCCGGTCGCGCAGGAGCCCGGGCAGGTCATCCAGCTGCGCCGTCTGGCTCTCATGGGCGCGCAGGGCCGCGATCTTGCGCGGGAACGTGTCGGTCACGTCCACGTAGTGGTTCGGCGTCCCGCCCGGGATCCAGATCTCGCGAACGGTCCACGCGGCCAGGCCCTCGGCCCGCAGCTCGGGGAACGCGAACGGGTTGCGCGCGTCGGGGTAGACGGCGTCCAGCGCGGCCGAGCCGACCGCGCGGTGATCCGGGTGGCCGATCCCGATCCGGACGTAGTTCCGCTCGGGGCTGGGGCACACCACCCGGTCCGGGCGGACCTGCCTGATCACCCGGGCCAGATCCCGGCGCAGCTCCAGCGTGGCCTCGACCCGCCCGTCCGGGTAGCCGAGGAACCGAACGTCGTGCACGCCGACGCACTTGGCCGCGGCCAGCTGCTCGGCCCGGCGCAGGGCGGGCATCTCGTCCCGGGGAAAGCTCTCGTCGAAGCCGCCGGCGTCGCCGTCGGTCACCACGCAGTAGACGACCTCGATCCCGGCTTCGGTCCAGCGGGCCACCGTACCCGCGGCGGCGAAGTCCACGTCGTCCGGGTGCGCGGTGATGGAAAGGACACGGGCGATCTCGGCGTCATCAAGCACGTCCGCCATCCTAGCGGCGAGCCACAGGGTTAGGCCTCGTCGGGAACCAGCGTCGGGGTCGACCGGGTCAGGGTCTGCTTCCGGAAGAACGCGGGTGCGGTCACCCGCATGAAGACGAATCCGAGCACACCGACGATCGCGGCTCCGAGGGCGATGATGAAGATCCCGCCGACCTCCCAGTGCAGGCCGGGGACGGTCCAGTAGGTGTAGCCGCTGGTCGCCGTCCAGTCGCTCTGCAGGCTGTAGATGCCGGCCGCGTACATGATCAGGCCGCCGAGCGCCGGCAGGATGCCCTTCATGAACAGGTTCCTGGTGCTGCTGGTCAGGACGGAGCGGTAGTACCAGACGCAGGAGAAGGCGGTCAGCCCGTAGTAGAAGGCGATGTAGAGCCCGATTGAGGTGACCGCGTCGCCAATCGCGTTGCCGTGGGAGAAGTAGTTCATCGGGATGTACAGGATGATCGAGATGACGCCCATCACGATCGTCGACACGGTCGGCGTCAGGTACCTGGGGTGGATCTTGGCGAAGGCCGCCGGGATGGCCTTGTAGGTCGCCATCGACAAGGTGGTCCGGGCCGTCGGCAGGATCGTGGTCTGGGTGGAGGCCGAGGCGGAGGTGAGCACCATCAGGATCAGCAGCCGGGCCAGGAACGTGCCCAGGCCGCCCGACCCGAAGATGGCCCCGCCCAGGACCGACAGGTCGTCGAACTGGTTGGCCGGGTTGGTCAGGCCGATCCCCTTGGACCCGACTCCGGCGAACGCCTGCACCGAGAAAATGACGATGGCGTAGGTGACCAGCAGCAGGACGGTCGAGATGATCGCTGCCTGTCCCGGCGTCTTGGCCTTGTCCTTGGTCTCCTCGTTAACCGAGACCGCGGTGTCCCAGCCCCAGTAGATGAACAGCATCAAGATGATGCCGCCGACGAAATCCGAGAAGGTCAGGCCGCTCGGCCACAGCCAGCTGAGGCTCGGGTGGAGCGATCCGGCCGGGTGGTGCCCGTTGTACACCCGGACCAGCGCGACGATCGACAGCACGAGCAGCATCGCCAGCTCGACGGTGAGCAGGATGCGCTGGAGCCAGGCCGAGACCTCGATGCCGCGGTAGCAGATGTAGGACATGACGACGATCCAGGCGATGCCGACGAGCAGCACCCAGCCGCTGGTGGCGTCCTGGCCGATGCCGTTCGCGCCGAAGAGCAGGAACACGTACTGCCCGGCGACCTGGGCCAGGCTGGCCATGACCAGGATGTCGGCGGCCACGATGGCCCAGCCGCCCGCCCAGCCGGTCTTCGGCCCGAACGCCCGGGTCGCCCAGGTGAACGTCGTCCCGCAGTCCGGGTCGGCCTTGTTCATCTCGCTGTAGCCGATCGAGCAGAGCAGCATCGGGATGAACGCCAGCACGGCGACCGAGGGCGCCTTGAGGGCGACGAGGCCGATCACGAAGAACAGGGTGGCGGCCAGGCTGTACGCGGGTGCGGTCGAGGCCACGCCCATCACGACGCTGGAGACCAGGCCGAGCGCGCCGCCCTTCAGGCCCTTGTCCTGGGATTGTTCGGTGGGCTGCGCGGGCGCAGTGGTGGCCATGTCTCACCCTCCTGGCTGTAACCCGTGATTGGGCGGGGTGTGACCGCAACGTCAGCACCACTAAACACTACGGTTCTAGCACAAATGGTGCATCCCGGCAACGATATCCGTAGTAACAGCTAGATATCACGGCTGGTCTCGTCTGCGGTTCTTGGGGGCCTAGGATCAGCGTATGCGGATACTCCTGGTGGGTGCGGGCGGGGTGGGCACGGCCCTGGCCCGGATCGCCGCCCGCCGCCCGTTCGCTGAGCTGATCGTCGCGGATTACGACCTGGCCCGGGCCCAGCGAGCCGCGTCGGTCCGGGACGATTATGAGGCCGTCCAGCTGGACGCCCGCGACGAGCGGGCGGTCATCGAGCTGCTGACGCAGCGCCACTGCGATGCGCTCATGAACGCGACCGACCCCCGTTTCGTGATGCCGCTGTTCCGCGCCGCGCTGCAGGCGAAAATCCACTACCTGGACATGGCCATGTCGCTGTCACAGCCGCACGCCGACGAGCCGCACCGGTTGACGGGGGTGAAGCTGGGTGACGACCAGTTCGCGATGGCTCCGGCCTGGGAGTGGGCCGGCCGGCTCGCGCTGGTGGGGATGGGGGTGGAGCCTGGGCTTTCCGATGTCTTCGCCCGGTACGCCGCCGATGAGCTGTTCAGCCAGATCGACGAGCTGGGCGTGCGGGACGGCTCGAACATCGCGGTAGCCGGCTACGACTTCGCTCCCACCTTCTCCATCTGGACCACGATCGAGGAGTGCCTGAACCCGCCGGTGGTCTGGGAACGAGACCGCGGCTGGTTCACCACGGAACCGTTCAGTGAGCCCGAGGTCTTCACCTTCCCGGCCGGCATCGGCCCGGTGGAGTGCGTGAACGTCGAGCATGAGGAGGTGCTGCTGATGCCGCGGTGGATCGAGGCGCAGCGGGTCACCTTCAAGTACGGTCTCGGCACCGAGTTCATCGGCGTGCTGCGCACGCTGCACAAGCTCGGCCTGGACGCCACCGAGCCGGTGCGGGTGGGCGGCGCGGCCGTGTCGCCGCGCGACGTGGTGGCCGCGTGCCTGCCGGACCCGGCCACGCTGGGGGAGTCGATGACCGGGCTGACCTGTGCGGGCACCTGGGTCACCGGGACCGGCGCCGACGGGGCGCCGCGCGAGGTGTACCTGCATCACGTGGTGGACAACGCCTGGTCGATGGCGGAGTACGGATCCCAGGCGGTGGTCTGGCAGACCGCCGTCAACCCCGTGGTCGCGATGGAGCTCATCGACTCGGGGGCCTGGTCAGGCACGGGCGTGATCGGGCCCGAGGCGCTGCCACCCCGTCCGTTCCTTGACCTGCTCGCCGAGTACGGCTCGCCGTGGGCGTGCGAGGAACGCACCCCCGCCGCGACCTAGGTCTCG
>JBEKKH010000278.1:0-11003 GCA_050010815.1 Streptosporangiaceae bacterium | reverse complement strand
GGCCCCAGCCAGCCCCGCTCCGGTGAGGGTCTCCGCGGCCCGTGAGCTCCCTGAGACGTGCGGCACGCCCCAGCTGGTGAGGATCCGGGCCAGGCGCACATCCGGGTCGTCGTCGATGACCACCGCCGGGACCCCGGACAGGCTCAGCTGCTCCACGATGCGCAGGCCGACGCCCCGAAGCCCGCAGACGATCACATGCCCGCGCCAGTCCCCATCCGCACCCGTCACCTCAGTTACCGTCGCACACCCGGATGACGGTGACGTTAGCCTCGTATATCAACGAGATGACCTCGGCTTTGACAGATTTTTGACCGAACGGTCGCTGGTTTCACCGCCCCGTCAGCCTCACCGCCAACCCGGACGCCGCGTGCCCCCCCGGGACTTGGGGTGTCTCGTTATCATGGCGAGATATGCGCCATAACCTGACCACCGCCGACGGCCGGACGCTGACCGTCGAGGACGCGGGGGTTCCGGATGGACTCCCGGTGATGGTTCATGTCGGCACGCCGAATTCACGGCACCTGTACGGTCGCACCGTGGCCGACGCGACCGCCCGCGGCTTGCGGCTGATCAGCTACGACCGGCCCGGCTACGGCGAGTCGACGCCGCGGCCGGGACGGACCATGGCCGACACCGCGGTCGACGCGCGGGCGATCTGCGCGGCCCTCGGGATCGACCGGCTCGCCATGTGGGGCCTGTCCGGCGGCGGCCCCCCGCTGCTGGCCTGCGCGGCCCTGCTCCCCGACCTGGTCGCCGCGGCCGCGTGCCTGGCCTCGCCCGCCCCGTACGACGCAGCCGGCCTGGACTGGTTCGGTGGGATGGGCCCCGGCGCCGCCGGGCAAGTCGCCCAGATGCTTACCGACCGGGCCGCGTCCCGTGCCCTGTTCGAGAAGGAACGCGCGGAGATGCTGGCCGCCTCGCCCGCCGACCTGGCCGAGCAGATGACGTCGGCGCTGCAGCCCGGCGACGACCCGGGGTTTCTCCTCGACGAGGCCATCTGCATGCAGCAGGCCTACGCGTCCGGCATCGAGGGCTGCTGGGACGACTGCTTCGCCGAGGTCACCCGGTGGGGATTCGACCTGGCCGAGATATCGGTTCCGGTGCTGCTCATGCACGGCCGCCGGGACGAGGCCGTGCCGTTCAGCCACGGCCAGTGGCTGGCCGCGCATATCCCGGGCGTCGAGGCCCGGCTGCTCGACGACGAGGGGCACGGCACCCTGCGGGAGAACCACATCGGAGAGGTACACACCTGGCTCGCGGACCGGCTCGTCGGCGAACCCGCTACCTGAGCAGCTCCCGGGCGATCACCAGCTGCTGGATCTGGCTGGTGCCTTCGTAGATCCGGAACAGCCGCACGTCGCGGTACAGCCTCTCGACGGCGATGCCGCGGATATACCCGGACCCGCCGTGGATCTGGACCGCGCGGTCGGCGATCCGGCCGACGGCCTCGCTGGCGAAGTACTTCGCCGCCGACGGGGCCAGCCGCCGGTCGGTGCCCGCGTCGTATTGCGCGGCGGCGTCGAGCACCAGGGCCCGGGCCGCCAGGTACTCGGTCTGTGAGTCGGCCAGCATCGCCTGGATCAGCTGGTAGTCGCCGATCGGGTGCCCGCCTTGGGTGCGCTCCTTGGCGTACCCGACGCTCTCGTCCATCAGCCGGGCGCAGACCGTGCGCCAGGCTGTGCATCGCGGTGGCGTAACCGGCCTGGGCCGCCTCGCCGACGAGCGCGTCGGCCGGGACCCGGACACCGGTGAACGCGACGTCGGCGGTCCAGGCGCCGGCCTGGCCCATCTTGTGGTCCCGCGCCGCCACCGCGACCCCGTCGGTGCGGGCCGGCACGACGAACACGCCGATGCCCTTGCCCGGCGGTGCCTGCGGGTCGGTGCGCGCGAACACCATGAACACGTCGGCCGCCGGGGCGTTGGTGATGTAACGCTTGAGGCCGTCGATGACCCAGCCGCCGTCCGGTTGCGGCTCGGCGGTCGTGGTCAGCCGGCTCGGGTCGGAGCCCGCGTCCGGCTCGGTCAGCGCGAACGAGGCGACCACCTCGCCCGAGGCCAGCCGCGGCAGCCACTGCTTGCGCTGCTGTTCGGTGCCGGCCAAGACCAGCACCTGCCCGGCGATGCCGTTGTTGGTGCCGAACAGCGACCGGAACGCGGGGCTGGTGTAGCCGAGCTCGATGGCCAGCCGCACCTGCTGCTCCACCGACAGGCCGAGCCCGCCGTACTCGGTCGGCAGCGCGTAGCCGTACAGGCCCATCTCCTTGGCCTGCGCGATCAGCCGGGCCGGGATCTCGTCGGATTCGTCGATGCCCACCTCGGCGGGCATCACCTCGCGCCTGATGAAACCGCGCAGCAGGCTGATCAGCTCATCGAACTCCGCCGCGATCACGGTCATCTGCGTCCCCTTCCCACTTACCTGACCCTTGCCTTCCAGGGTAGCTTCAGCCCATGACACAGACACGGCGCGGCTGACGATGGCGCTGACCACCGAACCCGGCGCCGACCTGCTCCCGCTGTTCCCCGAGCACAGCTCGGTGTCCGCCGAAGGGGAACTGATGATCGGGGGCGTCGGCGTCACCGAACTCGCCGAACGGTTCGGCACCCCCGCCTACATCGTGGATGAGGCGGGACTGGCGAACCAGGCCCGCCTGTTCGGCGACGGGCTCGCCGCCCGCCGCCCGGGCTCCGAGGTGGTGTTCGCGTCGAAGTCGTTCCCCTGCGTGGCGGCGTACAAGGTGATGGCGGCCTGCGGCCTGTCGGTCGACGTCGCCGGGGCCGGCGAACTGGTGATGGCGCTGGCCGCGGGCGTGCCTGCGGACCGCATGTACCTGCACGGGAACGCCAAGACCACGGCGGAGCTGACGATGGCGCTGGGCGCGGGGGTCGGGACCGTGGTGGTGGACAACTTCGACGACATCGACCGGCTGGAGCAGCTGGCCGGCGTCCACCTCGCCGGCGGCCCGCAGCGGGTGCTGCTGCGGATCATCCCCGGTATCTCCCCGCAGACCCACGAATCGCAGGTCACCGGCGGCGAGGACTCCAAGTTCGGGTTGCCGGCCGGCCAGGCCGCCGACGCGATCGCCCGGATCCGGGCCAGTGACCGGCTGCGCCTGGACGGACTGCACCTGCATATCGGATCGCAGATCCTGGACACCGAGCCGTTCGCGCAGGCCGTCCAGGCGATCGCCGCGCTCGGCCCGTTCGGCGTGTACGACGTCGGCGGCGGCCTGGGGGTCCGGTATACCCGCCGCGACCAGGCCCCGGCCGTCGAGCGCTACCTCGACGTCATCGCCGGGGCCGCCCGCGCGTGCCTGCCGGCCGGGGCCAGGCTGGTCATCGAGCCGGGCCGGAGCCTGGTGGCCCGGTCGTGCGCCACGCTGTACCGGGTGACCACGGTCAAGCGCACCGGCCGCACGTTCGCCGCGGTCGACGGCGGCATGGCCGACAACCTCGACGCCGCGCTCACCGGCCAGCCCTTCGAGGCGGTGCTCGCCACCCGGATGACCGAACCTCCGGCCGAGCTCGTGGATGTCGTCGGCCGGCAGTGCGAGTCGGGTGACCTGCTGGTGGCCGGGCTCCCGATGCCGCCGCCGGTCGTGGGTGACCTGCTGGCCATGCCGGTCACCGGCGCGTACACCTACACGCTGGCCAACAACTACAACGGCGCGCTGCGGCCGCCGATCGTGTTCGTCAGGGACGGGCAGGCCCGGCTGGCCGCGGAGCGCGAAACCCACGACCATGTGCTGGCCCTGCACCGGCCCGCCCTGGACCCCGCCTGGTAACGGCGACGGCTAAAGGCCTGTTAACAGTTCATTCACTTCATCATGTGGGAATGCCAAATCGTTACATGTTTCCCGCTCGTGAACGCCTTCTCCACCGCGATAAGGTGACACTTTGCGTTCGGGTAACAACCTGAAAAATTGAAAGTCAATAGGCGACTTGCAGCGCAGTTGATGTTAAAGTTCTGCCACATCTCACCTGGTAGCCACCTTTCCGGCGGTCGCCACGGGGTTCAGCGGAAGGATATGAGGATGAGCCAAGACCTCTCGGAGGTACCGCCTCGGCTAAGGCGGGATATTGGGCTGCTACCCCTGTTCATGGTGTCGGCCGGCTCGGTCATCGGCTCCGGCTGGCTGCTCGGCACGCTGAACGCGTCGAAGGCCGCCGGGCCCGCGGCCATCATCTCGTGGGTCATCGGCGTGATCCTGCTCATCGGCGTCGCGCTGATCTACGCCGAGCTCGGCTCCACCTACCCGATCTCCGGCAGCACCGCGCGGTTCACCTGGATCCACGCGGGCACCCTGGGCGGCTTCTTCGCCGGGACCTACTCCTACCTGCAGGCGATGGCCGTCGCGCCGATCGAGGTCGAGGCCACGCTCGGGTACCTCGACGACAAGTACTGGCCCTGGCTGGAAAAATCGAACGGCCTGCTCACCGGGAAGGGCCTGGGCGTCGCGATCGCCTTTATGTTCGCGTTCACGGCGCTGAACCTGTTCGGCATCAAGTGGATGGCCCGGACCAACACGGTCGCCATGTACTGGAAGATCCTGGTGCCGTTCGCGACCGTGATCTTGATCATGACCAAGGTCTTCCACGGGTCGAACTTCACCGCGGGCGGCGGCTTCATGCCGTACGGCATCAAGGGCGTGTTCGTCGCGATCCCGCTCGGCATCGTGTTCGCCCTGGAAGGCTTCGAGCAGGCCGCCCAGCTGGCCGGGGAGGCGCGCAACCCCAAGCGGGACGTGCCGCTCGCTGTGGTCGGCTCCATGCTGATGGGCGCCGCCCTCTACATCCTGCTGCAGCTGTGCTTCACCGGCGCGCTGAACCCGGCCAACATCGCTCACGGCTGGTCCGCCCCGTTCGGCCCTAACGTCGGCTCGTTCGGCCCGTACTACCAACTGGCCACCTCGGTCGGCCTGGGCTGGCTCGGCACCATCTTGATCATCGACGCGGTCGTCTCGCCGGCCGGGACCGGCCTGGTCTACGTGAGCGCCGCCTCCCGGCTGTCGTACTCGCTGGCCAAGACCCGCTTCCTGCCGCCGGTGTTCTCCAGCATCGACCGGCGCGGCGTGCCCTGGTTCAGCATCATCTTCGGCGGCGCCTTCGGCTGCGTGCTGTTCCTGCCCTTCGGCAGCTGGTCGACGCTGGTCGGGGCCATCACCGCGGCGTCGTCGTTCATGTACAGCTTCGCCCCGGTGGCCGCGGTGTCGCTGCGCAAGAGCGACCCGGACCGGATCCGGCCGTACCGGGCGCCGATCCTGAACGTCATCGCCCCGTTCAGCTTCGTCGTCTCCGGCTTCATCATCTACTGGAGCGGCACCGCCAACGACCTCAAGATCGACGCCGCGGTGGCGTTCTTCCTGGTCCTGTACTTCATCGCCCGCCGGCTCGACCCGAACCAGGAGCCGCTGGACTTCCGGGCCGGGGCGTGGGCGATCCCGTGGGTCATCGGCCTGACCATCTTCTCCATCTTCGGCGGCAGCTACGTCGGCGGGATCAGCTCGGGCCCGGGCAACACCGGCTCGTCCGGCGGCTACGCCACGTTCCTCGGCGCCAAGCTCGGCGTCCACCTGGCGTTCTGGTGGGACATCGGAGCCATCGCGATCTTCAGCCTGATCGTGTTCTACTTCGCCGTGAACAGCCGCCTTGGCCCGGAGCGGGTCCAAGCGCACGCCGAAGAGGCCGCCGCCGACGCGCACCAGGAGGACCTGGACCTGGGCGTCGGTCACAGCGCCGCGTAACTCCGCCCCACGCCAACGGCTGGCTTCCCGTGGTAACGCCCCGGGAAGCCAGCCGTCTGGCTTTTTAGGTCAGCCGCCGTTCCGCGGCCCACCTGGTCAGCTGGTGCCGGGTGGACAGCTGAAGCTTACGCAGCACGGACGACACGTGGCTTTCCACCGTCTTGACCGAGATGAACAGCTCGCGGGCGATCTCCTTGTACGTGTAGCCCTGCGCGATCAGCCTGAGCACCTCCCGTTCCCGGCTGGTCAGCTGGTCAAGCTCGGGGTCGAAGGAAGGCTTCAGGTCATCGGCTGACGGGGCCGCGGCGAAGGCGTCAAGGACGAACCCGGCCAGCCGGTGCGAGAACACCGCGTCGCCGGCCGCGACCCGGCGGACCGCGTCGGCCAGCTCGGCGGTGGAGATCGTCTTGGTCACGTAGCCGCGGGCCCCGGCCCGGATCACCGCGATCACGTCCTCCGGGGCGTCCGAGGCGGACAGCGCGAGGAAGCGTACCTGCGGGTGGTCGGCCTTGATCGCCTGGACCACGGCCTGACCGCCGCCGCCGGGCAGGTGCACGTCGAGCAGCACCACGTCGGGGAGGAGCTCGGCGATCAGCGCGATCGCGGGCTGCACGTCGTCCGCCTCGCCCACCACGTCGACCTGCCGGCCGAGCTCGGCCCGCACCCCGGACCGGAACAACCCGTGGTCATCGACCAGGACCACCCGCGTCATCTCTTACTCCGGGAGGCCAGGGGGGATGGGCCAGGCCCGGCACTGAAGGGCATGGTCAGGGTGACCTTGGTGCCCTCGCCGGGGGCCGTGGTGACGGTCACGGTGCCACCGCGGCGGGTCATCCGGCCGTGGATGGATTCGGCCAGGCCCTTGCGGTCCGCCGGGACCGCCTGGGGGTCGAAGCCGCGGCCGCGATCCCGGACGACCAGCGACACCTCGGTGGGCTCGACCTCGGCGAACAGCGAGATGACGTCGGCCCCGGACCACTTCGCCGCGTTGACCGTCGCCTCGCGGGCGGCCGCGAGCAGCGCGTTCAGGTTGTCGTCGAGCCCGCCGTCCCCGACGGTCACGGCCTCCACCGGGATCTCGTAGCTGGCCTCGACGTCCTGCTGGATCTGCCGCACGCCGCCCGCGAACGTGGTGACCTCGTCGGTGCCGTTCGGCTGGTGCCCCTCGAAGAGCCAGGAGCGCAGCTCGCGCTCCTGCTGCCGGGCCAGCTGGACGACCTTGGCCGGGTCGTCCGCGCGCCGCTGGATCAGGGCCAGGGTCTGAAGCACCGAGTCATGAACCCGGGCGGCGATGTCGGCGCGTTCCTCCAACCGGACCCGGGCCTGCCGCTCAAGCACGAGGTCGCGCGCGATCCGCAGCCACCAGGGGCCCAGGAACAGCACGACGGCCGCGATCACCAGCGCGACGCCGCCCAGCGGCCGCAGCAGGGCCAGGCTCGCGTGCGCCGAGAACAGCCAGCCCGCGCCCCCGAACAGCAGCAGGGTCGCGATCGTCAGCCGGACCGCCGACCACTTGCTCGCGCCCGGGCGGCCGGCCGCCCCTTCCAGCGGCTCGACCAGGTGACGCAGGGTGGCCTGCTCGTCCGCCTCGGAGTTCCGCCAGATCAGCACCAGCCCGGCCGCGCTGGCCACCTGCGGCCAGGCCCAGTTGGTGATCCTCCCGTCGCCGAACGCATCGGCCACCAGCAGCACCAGGACGAGCAGCGAGGCCAGGCCGGCGGCGAGCCGGATGCCCCGCGCGTCGTTCCTGGCCCGGCTGGCGATGTTGGTGTCTGACCCGGCCGCCGGTATCAGCAGCCAGGCCACCACGTACAGCGCCACCGCAACTCCGGTGGTCGGCAGGGTCAGCAGGACGAACGCGATCCGCACGGCGGTGACGTTGATGCCCCTCCACCCGGCGACCCCGGCGGCCACGCCGCCACCCAGGCGGTCGGTCTGGTCACGGCGCAGCGGGCCGCCATGGCCCCGCCGGTGCCTGAACCGGAAGGGGTCATGATGATGGTGCCAGCGTGCCGGATGGTCCACGTTCCCATCATCGCCCCCGGCGGCCGGTACTGGCTATCGGGGACATCCCCCACCCCGACCCTGACCCCGACCCTGACCCTGACCCGCTCAGGCCCGCGGGGATCAGGGGCGCACCAGGGATCTTCCCGATGTGCGGAAGTGGCCGGAGCAGGCAAGCTGAGGTCATGAACACAGCCACTGACCCAGAAGGCCTTACCACAGAGTCCAGTCCCCGCACCGAGTCCGGTCCCCGCACCGGTTCCCCGTTCGGCTACTGGCCTGAGCACCCGACTCCGCGCCGCCCGTTCCAAGATCGCATGCTGGCGGGCGTGGCCGCGGGCCTGGCCCGCTACTTCGGCGTCGACGTGACGATCGTCCGGATCGCCTTCGTGGTCCTGACCGTCATCGGCGGCGCGGGCATACCGCTTTATCTGGCCGGCCTGCTGCTGATCCCCGAAGAGGGCAGCGACCAGTCCATCGCCAGCTCGCTCATCGAATCCCTGCAGTCCCGGTCACGGTAGTAAGAGGAGCAAGGCATCATGCCTACGTCATCCAGCCAGTCCTGGCCGCGAGGTTTCTCCCCGCTGTTCCGCGGTCCCTATGCCGACCAGCACCTGCGCGTCTCCGACGCCGAGCGCCAGGCGGTCACCGACCGCCTGGCCGAGCACTTCGCTGATGGCCGCCTCGACCAGGCCGAGTTCGACGAGCGGGTCGGCCGCGCCATGAGCGCCAAGACCCGAGCCGACCTGAATGGCCTGTTCGATGACCTGCCGGAGCCGATGGGCCCGCCGGAGACAGGAGCTTCGGCGATGGGGGCTCCGGCCATGCCGCTGCGCATGCGACGCAGGCACCGCCACCCCGTGCTCGTGGTCGTGCTCGCCGTCATCATCGCCATAGCGGTCGCCCACGCGGCCGGGCCGTGGCTATGGATCGGACTCCTGGCCGCGATCATGGTACTCACCACCCGTGGTGGCCGGCATTCTCACCCCAGCCAGGACCGCTAGTCCGCGCGTCGGCCGCCGGCTCCATGGGCTACGGTTCGATCTCGTCCGTCCCATGACGGCCGCCGCGCCTGTGCTTGGCCCACCGCCGGTACTCAAGCACGGGATGGGCCAGCCGGCCGAACCGGCCGAGATCCGCTGATCCTAGCCAGTCAACCGGCACGCCCATGACACGCTGCGGCTCTTCGCCCTCGTGGTCTGGCCTCTGGTTCCTGACCGGGAAGCCCAGGAACCGGTTTGGCTCTTCTCGTGACGGGCCGCGACCGCTGGAGTTCATCCCCCCACCCTAGGCGGCGGGATAGGCGGCCCGGCCACTGTGGTACTAGGCGGCGGCGGAATGGCGGAGCCGGCCACTGCGGTGCTTGGCGGCGGCGGGATGGCCGAGCCGGCCACCGCGGTGCTGGGCGGCGGCGGGATGGCGGAGCAGGTCAAGGCCGTGCTGGGCGGCGGCGGGATCGCCGAGCAGGACATCGAGGTGCTCGGCGGGGGCGGGATGGCCGAGCACGAAGACAGCGTGGTGCAGGGGGACGGCGGGATGATCGAGCCCGACAGCGCCGTCGTGGGTGGCGGCGGGATCATGGAGCCGGCCAGCGCCGTGCTGGGCGGCGGCGGGATGACCGGGCCGGACCAGGTCACGTCCGCGGCGTCCAGCCCTGGAACCAGCCACTCCCGGCTGTCCGCCTCCGGGCCGAGTTCCATACTTCTTATGGTGCGTCTAATGTCGCCATTTGGTAACTGCCGCGAGATAAACCTTTGGTGACGTGGCCTGCCGGCCGCCGCGCGCGGACCGGAGCCGATAATGCCCAAGCCCCTCATCCGCCCGCGATCTCTGCCGCCCGGCCCGCCCCGCCCCTCCCACCCCGCCCCTCTCCCGGCCACGCCAAATCGTGGTGAGTCCTGGTTAGACGGCGTTATTGCTGGCCTGGCGGATGCAGCGCTAGTGCCGGGTGGCGGAGTTCGAGCTGACCGCCGCCGTTCAGGTAGATACCGAACGTGATGAGGTCGGCGTCCGCCGGGATCTGGGCGGTGACCTCGTACTGGGTCCACGCGCCGGTCCCGGTGGCGGAGGCGATGTGGTTGGCCGGGTCGTCCCGGGGATCTGGGCTGGCTGCCCGCGGTGGCGTGGGCCGGCCTGGGCTGGTGACGCGGAGTACCAGCCCGGCGTGGCCGTCCGCCTGGGCGGTGCGCAGTTCGCCGCGGAAGGTGACGGTGCGGCCGCGGTAGTCGTCGGGTTCGATCTCCTGGGCGAGGAAGGCGAATCCGGCGGGCTCGGGGACGGTCGCGGCCAGGATCGCCCGCCCGTCCTCGGTGGTGGCGGAATAGTCGAGCCCGGTGCCCTGGCGCAGGAAGGTGCCGCCCAGCTGCCAGCGGTCCAGGCCGTCGGTGAACGTCATGTTGCGGGGCTCGAACCGCCGGCGCAAACCCCTGGTGAATGTCTGCTGGCTGCGGAACTGGCTGAGTAGGTCGGGGCCGGTGACGGGTCTGGCGAGCCGGTCCATGACCGGGTCGTCGACGGCCAGCGGCGCGCCGGCGATGACGGCGAGGGTCAGGCCGTCGGCGAGGCTGGCGGTGACCGGCCGGGTCCCGCCAGGCCCGGCGATGGCTATCCGGGTGGCGGTCACTCCCGGGCCCAGGTCGGTGACGGTCACGCCGGCCAGGGTGACCCCGGCCGCCTGCAGCAGCCGGCCGGTCATCTCCTCGGCGTGATCATCGTCGAGTTCGTCGTGGTGGTCGTCGGGGCGGCTGAGCAGGCGCCAGAGCTTGGCGTCATGGCGGCGGAGCCGGACCGGCAGCGCCCGGTGGCCAGCGTCGTCGGCGAGGACGACGAGCACGCTTTCCGGGCGGGTCATCCAAACGGGGTCGGCGTGCGCGATGCGGACAGCGGTCATGGGGGTTCTCCGGGAGGTGGCGGGGATGAGGTCGGGGCGGTGCGCGGTGATGTACTCGCGCAGCCGGCGGCGGGCCTTGTGCAGGCTGGCCTTGGCGGCGCCGGGAGTGGCGGCGACCTGCCTGGCGGGCTGGTCGGCGTAGTAGAACGCGGTGACGGCGTGGCGCTGCCCGGGGGGCAGGCCGGCGACCGCGTGGTGGAGCACGTCGGCGCGGTCCAGGTCCTCAGCCGACGGCTGGGTGCCGCTTGAGGCCGGGTGCAGGTTCTCGGGCCAGTCGCCGAGCAGGGTCAGCGGCGGGCGGCGCCGCTGGGCGCGGCAGACGTTGGCCACGATGCCGCCGAGCCAGCCGGCGAACCGGTCGGGGTCGC
>JBEKKH010000277.1:0-9370 GCA_050010815.1 Streptosporangiaceae bacterium | reverse complement strand
CCTGGTCGCCCATACGCTCGATGCCCGTGGCAGTGACCTGGCTGAGCTCCGCCGCCGCGCGCCGGGGCTAGCCGCCCGTTTCGACGATCTGCGCGACCGGATCGAAGTACTCGACCGGCAGACCCTCGATCATCCAGACGCGAGCCATGACAGGCTGGGCCAGCCGGCTCAGGCTCACACCGCCCGGCAAGCAGCGGAAGCGTTGACCGCGGCGCGCCGTCAGACCCACGCGGAATGGGACGCTCTGCTTGACCTCATCCGCGGCCTCAACGGCTTTGCCGACTTCCTGCGACCTCCGCACGTTGAGCAGATCGCCGTACAGGCCACGGGCGGTCCCATCGTGTTCGTCTACGCCCGCTCCGCTCAGTGCAACGCTCTGATCTTGACCAACACCGCCAATGGCCCGGTACGCGTGGTCGCATTGGCCAGGCCTGCGCCGCTACCGGCGAGCAGCTTGTCCCGGGCCCGTTGCCGGGATGACCGGCTTCCTGGGAGAAATCGGCCAGAAACTCGCCGACCGCTGGGCCACCCTGCTCGCCGTCCCCGGGCTCCTGTTCCTCGCCGCCGTCACCGCCACCGCCGTGCTCGGCCAAGCCCACGCCCTCAGCTACCCCGACCTGAGCCGTAAGATCGCGGCCTGGGCGGCCAGTCCGGCGCTGAAATCGCCCGGCGGCACCGTGCTCATCGTGGCGGCGATCCTCGCCGGGTCGGTGGTAGCGGGCCTGGCGGCCGCGGCAGGCGGCAGGTTCACAGAGATCCTGTGGACCCTGCCGGGCAAACGCGTGCCCGCCAAGTGGCTCGCGGACCGCCGGCGGAACCGCTCCCAGCAAGCCAAGGCCATCGCGGACACCTCTACTGATCCGGCCGCAGTGAACAAGGCGATCGCCCGGGCCGACCGGATCTGCCTGATCCAGGCCGATCGCCCCACCTGGATCGGCGACCGGCTCCGCGCCTCCCGCGTCCGGATCGAACAAGCTTACGCTCTCGACCTGAACGCAGCCTGGCCGCGCCTGTGGCTCATCGTGCCGGATACCGTCCGGACGGAACTCGGCACGGCCCTCGACGCCTTCACCACCGCCGCCCGGCTCACCGCATGGGCCCTGTTGTACCTGATCCTCGGCATCTGGTGGTGGCCCGCCGTCTAACGGCGGCGGCGATCGCCAATTCAGCTTTCAACGCTATGCACCGCAACCCAGTGATCATGGCGGATGCGGCCGAGCCAGGTGGCCTCTCGGACGAGCATCGACCCGTCGAGCCCAGGGTTTGCCCTCCTTGTCCGATCGGTCTATAAAACAAAATAGGCAGGTCGCCTTGGTAGTCATCTGCGGGTAAAGCCAGGCCGCGCCGACTTCGCGGGAAACCTGCGTGCCGCGCTATTCGTGCATGACCGGCCGAGGGGGTATTCCATGAGTACGACAGAACGATCCACCCTGCACTTCGATCTCGGACACGTCGGCCCCGACAGGGAGTACACCCTGCACATCGGCATGGCCGACCATCCGCTGCACCGCCACACCGCGCAAAGCAGAGCCAGCAGCCGCGAGCAGATGCCCCTGCTGCGGGTCATCCCCGACGAGCGGCTGACCCACTACGCCGACGCCGACCTGCCGTCCGACGCGATCGCCCTGCGGTGGGTGACCACGCCGAAACGCCGAGGACAACATCCCGGCCTTCCCTGAACACATTGACACCATTCAGGACGCAACCGAGGCCGCGGCGGCGCTGCTTTACCAGCATCCGAATCTGGTGAATCTCAACACCGACAACGGCGGCTCGGTTCCGTCGACCATCGTGGACACCTGCATCCTGGAGGCATTCGACGAGAACGCCTCCGACCTGCCGCTCCAGATCGACATCGAGGGCGACGCGTGGGCGAAAACCGTCGTGATAGGCGATGGCCCGGCGACCAGCATGTAGCCGAGCGACACGGTCCTGGCCGTCGCCACCGGCTCGATCCAGTACGCCGTCCGGCTCGCGCAGGACAGCGCCGATCTGGCCGGCCAGCAGTGGAACTACGAGTACGGCAACACCAGCGCGCCGTACGACGGCTCGAGCGACACGCCGCACAGCGACGGAACGCTCCGGGAGTTCAGCCGTGACGTGTCGGTTTCCGCCGCGACCGGCGGGTGGGCCGCCCGCGTGCTTACGCCGTCCAACGGCCTGGACATCAACACCGACAGCCTCGTCTACACCCCGCCGGCCACGTCGCCGCGATCCTCGCGGGCGGCTCTTACATCCAGGTCGCGACCGCGAACCGGGAGGGCGGCCTGATCCGCGGCCAGCTCGTTCCGCAGGGTGACGGGTAGCCCATCAACCCTGGCAACGCGATGTGTCAACTCCGCCCCGACCCGCCGCTGTGCACCCGTTGGCGTGATCTTGATCAGGTGCCCGCGCTGTCCCGATTGCGCTGATCTACGCCTTGACGTCAGCCGGGGTAGTCGATCAGGTGGTCGCCGGACTCCATCAATTCGATCAAAAAGCGGAAGATCGGGGAGAAGTCGCTGGTTTGTTCTTCCGCCCCGGCCCGCAAGCGTTCGGCCACGCGGATCGCGTCGGGCACCGGGCTGTCGATGTAGGGTTCCTGGGCTGGCCGGGAGAACGGGGAATCGCCAGGAACGAAGGCGACCAGGCCGCCGGAACGGATGGCCCAGCCGATCGACTGGCCTACCTCGTCCAAGATGATCCGCTCAACGGCCTCATCGGCCAGTCCGTGGAAGCCAAGGGCAAGACCGAGCGCCGTGCGGAGCGGCGGCTCCGATCTGCCGAACCAGTCGCGCAGCCGCCCGGTGATGGCGGCCGCTTCGGCCGGGAACGCCACCGATATCGCGACGAGTGCCATGTCAAGTCCCGGGTCTGAGCTGCCCCACAGGCCCAGCAGTTCGCCAGCGTACGGCCGGACCGCGTCGCGGACAGCCTGGGCCGTCCCGGCGGGTGCATACGGCTTGTCGTTACCGGTTGCCAGGAAGGAAAGCTCGGCTGCCAGGGCGGCCCGCCGCAAGGTTGCCCCATCCAGGACGATCTGGCACAGGAACGGAGCTGCTGCCGCAGTGGCCGGGTAGACCGTGCCCTGGTGCTGGAGAACGGTTTCACTCATCTGCTGCCAGGCCCATCCCACTTGTGTCTCATCGCGCGAGGCCAGGCCGAGGACGATGTCGCGGACGATCTCGCCCGACTCGTACGTGGATCGCAGATCGTGCCAGTCAACGGCGCGGACCGCTGAAACGAACGCGGATCGTAGCATGCGGAGATCATGGTCCAGCGACCCGGATTTGTCCATCCGAAGCCAGGCATAGAGGTCGGAGCTAACGGACACCTATCGCACTGCCACCACTTGACATGAAACCAAATGGTTTCCTATTATGGGCTCGTGGAGCTGGTGTTCAAGGCGCTGTCCGACCAGACGCGGCGGGAGCTGCTCGATGAGCTGTTTCACCGCGACGGTCAGACGCTCAACGGGCTGGCGAGCCGATTCGCCATGACTCGGGTGGCAGTGGCTAAGCATCTGCGCCTGCTGGAGGCGGCCGGCCTGGTCGTCAGCCGTCGCAGCGGCCGGGAAAAGCTGCACTACCTCAACCCAGTCCCCATCCGGCTTGTTCACGACCGGTGGGTGAACAAGTACACCGAGGGCTGGGCAGCTGGTCTCGCCGACCTCAAACACGATATGGAGGCCACCGTGGAGAAAATGTTCGAGATCTACATCCGCACCACACAGGAACAGCTTTGGCGGGCGATTACCGATCCGGACGTCCGGGCGCGCTACCAGTTCGGCGCGCGCATCGAATCCAGCTGGGCATCAGGATCCTCCTACCAGGTGACACACCAGGGCGCACTGAGGCCGCTGATCGAAGGCGAGAATCTCGAAGTCGACCCGCCGCGTCGGCTAGTGCAGTCGTACCGAGCCGTGTGGGACGACGACATCGCCACCGAAGGCACCAGCCGCGTGACATGGGAGCTCGAGCCTGTCGGCGACTCCTGCCGGCTCACCGTCACGCACGACCAGCTACGCGAGAACGCGGACCCGCACCTGTACGGCGGGTGGCCAATGATCCTTTCCGGTCTGAAGACCTGGCTCGAGACCGGCCAGGAACTCACCACCCCGGGCTCTCTCACCTACGGAGAAACGACCCGCAGCCGAATTGACAGCCCACCATTCCGCGAGTCCTTAACGGCCCTCGGTGACGCACCCGCAAGCTCGCCGTCCGGCGGACGTACGCGGGCAGGTCGGCCGACGGGCCGGCGACAGCGTCACCGCCTGCCTCAACGAACGGCTATTACCCATGGAGCGAAGGAGCACCCGATGACCGCCACCCCGACTCACATCACTGGTATCCGCACGGTCAGTATCCCGGTCCACGACCAGGACGCTGCCTTGCGCTTCTACAGCGACACCCTCGGCTTCACCGTCCTGCGCGACAACCCGACCGCCAACGGCGGCCGGTGGATCGAACTCGCGCCCGGCAGCGACAATGCCATCGTCACTCTCGAACCCACGGCAACGGAGGTCACGCGTGGAGCTATCGGCATTCGATTCACCACCGACGACGCCGAAGCTGCTTACGCCGCGCTCCTAGCCGCCGGCGTCGACGTCGACGAGATCCTGCGCTGGCCCGGCGTGCCCGCCATGTTCGCCTTCCGCGACCCTGAGGGCAACGCCTTCTCCATCACCGAAACGGCATAATTGCACCGCTGAAAGATCCCCCCGCGGGCGGCGGGAGACGGGAATCGGCGGGGCGCGATGTCTGGGGCGGTCCGGCAGCTCGCTAGCGGCGCTGATCTCAGCGGAGATACCGGGGAAAAGCGGTAGCGTCGGGTTTCATGGAACGGGATTCGGAGCGGGCCCGGGCTGTTTTCGAGGCGCTGGACGGGGCGTTTCCGGGGGACGGGATCGTCGTCGCCGTGGCTGCTGTCGGCAGCAGCGGGCCGGCGTTCGCCCTCACCGAGGGACTGCCCGAGGACGCGCGGTTCGAGATCGGCTCGATCACCAAGACCATGACGGCGGCGCTGCTGGCTAGCCTCGCCGGGGACGGCGTCCTGGCGCTGGACGACGAGATCGGCCGCTGGCTGGACGCCGGGCCGAACGGGAACATCACGCTGGAGCAGCTCGCGACGCACACATCCGGGCTACCGCGCCTCGCGCCCAATCAGCCGACCGGGGAGGCGAATCCGTACCGGGACTTCACCGCCGAGCGCGCCGCGGAAGGGCTGCGGACCGCCACCCGGACGCCGGACGCCGGACACCTGTACTCGAACTTCGGCTATCAGCTCCTCGGGCTCGTGCTGGAGCGGGCCAGCGGTCAGCGTTACCAGGACCTCCTGGCGGAACGGCTGCTCGGGCCGCTTGGGATGACCCGCTCCGGTGTCGGCGGGGCAGGCGGCGGCACCCGGCTGACCGGGCACGCGGGCGGCAAGCCAGCCGGACACTGGGATTTCGCGCTGCCCGGCCCGGGCGCCGTGGAGGCGACCATCGGCGACCTGGCGCGCTACCTGGCCGCCTGCCTGGCGCCGCCCGCCGGCCCGCTCGGGACCGCGATCAGGCTGTGCCAGCAGCCGCGCGTGCGTATCGACGGCCAGTCGGCGGGCGGGCTCGCCTGGATCATCATCGACGGGCTGCTCTTCCACAACGGCGGAACGGGCGGGTTCTCGGCGTCCATGACGATCGGCCAGGCCGCCGGGCACGCCATGGCCGCGCTGGTGAACACGCACGGCACCTCGGCCCCGCTGCTCGACGCTGTCGTCATGGCGGCCGTCAAGGGCAACGACCCGCGCCAGGCCCGGCCACGGGACACAGGAGAAACAGCGGGGCCAGAGTGGGACGAGCGGGCACGGGCACTGGCGCGTGCACTGCTCGACGGCGACTATGCCGGCGTCCGCCAGATGCTGCCTCCGGAAAGCCAGCCGAAGCTGACGGCCGAGCGCCTTGGCCAGCTGCGGCAGCTCGCTCTCGGCCGGATCGGCGACCCCGGACCGGTCTCGGTCTCGTGCCGCTCCCAGCCCGGCGGCGTGGCCGCCCTGATCACGTTCACCGGCAGCAAGAACCCGCTGTCGCTCCTGGTTCGGTTCACCGCGTCCGGCCAGGTCGCCATGCTGCGCGTCATCGCCCCGGACGAAGCGCTGCCCTGGTGACGGTGGCGCGCAGATGACCGCACATCGCCGGGCGCCAGCCCGCATCGGGGTCTGGGGCCCGTCCTGCCCGGCCTGCTCAGGGCTTTGGCATCGGCTGGCCTGCCCGCCCGCGTCGTAGGGTGGCTGCCGGGGGTACCCAGGTGCCGGTCAGGAAGTGGATAGCGCTCCCGGCCGGCGATCTGCGTGCCTCAGCCGAGGAGCGCCAAGATACCGGATCCCTACCTGGCAGCCATGGCGGTCGGCTGGCAGCAGGGCGGGGTCGACACGCACGCCTGTCATCTCGGCGAACTGTCGCGCCGCCGGGGGCCGGGTGTGGCTCGGCGACCGCCCCGTCGACGTCATCTTCCGTGTGTTCTCCATCGGGCGGCTGCTTGAGTCGTCGCAGGCACCGGCCATGCTGGCGCCGGTACTCGACGCGGTTGCCCGCGGCGAGGTGAAGCTCTGCGCGCCACTCGACTCCGACATATTCTCCAGCAAGGCGGCGCTCGCGATGATCTCCTCAAGCCGAGCATGGGAGCGCAGGGCAACGGGTAATACCCGGCTGGCAGGATCTCAGCCCCCCAGCAATGGCGTGCGCATATCGCCAGCGTCTCCGACCCCTGGTAGGTCATCCAGAAGCGAGTCCGGCCCGAGCCGGAGCTCTTTCCCGACGAGGACGGCGAGCTGGTCCCGTGGAGCCCGGTCTGGGGCCTGTTCACCGGCTCGCCCGGCTACGGCGGAATGTACGTGCGGGCCGTCATAGACCCCGACGCGGGCATCATCGACCACGCCCTTGGCGGATTCAGCGGCTCCTGCCTATCGGCCGGCCCATCCGTCGGCTGATCAGCGCCACCCGGCTCAGGCTAAGGAGCTGGCCAGCCGGGTGCCAGGGATCTTGCTGCCTCAGGGTGCTGAGGCGCGTACGACGAGGTGCGTCGGCAGGAGCAGCGGGCTGGGCTGCTCGCCGGCCATCAGGTCGATGAGCATCTTCGCCATCTCCCGGCCCAGGGCCTGGACCGGCTGGTGGACGGTGGTCAGCGCAGGGTCCGTGCTCCGGGCGATGGGCAGGTCGTCGAATCCGACGATGGCGACATCGTCGGGCACGGTCCGGCCCGCCGCCTTGAGTGTGCGCAGCGCGCCGGCGGCCATGTTGTCGGATTCGGCGAACACGGCATCCAGATCGGGGCAGCGTTCGAGCAGCCGGGCCATCGCCTCGGCGCCGCCCGCCTCGGTGAAGTCGGCTGGCTCTGTGCGCGAGCTTTCCAGCCCGGCGACGGCCATCGCCTCGCGGTACCCCTGGTGCCTGACCACCCCGACATGCGTGTCCTGGCGCCCGGTGATAGCCGCGATCCTGCGGCGGCCGGACGAGATCAGGTGCTCAGTCGCGACCCTGGCTCCGCCGCGGTTATCCGCGTCGACATACGCCGGCGGCTGGCCGTGCAGCGGGCGTCCGCCGAGGACCACGGGCAGTTCGAGGCGCTGGGCGAGCTGGTAGAGGGGGTCCTCGCCGTGCAGCGCGAGGAGCATCAGGCCATCGGCGCGCCGGGAGCGCAGCACCCGTTCCAGGCGCTCGCGGCCCCGGTCAGTGTCGGCCAGCAGCAGCATGAGCACCAGGTCGGTCTTTTCCAGCGCGGCGTTGACCCCGACGATGACGTGCGCGAAGAAGGGGTCCGCGAACAGGCTCGGGTCGTCGTGCGAGACGGCCAGCAAGATGGTGCCGGCCTGTGAGGTGACCAGTGCCCTTGCCATCGGGTTGGGCACGTATCCGAGTTCGCGCACCGCCTTGCGGACCGCCTCGCGGGCGTTGCCGCTCACGTCCCGGGTGTTGTTGATCACCCGAGAGGCCACCGAACGCGACACGCCCGCCCGCAGCGCGACCTCGTCGAGCGTCGGACGGCGTTTGGCCTGTGCGCCCATCGGCTGGTCGGTCCTTTCTCCCGGTGACACCCCGACTCTCCCGGTGACACCCCGACCGGCGGGTGAGCCGTCCGTCCACAGCCGATCCCGGCCTACGGATCATTCTAGTGCTGCCGGAATAATACTGGAAGCGCTACCAGTCATGAGCCACCACGGGCTCTCCATCGGCGTGGTTGACGAACCCTTCCGTAGTCACATGAACGGACCCTTGACAGTTGAGCGTCATGGACCGCTGATCCGTTCAGGTCATCCATTTTCGAACGATACTGGAAGCGATTCCAGTCAGATGGGCTTTTCCGACTGGAGGCCGCTCACCGGTATCTGCCTCCGCGAAGGAGAGTGACACCGCATGCAACGACGCCTCTGCATCTCCGCCCTGCTCGCTGTCGGTCTCGCCGCCGGGCTGGCCTGCGCCCCGGCCGCCCACGCCGCCACAGACCCCTACACCCTGACCAACGGGTTCTATGTCAACCCCGACAACAGCGCCGCGGTCTGGTCCGCCGCGAATCCCAACGACGGCCGGGAGCCGGCCATCGAGTCCGCCATCGCCACAGCGCCGTCGGCCCTCTGGTTCGCCGGCTCCGGCAGCGAGAACATCGCCGAGGCCACCGGCGCGTACGTGGGAGCCGCGGCGTACTGGGACCAGCTGCCGGTCCTGGTCGCCTACAACATCCCCGATCGCGACATCTGCGCGGGCCAGTCCAGCGGCGGCGCCGCATCGGATGCCGACTACGACAGCTGGATCAACCTCTTCGCGGTCGGCATCGCCGACCGCCCGGCTGTGGTCATCCTCGAGCCCGACGCGCTCGCCGACGAGAGCTGCATGACCTCGGCCGAGATCTCCGATCGCGACGGCCTGCTGAACAACGCCATCACCCAGTTCACCGACCAGGCCCCGGAGACGTGGGTTTACCTGGACGCGGGCAACCCGGGCTGGATATCGGCCGCGACCATGGCCGGTTATCTCAACTCCGCGGGCCTGGCCCAGGCGCACGGCTTCTCGCTTAATGTCTCGAGCTTCTACACCGTCGCCCAGAACGTCGCCTACGGCAACGCCGTCAACGCGGACCTGAGCGCCGATTACGGCTACACCAAGCCGTTCGTCATCGACACTAGCCGCGACGGCAACGGCTCCAACGACAACCAGTGGTGCAACCCGCAGGGCATGAAGCTGGGTCCCACCGACCAGGTGGGCGGAGGTGCCGAGGCGCTGCTGTGGATCAAGGACCCGGGCGAGTCCGACGGCGACTGCGGCACCGGTGATGGCACCGTCGCCGGTCAGTTCGACCCGCAGCTCGCCTATGACCTCGTGTACGGATACTGAGCCCTTCCCGACCTCCTCCGGGCGTAC
>JBEKKH010000276.1:0-10856 GCA_050010815.1 Streptosporangiaceae bacterium | reverse complement strand
GTACGCGGACCTGGATCATGTCCAGCGGATCGAGCGGCGTGATGAACTACGGGCGGCGATCGGTGCCCAGCTCGTCTTGCAGTCCGTCGACCACTGGGTCCAGGCCATGGGCGAGGAGATACCGTGCTCGCGGGTGCACCGGATCGCCGACGTAGCGGAGGATCCCCAGATCGTTCAGCGTCGTCTCTTCACAGCGGCCAGGGACGAGACGGGCGAGCGGTTCGTCACGGTGCGGTCGCTGTTCGACGGACCGGACGCGAGCCCGCGGTCGGTCCCCGCGCTCGGTCGCCATACGCGTGACGTGCTCGCCTCCCTCGGCTTGGACGACGCCGACATCGACGGCATCATCGCGCCGGACCGCGCGGCCGCAACGCCGGCGCCGCCGCGGTGACCGGTTCCGGCGGCCAGCTGACATCGTTCGCCGTACCGGATCCGGGCCGTGGCATGCGGTATACTGCCGGGCGTTCGATTAGCCGTCTTTCTTCACGGGAGCCCGGTATATTGGCGCTTATTCGTATCGTGATCGGCTTCGGGGTCGGCGCCGCCCATCGAACGGGCCGGACCGGCGGGTTCATAACCCAGGAGGAGCTCGTTGAACGATGGTTACGCCCGACTCGGGGTCGATCACCCGGCACCGGCTCAATGACCAGATCGCCTCGCGCATTCGCGAGGAGATCCTCTCCGGCGTCCTGCGGCCCGGGACCCGGATGGTGCAGAGCGACTGGGCGGACCGGCTCGGGACGAGCCGGATGCCGGTACGTGACGCGTTCCTGCGTCTGCAGTCCGAGGGCCTGATCACCGCGTTCGAGAACGGGATCGGGCACGTTGCGGACCTGTCAGAAGAAGACATCGCGGACGCGTACGCGCTGAATGCCGTCGCGGCCGGGATGGCCGCTCAGCGGGCGGCACAGCGGATGCCTGATGAGACCGTGGAGCAACTGCGCCGGCTGCACGCCGAGTTCAAGTCCTCGGTCGAGCGCAACGATGTCGAGCGCGCCACCAGCGCGAACAACGCGTTCCACCGCCTGCTGACGGTGGAGAGCGGTTCGCCGCGGCTGATCGGAATGATGCGGGTGCTGTCCGCCGGCACGCCGCATGTGGGCACGCGGGAGCTGCCGAGCTGGCGCGAGCGCTCGGTCGTCAGCCACGAGGCGATCCTGGCGGCTGTCGTCGCCCGGGATGCGGAGCTAGCGGCGAAGCTGATGAGCGAGCACGTGCTGGAGGCGGCTCCGGTCGTGATCGCCTACCTTCGCGGCCGCGGCTTCTGGGACAGCGGCACGCGCGACGCGGCCTCCTAAGGCCTCGTCACAGTTCAGCCGCTAGAGCCCGTCGGTCAACCCGGCCGGCTCGGTAGAGCGTGAAACCGCGGACTTCCCTTGGTAAGGCCGTCCGCCCAGTCTTGACATCGACCGAATGCTGGATACCGTATCCAGTAGCGTCGGAACCCGCCGGCGAGCACCGTGCCGCTGACATCACCGACGAGATGCTCATCCGGGCCGAGGCGCTGATCGGCGTCTGGCTGCGGCGTGACGTTCACTGGCCGGCCATGGCCGAGGACCTGACCCCGATCGACATCCGGCGCTGGGCGTACTACAGCGTCGGGGACGACAATCCGCTCTGGTCGGACGAGGGGTACGCCCGCGGCACGCGCTGGGGCACGGTCATCGCGCCGCCGACGTTCCTCTACAGTGTCGACAGCACGATCGTCGCGCCGGGCCTGCCGGGAATCCAGTGGATCTACGGCGGAACCCGCTGGGAACACTTTCACCCGGTCCGGGTGGGCGACCGCATCACCGCGCGGGCCCGGCTGATCGGGATGCAGCGAAAGTCGGGTGGCCACGCGCGGCACCTGGTCGTCCAGACCGGCGAGGTCCTTTACTACAACCAGCGTGACGAGCTGGTCTCGCGGGCCGAGTCCGATGTGCTGCGCGTCCCCCGCCGGCGCAGCACCACCGGCATGACCGGTTTCGATGAGCGGCAGGCGGCGGGGCGCCACAAGTACAGCGGCGAGGAGATCGAGAGCGTCCGCAAGGCGTACGCCGACGAGCAGCGCCGGGGCGCCGAGCCGCGCTACTGGGAAGATGTCGCCGTCGGCGACGAGCTCACGCCGCTGCCGAAGGGCCCGCTCACGCTGGTGGACATCGTCGCCTTCTACGTGGGCCGGCGGAACACCTATCCGCCGTTGAAGCTCGCCTTCGCCGAGCGTGAGCGCCACCCGGCCAACGTCTACGTCAGCCCGTCCACCGGCATCCCGGTGCACCCCGCGGCCGGGCACATAGACGAGGAGATCGCCCATGAGATCGGCATGCCCGGCCCGTACGACCAGGGCTGGATGCGGGCTAACTGGATGGGTCACCTGGTCACGAACTGGGCCGGCGACGACGCATTCGTGCGCAAGCTCGCCGTCCGGCTCTCCATCCCCAACCTGGTCGGCGACCTGACCTGGTGCCGGGGCGCGGTGACAGGCAAACGGACCGAGGACGGCGAACATCTGGTCGACCTGAGCTGCTGGGGCGAAACCCAGCGCGGTGAGCGGAACACCACGGCGACCGCGACGGTCCGGCTGCCTTCGCGCTCGCTCGACTCCGATGCTCCGGGAAGCCGGTCCTGATGGCGGCGCTGGACGGCATCAGGATCCTGGACCTCACCCACGGCGTGGCCGGTCCCTATGCCACCATGCTGCTCGGAGATCTCGGCGCCGACGTGCTCAAGGTCGAGATGCCCGGCCGCGGTGACGCCAGCCGCTACATGAACGTCAGCACGCGTTTCGAATCCCAGATACCCCGTGTCGGCGGCGACTACTTCATGTCGATCAACCGCAACAAGCGGTCGGTGACGCTGGACCTGAAGAGCGAGCAGGGCCGGGACCTCGCGCGGGCGCTGGCCGGACACGCGGACCTGGTGGTGCAGAACTTCCGCCCGGGCGTGGTCGAGCGTCTCGGCCTCGGTCCGCGGGACCTGATGGCCGCCAACACGCGGCTGATCTACGCCTCGCTCAGCGCGTACGGCAGCTTCGGCCCGCTGGCCGCCCAGCCCGGCATGGACGTCGCCATCCAGGCGCGCTCGGGCGTCATGTCGATCACCGGCCACGAGTCGTCCGACGATCCGATCAAGCCCGGCGTCTCGCTCGCCGATTTCTCCGGCGGCGCGCACCTCGTGATCGCCACCCTGGCCGCCCTGCTGCAGCGAGCCACGACGGGCCAGGGCAGCGAGATCCATGTGTCGCTGCTCGACGCCACCATCTCGATGCTGAGCAACTACTGCGTCGCCGTCCTGGACGGGGACGCGGATATCGCCAAGATGGGGTCCGGGCACCCGCAGCTAGCCCCGTTCGAGGCGGTGTCGACGAAGGACGGCCACATCGTCATCGCTCCGGGCACCAATCATCTGTTCCGCGAGCTGTGCCGGGTGCTTGGCCGGCCCGATCTTCCTGAGGACGAACGCTTCGGCAGTAACCCGCGCCGGGTGCGGAACCGCCGGGCGCTGCTGCACGAGCTCGAGCTGAAGTTCCGCCAGCACACGACGGCGGAATGGCTCACCACGCTGGAGCTGGAACAGATCCCCTGCGCGCCCGTCAACTCCCTTCGCCAGGCCTACGACGACCCCCAGCTGATCGCCAACGGCATGCTGCGCGAGGTCATGCACCCGGAGCTGGGCAAGGTCAGCCAGCTCGGCGCGCCGTACCGGATCGACGGGGACCTCCTGGAGATCCGGCTGCCGCCACCGATACTCGGCCAGCACACCGCCGAGGTGCTTTCCGAGGTGCTCGGGATGAACCCGGCGCAGATCGCCGAGCTCGTCGCGGCCAACGTGATCAGCACCGGCGAGTGAGCATGGGGAGCGAACCCGGCCACGCGATGCGGACACTGTTCAGCCCGCGCGGCGTGGCCGTCGTCGGCGCGTCGAGCCGGCTCGAAACGTTGCCGGGCAAGGCGCTCGTCCGGCTGCGGCAGCATGACTTCCGCGGCACGGTCATCGCGGTCAATCCCCGGCACTCGACGATGCACGGCTACGAGTGCGTCGGGTCCGTGCTCGACCTTCCTGACGGCATCGACGTCGCGATGCTGATGCTGCGGGCGGATCTCGTGCCTCAGGCGGTGCTCGACTGCGGTGCCCGCGGCATCGGCGTCGCCGTGGTGCTGAGCTCCGGTTTCGAGGATTCCGAGGCCGCCGCCGGGCTCAACGCCGAGCTTCGGGCGGCCCTGGCGGCCTCCCGGGTGCGCGTGGTCGGCCCGAACTGCGAAGGCATCTGGAGCATCCCGAGCTCGCTCACCCTGACGTTCGGAAGCGCCGCCGACCGGGCCCGGCTGCTGCCTGGACCGGTCAGCATCATCAGCCAGAGCGGCAGTGTCGGCGGGGCCTGCATCCGTGAGCTGCAAGAACGCGGCGTCGGGTGCCGGTATTTCGTCAGCTCAGGCAACGAACTCGACCTGTCCACCCTGGATTTTTGCGAATTTATGCTGAACGAGGGTGGTTCGTCGGTCATCGCGATGTTCATCGAGGGACTGCGGGACGGCGGCCGGCTACGGCAGCTGGCCGCGCGGGCACGGCAGCGGCAGGTGCGGTTGATCGCGTTGCGGGCCGGGCAGTCCGAGCAGGGCCGGGTCGCGACGATGTCGCACACCGGACGGGTCGCGACCGCCGCCGCGGTCTACCGTGACGTGTTCGCGCAGTGCGGCGTGCTCGAGGCCGCCACGCTCGCGGACTTCATCGACGCCATCGAGCTGGCGGCCGGCCAGGACCGGCTGCCCGCGACCTCCGCCCGGACGGACGGGGAGCCGCCGCGCGGGCTGGGTGTCGTCGCCATCTCCGGCGGCAGCCGCGCGCTGCTGGCCGACGCCGCCGAACAGCACCGCGTCCCGTTGGCGCGGTTCACGGCGGACACCGAGCGGACGCTCGGCGAGCTCCTGCCGCGCTTCGGCTATCACCGCAATCCGGTCGACACGACGGGCGCGCTGATCGCCGACCAGGCCGGTTTCGAGCGGGTGCTGCGCGCGGTAGCGGCCGACGAGAACGTCGACACCGTCCTCGTGCAGTACGCCAACGGCGGTGACCGGCAGCTGGCCGGGCACGCCGCGCTGTATCGCGCGCTGTCCGCGGCGGCGGGCAAGCCCTTCGTGGCCAGCCTGCTGGCCGGGCGGCCCGAGCGCACCGGGCCGCCGTCCGGGCTCGAGGGCATCGTCGTGGCCCGGGATCCGGCCGAGTCGATCAAGAAAATCGCCTGGCTGTACCGGTTGCGTATCCCGGTGACCCCGGTGCCGCCGGTGCCGCCGGTGCCCGGCCGCACGGAACCCGGTGCCGGCGAGTCCGGTGCCGGCGAGTCCGGTGCCGGCGAACTCGCGGCTGAGCAGGCGCCGGCCGACCTCGACTGGTCCCAGCGGGCCGCCTTGACCGAGCGTATCGGCATCCCCCTGGCCGCCTGGCGGACGGCCAGGTCCGCGGACGAGCTGTACCTGGCCGCGGCCGGCCTGCGGCCGCCGCTTGTGGTCAAGGCAACGCCGGAGTACGCCGAGCACAAGACGGAGGCCGGCCTGATCTACCTGGGACTGCGGACCCCGGCCGAGGCCCTGGACGCGCTGCGGCGCATCCAGGCGCAGCTGGGCCCGGGCACGCCCGTGCTGGTTCAGGAAATGCTCGGCGGCTGTCAGGAGATGCTGGTCGCCGCCCGCACCGACCAGGACCTGGGTCCCGTCGTCGCGTTCGGCTTCGGCGGGGTGCTGGCGGAGTGGGCCCGCGACATCTGCTACCTGTCCCTGCCGGTCTCGGCCACGGAAATCCGGGACGGCCTGGCGGGCCTGCGCTCCTGGGAACTGCTCCAGGCGTTCCGCGGCCGGGCGCCACGCGACGTCGATGCGCTGGTCGCCGCGGTGCTGGGGCTGGCCCGTGAGTACACCCGGTCGCTGGCCGGCTGGGAGATCGAGTTCAACCCGCTTCTGGTGGGAGCGCGGGGTGAGGGCGTGCGGGCCGTCGACATCCTGTGTACGCCCCCGCCGCAGCGTCAGCAACGGTAGCCAACAACCGGAAGGCGATATCCTCATGGACTTTTCCGTCGATCCCGAGACGCAGGAGAAGGCGGCCGCGACGCGCCAGTTCTGCGAGAAGCACATCGATCCCTACGTGGCGAGCTGGGACAGCGGCGAAACCATCGCCACCTCCGTCTTCGAGCAGATGGCCGCGCTCGGCCTGATGAGCCTGCGCATCCCGTCCGAGAACGGCGGGGAATCGGCGTCCTTCGTCGAGTGCGGCTCCCTGGTCTACGAGATCGGCCGGGCCGACGTCGGCCTGGCCCTGATGGTCGTCAACGGCGTTTTCTTCGGTGAGATCATGGGGCTGATGACGGAGCCGACGCGCTCCCGCTGGGCGCCCCGGGTGGCCGCGGGCGCGCCGTTCGCCATCACCTTGACCGAACCCGACGCCGGTTCCGACGCGGCCAGCATCCGGACCACGGCGGTCCGCGACGGGGACCACTACATCGTCAACGGCGAAAAGGGCTCGGTGAGCTACGCCGGGCTGGCCGAGTTCGGGCTGATCTTCGCGCGCACCGGGGGCCCGGGCGCCAAGGGCATCTCGATACTGGCCACACCCTGGGACGCGCCCGGGATCGACAAGCGCATCTATTCCTCCGTCGGCGAGCGGGTCACCAAGCGAGGCCAGGTCTTCTACACCGACCTGCGGATCGAGGCGGAGAACCTGGTCGGCACCGAGAACGCCGGCTTCAGGGAGGCCATGCAGTTCTTCGACTACAACCGCGCCTTCCTCACCCTGGCCTGCATCGGCGCCGCCGAGCGCTCGCTGGAAGAGGTCAGTGAGCACGTCAGGACCCGGCAGGCCTTCGGCGGTCCGCTGGCCCGGTTCCAGGGGGTCAGCTTCCCGATCGCCGAGCACCTGACCCGGCTGGAGGCGGCCAAGCTGCTCGCCTTCAAGGTGCTTTACCTCAAAGACGCCGGGCTACCGCACTCGAAGGAAGCCGCGATGATCAAGTGGTTCGGGATCAAGGAGGCCTACGAGGCGATTCACGACTGCCTGCTGCTGGCGGGCTGGCCGGCCTACAGCGCCGAGCTGCCGCACGATCGCCGGATGCGGGACGTGATGGGCCTCGAACTCGGCGACGGGACGTCGCAGATCATGAAGATGGTGGTCGCGCGCGAGGTCCTGGGCCGGGAATCGCTCCCGTACGGCCGGGTCGCCCCATCCTGACGATGGGACACCCGACCAGCCTGCTGACGGAATTCAGGCGCTGGGCCGAGCGCAAGCCGGCCCAGCGTGCCGTGCTCGACCACGACGTCTATGCGTCGCGGGCGCGCGGCGAACTCGTGGTCCGCAGCTCGCGCACCGTGCTCCAGCTGTGGGACGACGTGACCGCGCTCGCCGTGTCGCTGCGGCAGCTCGGGCTGCGCCGCGGTGACGTGGTCGCGCTGCAGCTCCCCAACTGGCACGAATGGCTGGTGACCCACCTGGCGTGCTACGCGATCGGCGTTGTCACCATGCCGGTCTCGCCGGTCTTCCGGACCCGGGACGTGGCCCGCCAGCTCGACGTCGCCGACGTCCGCGCGCTGGTGGTGCCGACGTCGTTCGGATCCTTCGACTACCTGGCGATGGGCGCGGAACTGCAGGGCACGAACGCCGGGCTCAAGGTCGTCGTCGGCGTCGGCGAGGTACCGGCCGGCTCGCCCGCGCTGGCCTGGCACGAGCTCACCCGCCTGGGCACTCATCCGGATCACGCGCCATTGCGGGCCGCTATCGCCGACGGCCGCTACGCCCACGGCGCCGACGACGTGATGCTGCTGAACTTCACCAGCGGGACGACCGGTGAACCCAAGGGCGTCCTGCACTCCACCGCGACGATCAGCTCGGTGGTCGGATCGGCGGCCCGCCGGCTCGAGCTCACGTCGGATGAGACCGTGTTCGTCGCCAACACGCTGGGACATTCCGGCGGCTTCCTGAACGGCATCTACCTGCCGCTCCTGCTGAGTGCGCCGATCGTCTACATGGACCTGTGGGACGCCGGGCTCGCGCTGCAGGTGATCGAGCGCGAGCGGATAACCTACGGCCCGGCGATGCCGCCTTACCTCATCGACATGATCAACCACCCCTCGTTCGAGGGTGCCGACATCAGCAGCTGGCGGACCGCGCGGGTCAGCGGCGGCATCATGCCGCACGAGGTGATCGCGCGGCTGCACCGGCAGATACCGACCATCCGGCTGTGCCCCGGCTGGGGCATGAGCGAGCTGTCGTACGTGACGTGCGGGAGCCCGCACGATCCGGTCGAGAAGCTGAGCTACACCGATGGCCGGCCGCTCGACCCCTGCCAGCTCCAGATCCGCGACGACTCGGGCGAACACGAGCTGCCGCGCGGCGAGGCCGGCGAGATCGTCGTGCGGTCGCCGGGCCTGACGGCGGGGTACCTGGGCCGCCCGGAGCTCACCGCAGCCGCCTTCACCGCTGACGGCTGGTTCCGTTCGGGCGACGTCGGGCGGGTGGACGCCGACGGTTACCTGACCGTCGTCGGCCGGACCAAGGACATCATCCTGCGCGGCGGCGAAAACGTGCCCGTCGTCGAGATCGAGGCGCTGATCACCGAGCATCCCCGGGTCTGCGCGGTCGCGGTCATCGGCGTCCCGGATGCCCGGCTCGGCGAGCGCGTCTGCGCGGTGCTCGAGCTCACCGACCCGGCCGCGCCGGTCACGGTCCACGAGCTGCGCCACTACCTTGCTGGTAAGGAGCTCACCAGGCAATTCATTCCCGAGTACGTGGTAACCGTCGATCGGCTGCCCAGGACCCCGAGCGGGAAGATCCGCAAGGTGATGGTGCGCGATGAGGTCGCGCCCAGGTTCACCTAATCGTCACGAGAGATGAGACATCCGAGATGGACAACGGCCACAGCACCGTTCGGTATGTGCACCGCGATTCGATCGCCTACATCACGCTGAACCGGCCGGAGGCGATGAACGCGCTCAACCACGCCCTGATCGCTGACCTCGATCGTGCGCTGGACCGGGTGCGTGAGGACGAGACCGTCAAGGCGGCGGTCATCACCGGGGCGGGGGAGCGGGCCTTCTGCGCGGGCGCGGACCTCAAGCAGCTGCACGGCGAGAACATGATGGAGGACGCGGGCCGGCACCTGCGTTTCACCGCCAGGCTCCGGGACCTGTTCGTCAAGGTAACGCTCACCCCGGTGCCCGTCATCGCGGTCATCCGCGGCTATGCCCTGGCGGGCGGCCTGGAGCTCGCGCTGAGCTGCGACCTCATCCTGTGCAGCGACGACGCGCAAATCGGTGACCAGCACGCCAACCGGTTCCTCATCGCCGGCGCGGGCGGGACGCAGCGGCTGCCCCGCAAGATCGGCGAGCAGCGCGCGCTCGAGCTGCTGTTCACCGGGCGGCGCCTGACCGGGCCGGAAGCGGTCGCCTACGGGCTGGCGCTGCGCTCGTACCCGGCGGCCGACCTCGACGCGGCCGTGGAGGAGCTCGCGGACAGCCTGCGCGGCAAGAGCCGGACCGGCCTGCGACTGACCAAAGAGGTCGTCCGCCGCGGCTCCGAGCTGCCGCTGCGCGACGCGCTCGACCTGGAACGGCTGACCGTGCAGGAGTACTTCAGCTGCTACCCGGACGCCAAGGGCGGCGTCAGCGCCTTCAACGAGGCGCGGCCGGGCCGGGCCTGACCGATCGATACGACAGGAGACGGGTACGCGATGGACCTGGGACTGACCGGCAAGACGGCGATCGTGACGGGCGGCGCGTCTAATATCGGACGCGAGATCGCGCTGCTGTTCGCCGCCGAGGGCGCGAACGTGGTGATCGCCGACATCGACCGTGAACAGGCCGAGAAGGTCGCCGCCTCGGTGGGCAGCGGGTCGGCGGGCGCGATCGGCGTGGTGGAGTGCGACCTGTCCGGCCGGGCCGGCGCCGAGCGCGCCGTCGCCGAGACGGCGTCGATGTTCGGGCCGGCCGACATCTTGGTGAACAACGTCGGGTGGGCCGAGCACAAGCTGTTCGTCGACAAGGACTGGGATGTCGCCGAGCGCGAGCTGGCCCTGAACCTGTGGGGTCCGCTTTACATCACCAAGGCGGCGCTGCCGGCCATGATCGAGCGGGGTGCCGGGCGGGTCGTGTGCCTGGCGTCCGACGCCGGCAAGGTCGGCCAGTACCGGGAGTCGGTCTACGCCGCGGCCAAGGCCGGGATCATGGGCTTCGTCCGCACGCTGGCCATGGAGGTCGGCCGGTACGGGATAACCGTCAACGGCGTCTGCCCGAGCATGACGCTGCCGGCCAACCCGGACGACATCGGCAAGCTGAGCATGCACCACGACCGCGACCACTCCGAGGAGTTCCTGGCCAAGGTGGTCAAGAGCTACCCCCTGCGCCGAGTGGGCCGCCCCGACGAGATCGCGCGCGTGGTCGTCTTCCTCGGATCCGAGGGCGGTTCCTTCGTCACCGGCCAGAACATCAGCGTCAACGGCGGCTACGCCATGACCTGATCCGCGAGCAGGCAGCTGTCCGCGGACCGAGCACCCGCACCATCTTCGAGAAAGGACGCCCCATGGGCTGGCAAGAATGGCAGGCCGTCGAAGGCTTCGAGTTCACCGACATCCTGTACGAGAAGAAGACCCGCGACGAGGGAGGCCGTCTGGCCCGGGTGACGGTCAACCGCCCGAAGAGCCTGAACTCCTTCACCGATCACACGGTCGAGGAACTGGTCGTCGCGTTCGACGATGCCAGCCACGACGGGCTGGTCGGCGTCGTGGTGCTCACCGGGGCGGGGGACCGCGCCTTCTCGGCGGGCGGTGACATCAAGTGGGAGGGCGTGCGATCGCGCGCGCAGTTCTTCATGGACGAGCCCGTGAACCGGGTCATCCG
>JBEKKH010000275.1:0-9448 GCA_050010815.1 Streptosporangiaceae bacterium | reverse complement strand
CTGACCCGCAACGAAGGACCATAGGTGTTGCTGAGGTGCCTCGGATCCGCCCCGGAGCCCGGATCCACCGCAGTCCTGGCCGGGCAGGCTGCACCACCCGGCACGGGCGCCGCACGGCCACCATGGGTGTCACCGGGATCCGTCCCAGGCCGGGGAACTGGCTGCCCCGCTCCGCAGGCGGGCGCTTGCCGGCCTCTGGCGTCACAGCACGCGTTCCCGTCACATGCGTGCCCGGGCGGATGGGTGTGGGTGTGGCACCGTGCACCAAAGGATGTGCACGGTGCCACACCCATACCCTGGGCCGGTTCCGGACCAGCGAGCCGGAGGGCGGCCCGGGGCTGGCGGGGCGGGACAAGCCAGGCTCTCGCGGGCCGGGCACCGGCGCGGGCCGCCTGGGTCTCGCCGCCCGTCTCGCCGCCCGTCTCGCCGCAGGCCGGGCAGATCCTGACCGGTGGCGGTAACGACCCCCGCTACAGCTTGATCGTTGCCTCGATGGTCAAGCGGCGGCGGATGTTTTCACAGTCGGCATACGGCACTGGAGCAACCACGTTGGACCATCGGTGTTGCTCGAGAGCGGGAGCGCCCCACCACGGGTGTGCCGGGCGGGGCGGGTGGTGTTCGCGGGATGCTGACCCTTTGCCGGGCGTGGCCTTTGCCGCACCGAGTAACCGGGTGAACGCTGGTTGCCGAGAAACTAGATCTTGCTGATTAGCAATTGTTCGATCTTCTTATTACGAGTGAAACTGCTGGGGTTGCTGACCTCGGCGTTGACGATAACGATGATATAGCCGTCCGATTCGGCGGCGAACTCTTTGATCGCGCCGCTGCGGCCCGGTTGCCGAGGCCGGAGACGCTGTTACCGATCCGTCGTCTTCCTTAATGGCGCCACCTCATCTTTCCACGTGGTGAGGGGGGCGCCTTCCTTGGTACGGAGCACAACGCTGCCGATGACATGGGCACTGCGAAAATGCGCGGCGTTTCGTTATGTCGGCACTGGTTCGTGCGCGCATCCCTTTCGCCGCCCGTCAGGACAGACGGCGGCTGAGCCGCCGGAAGCAGTACCCGGCCAGGGCCAGGGCCAGGGCGAGGTAGATCGCGGTCTCGGTCCACTGAAAGGCCCAGTAGCGGCTGGCGGGCTGGTAGCTGATGGCCTCTTGGATGCCGTGGCTGGCCAGGCAGTCAAGGTAGCCGCCTTCTCCGTTTTGTCCTTTGGTCACTGGCGGCGGAGGGCAAGCGGCCGGGGCGGAAGTGACTAGTTGCCCGGCGTCGTTGACGGTTTCACTGGAGAGCAGCCAGGCACCGGGCTGGCCGGGGAGATTTTCGGGGCGAAGCGAGTCCAGCGAGGTGACCGAGACGATCGTGTGGCGGGCCGGGAGGAGGTGCGGGCGGATCCACAGCGGCATGGCGACCTGGAGGACGGCGAAGATGACCAGGGTGACGGCCATGGCCGGGACGGTGCGCCGGATCAGCGCCCCTACGGTGGCGCCGAGGGTGAAGCCGAACGCGGCGTAGCCGAGCGGGGTGATGCCATGGGTGGCGAAGACCACCGAGGTGAACCGACCCATGGCGAGGTTGCTGCCGCTGCCGCCGTGGCCGACGGCCCGGCCGATGGGGGCCGCCCACCAGGCCTGCATCAGGCTCATTCCCTCGGCGACGGCCATGGCGGCCAGGCCGGTGAAGGTGAGCTTGACCGCCAGCCACCGGGTCCGGGTGACGGACTGGTTCCAGGCCAGGGCGGAGGTCCCGGTCTCCAGCTCGCGTGCGATCAGCGGTGCGCCCCAGAACAGGCCAATGACGGCGGGCGTGAGCAAGATGATCATGACACCGAGCAGGTACAGCACCCAGTAGGTGCCGGCGGCATTCAGCTGCTGGAGGAAGGTGCTGGCCAGCTGGGCGCAGCTACCGCCGTGGCAGCCGGTGATCCCGCTGGCGGCGTACAGGCTGGCCAGGTGCGGCCCGGTGGCCGCGAGCAGGATCGCGAACGCGGCCAGCGCCGCAGCCGCACTGATGGCCTGGGCGCGGAACTGCCGCCAGGTCAGCCAGGTCATCTCTGCACCTCCAGGTGGTTGCGGCGGCGGTGTCCAGCGGCCTGGCTCAGGTAGGCCAGCACCAGGTCCTCCAGGGTCACCTCGGAGACCGTCCAGGCCGGGTCGAGCACCGGGCCGCTGGTGCGCACCAGCAGCGTGCTCTGCACGTCGGTGTGGCTGGCCGAGATGACCTGCATGCCGTCCGGGAGGCTGCCGGGGTCGCGGCGCGGGCCGGACAGCAGGTGGTGGCGGGCCAGCAGTTCCTCCACCGACCCGGCGACCCGTATCCGGGAGCCGACCAGGACGATCAGGTAGTCGCAGACCCGTTCAAGGTCAGCCACCAGGTGGGAGGACAGTACGACCGACAGCCCCTGCTCGGCGACAGCTTCCATCAGGTCCTGCAGGAACTCCCGCCGCGCCAGCGGGTCCAGGCTGGCCACCGGCTCGTCCAGGATCAGCAGCTCCGGCCGTTTCGCGACGGCCAGGGTCAGCGCGAGCTGAGCGCGCTGGCCGCCGGACAGCGTCGCGGCCTTCTGCCGGGGATCTAGGTCCAGCCGCCCGATCCGGCCGCGGGCCAGCCCGGCGTCCCAGCCCGGGTTGAGATGCGCGCCCAGCTTGAGGTGGTCGGCGACCGTCAGTCCGGCGTAGACCGGCGCGTCCTGGGCCAGGTACCCGACCCGGGCCAGCTGCACCGGACCCGGCCGCGGGCCGGCTGCCTAGCACCTCGATCGTGCCCGCACTCGGCGCGAGCATCCCGGTAGCGATGCTCAGCAGGGTGGTCTTCCCGGCGCCGTTCGGCCCGACCAGGCCCACCACGTGCCCAGCCGGGATGGACAGCGTGCAATCCGACAGCGCCCACTGCCGCCGGTACCGCTTGCCCAGCGCTTGGGTTTCGATGACGGTGGTCATGCTATGTCCTCCTCGCCGGCGGACCGAAAGGTGGTCGCGAACAGGGCCTCGATGGACTCATCGTCCAGCCCGGCGCGGCGCGCCTTGGCCAGCCACCGCTGCAGGTCGCGGCGCAGGGGCCCGTGCGCGGCCAGGGACGCGCCGCCCAGGGTCCCGGTCACGAACGTCCCGATCCCCGGCCGGGCCGCCGCCAGCCCCTCGTACTCCAGCTCCCGGTAGGCCTTGAGCACCGTGTTCGGGTTGATCGCCAGCCCGGCTGCCACGTCCTTGACCTTGGGCAGCTGGTCACCTTCGCGCAGCATGCCTAGCCGCAGCGCGTGCCGCACCTGGTGGATCAGCTGCAGGTACGGCGCGACGCCGGACCGGCCGTCCAGGTGGAATTCGATCACCAGGCCTCCATTTAGCTAGGTGCATAGCACTATAGCTCCATATCTAGCTGGCACGGTAAGGGGCGCGGGCGGACTCGCCGACTTCGCCACCATCCAGTCCTGCCTGTCCACCGCCGCCAGATAAGGCATCAGCACACCCGGCGCCCTACGCGACCTCTTCAACGGGCACGCCTGAATACCACCCGGACTCCAGCCCGCCGGATAGCTCATTTCCGGGATGGTCACGACCTGCTGGCAGGCATGGCCCCCAGGCGGTGCGCTCGATACGCTGGCACTGGTTCGGCAGGGCTCGGGCGAGCCAGCTAAGAGTTGAAGGGGCCGCATTATGCGTGAGGATGCCCGGCAGCGGGCCACCGAGTTCGTCAAGGAGCTGTACGCGGTCGGCCAGATCGACGCGGACCGGTTCGGCACCGGCGTGGCCGGGGTGCTGGCGGCCACGTCCGAGGCCGAACTGGCCGAGGTGGTCCGGTCATTGCCGGCGCCTGTGGCGCTGTCCAGTCAGGAGCGGCGGCTGGCCGAGCCGCTGGAGATCCATTCCGGCCTGGGGCGGCTGCGGCTGGCTGGCAAGTGGCAGGTCGCCAGCCAGACGCACATCAGCGCGGACCTGGGCAGCATCAGGCTCGACCTCACCGAGGCGGAGTTCGACGATCACCTTATTAACCTGCACGTCTATACCGGGTGGGGCAGTATCACGATCATCGTGCCCCCGGGCGTGGGCGTGCAGGTGATCCGCCACCGCGGCGGAGTCGACTCGCGGCTCGACCCGCCCGTGCCCGGGCTGCCGCTGGTCAGGCTCGACGTGACCACCAATATCGGCAGAGTTCACCTGCGCCACCCGGAGACCCGGGACCGCGCCAGACGCTGGCCCGGCGGCAGAAGGCACCAATAACCAGCTGCATTCACGTCCACCTCAGAATGCTACGGCCACGCAGCGCCCAGCAAATCGCTGCTGACGATTGACCATCGTATTGTGTGTCGTTAACTCCCTTATAAAGGGATCAGCGACACACAAGAAATTCGAAACACGCCGCTTAGGGGAGCGAGAGTCTTACGAGGCTGGAGAGACTGCATGCCTGGCGTTATTGGGGTCGGATATGGCTAAGCGGCATTGCCCTTGTCCGGTCTGATCTTGATAGCAAATCCCTTATCGCGACCGCTCCGGCGACCCTTATCGAGATCACCCGCGTCGGCCAGCGCAGCCAGCGTCTGGTTTCCTTGTCTGTCTGCCGGATCGGGTGTAGCTTGAAAAAGGAATCGTGCTCGCTTGTCCACCTGTAGACGAGATCAATATTCCGGCTGCTCTAGACCTCGGCGGCGCCCAGTCCGTAGCTAACCGAGGCGAAATATGGCAGCATCTTGTTACCGCGTGCTCCCCTCCGCCCACGGCGCACAAGATCGTGCCGGCGTAGCAGTATCTCAAGGCGCCCCGGCATGGTATCGAAGCGCCGGGCGCCGTGCTGCAGGGCCCGGCGGCGCCGATTCCAGGCTGTCCCGGACGCTTCAGGGAGGACACATGCCATCTTCGTGCACACCTCATCGGCGGTCATTTCGTCCAGACCACGTGGCGGCCGCTCCGCAGGCGAACAGGGGCAGGGAGCTGACATGACATCCGCGCACCCGCATCAGGCGCGAAGAAGTGCCCGGTACATGTTGTCCGCCGCCACGGTTACCTGCGTCCTGATCGGCGCGGCGGGCCTGACGGCGGCCAGCGCGGCCAGCGCGGCCAGCGCCGCGAGTATCCCGCAGTCCGGTCACGGCACTGCACTGCGGACGTCGCTGCGCGACGACATCAGCCAGTATCTGGCGACCCGGGGGACGGCCGAGCACATCTCCGCGGTCTCGCTGCGGGTCACCTTCCCCGGCCGCACGCCGGCCATCGACGTGGCGGTCGGAACGAACCAGTACGGCGGCGGGTCACCGGTATCCACCGGCGAGCTGTGGCAGATCGGCAGCAACACCAAGGCCTTCACCGCGGTGATCCTGCTTCAGCTGGAGGCCGAAGGCAAGCTGTCGATCAACGACACGCTCGGGAAATGGCTCCCCCAGTACCCGGCCTGGCGCAGCATCACGATCAAGCGCCTGCTCAACATGACCAGCGGCATCGCCGAATATGCATTCCAGCCTTCCTTCCTGACCACGCTCGCGGCGGACCTGAGCACCGACTTCTCCGCGGCCCAGCTGGTGTCCTATGCCGTTGGCGTCCCGCTCGGCCCGGCCGTTTACTCGTACTCCGATACGAATTACATCCTCGCGCAGATGATCATCGAGCGGGTGACACACGACTCCTACGCGGACCAGCTGACGAAACGGATCATCATCCCGCTGCGGCTGCGCAGCCTGTGCGACGCGCCCTATACCTGCCCCGCGGCCGACGCCGCCCGGATGGCGACCGGGTACTTCTTCATGTCCGCGATACCGTCGCTGCTCGGCCAGCCGGTTCCGCCCCTCGCCCTGACCTGGGCGCAGGGCGCCGGGGGCATCGTGAGCTCGCTGCCGGACCTGACCACCTGGGACCGGGCCCTCTACCAGGGCCGGGAGCTGCCGCCGCGCCAGCAGCGCCAGCTAGAAAGCCTCGTGTCCGAGGCCACCGGCGAGCCAATCCCCACCACCACGCTCGCCGATCCTTCCGGCTACGCGCTCGGCCTCCAGCAGAGCACCAGCCCGCAGCTCGGAACGGAGTGGGACTACATCGGCGGAACCCTCGGCAACCGGGTCGCGCACGTCTACTTCCCCCGCTCCGGGATCATCATCGCGTTCGCCGTCAACAGCGCCACGGACCCGGACAACGAGGCCTTGCTGTCCCTGGAGATATCGCTGTACCAGACACTGCAAGACGCAGGCGTAGTCCGGGGCGGCTGAAACGTCATCCGAGCTGGTCGTGTCGACTCCCTGCACAAGCTCGCTAACTGGCCTGGGCGTGGGTGGATGGGTGGCAATGGCCGCCGAGGCGGAATTGGCGGGATCACCGGGAACCACCACGCGGTCAGCGGCCGATTCGATCCGGGCCGGATGATCTTGGGTGACGGGACACCGGATTTATTGCGGTCGACACAGGCGGTCAAACGGGTAAAACTTGCCCCATGGATCGCCGTGGATTCATCGCCCGGGCCGGCCTGCTCACCGTAGGCGGCACGGCTGGAGCCGCTGCCGGGTGGGCGGCCGAGCAGGGTCTGACCAGGGAGGGACCGACGGCGCGGACGGCGCGCCCGCCGGGGCCGGCGCCGTACGTGGCGACCGCGACGTTTCGTACTCAGCCGTCGGCCAAGCTCATCGCGCTCACCATCGATGACGGCCCGACCCGGGAATGGACCCCGCAGGTGCTCAGCATCTTGCGGCGGCACGGCGCGCAGGCGACGTTCTTCAGAGTCGGCGAGCGGATGCAGGCCGCTCCTGACCTGGTGGTGCAGACGGCCAGTGCGGGTCACGAACAGGGCAATCACACCTGGGCGCACTCCGATCTGACCCAGCACGACGAGGGGTTTGGCCGGGACAGCCTGGAACGCACGCAAGAACTCCTGGCGAAACTGACCGGCCAGGCGCCGACGTTGTGCCGGCCGCCCTACGGCCGCATCGACAGTGTCGGATTGGCGGTGTGCGCCGGCCTGCGTTACGGCGTGACGTTGTGGTCGCACGGCATCACCGGCGTCAATGCGCAGTACGACGTCGACGAGATCTTGCAGCAGGTCTCGCCCGGCAGCATCGTGCTCCTGCATGACGGCGGACCGCAGCCCAACGCCAGCCTGATGAAGCAGCTTGACCGGCTGACGGGGTCCCTGACCGATGACGGATACAGGTTCGTGACGGTCAGCGAGCTGCTGGCGGCCTCGCGCCCGTAGCCGCCCGTAGCCGCCCGTAGCCGCCGAGGGCAGGCCGAGCGGAGTCCTAGGTGATGACGGTGTCGGCGTCACCGGCCAGCAGCAGTTGCGGAACCTGGCCGAAGGCGTAGGTGGCATCGGCGTTGAGCGTGAACGTCCAGATCACGTCGTAGCGGTCTTCCGGCCAGGACTTCGGGATGACGGTGCCGCGGGCCAGCGGCAGCGCGGACGCGAGCGCCGGAATGCGGCCGTGCTCCCAGCAGATCAGCACCGCGCCGGTGCCGCTGGTCAGCACGGCGGTGGCGAGCTGCGGCTCCTGTCCCTTGGCGAAGTCGGCCGTTATCTCGACGCCGAGCCGGTCAGACAGCCCGCGGATCGTCTGATGGGTCCTGTGGTCAGCGGTCTTGCCCGGGTGCCCGTACGAAGGCGAGATCAGCATCCTGGGCACCCGGAGTCCCGCTCGCGGCGGACCGTGCGCGGGGCCGAAGAGTGTCGCCAGTGCGCCGGATCGCTGCCAGCCGCGTGGCAAGAGCGAGTGTTCGTTCTGGTTGCCCCGGAAATCCACGCCGGAGTGCGCGGCGGGATGCCTGGGCGCGAGGTCCTGTGGCTTCTCGCCGTGGCGGATGATGTAGACGGCCTCCGGCGGCGCGGATTGATGACTCATGTCGAGCACCCCGACCTTGCTGTCACGAAACCCAGGCTACTGACCACCAGCGGGCCGGGCTCCCGAACTCCAGTCCCTTACGTTCGTCTTACGCGCCGAACCGGCTCGGCACCGGGCGCGTTCCAGCGGTGTCTGGATCGAAACAGCACAGCAGGAAAGGACATCCGCCCATGCCGAACGTCAACGTCACGTACGCGGAGATGCAATCAGCCGCCAGGCAGCTGCAGACGGGGGAACAGACGATCGAGGGTGACCTGTCCAAGCTCAAGCGGCTGGTCGACAACCTGGTCGCCGCCGGGTACGTGACCGACACCTCAAGCAAGCAGTTCGAGGCGTCGTACACCCAGTTCAACACCGGGGCGACCAAGATGATCCAGGGCCTGAACGGGATGAGCCAGTACCTGGACGCGGCGGTGAAGGCGTTCCACGAGACCGACGCCCAGCTCGCCGCCTCGCTCAGGCAGTAGCCAGGGGGCACTCGGTCGGCCCTTGGGCTGGGGGACACCGGGCCGGGCGGTGGAGGGAACGGTCATGCGGCTGACGGTGACGGTGGTGTCGCCGGCCACGGGGCGGCAGGCGGATGTCGTGATCGACGCCGATCCCGGCACGGCGGTGGCGCAGCTCGCGGCCGAGCTTGACGGCGTGATGCGCGGCGGGGCCCGCGCGGCGGGGTCCGCGGCTCCGGCGCTGTTCGTGGGCTGGCACCAGGTCCCTGGCGACATGAGGCTGGCCGATTCGCCGATCCTGGACGGTTCGGTGGTCAGCCTCGCCGATCCGGCCGGGTGCCGCCGGCCGGAGCCGGCCGGGGTGGCCGAGATCCGGGTGGCGAGCGGGCCCGCGGCCGGCATGCTGTACCGGCTCCCGTTCGGCCCGGCTGCCATCGGCGGCCCGGTCGCTGGCCGCGCCCGCGCCGCGGCCGCGGGCGTCGTGATCGCTGACCCGATGATCCCCCCGGTCGCGCTGCGGGTCCAGGTTGATCCGCAGGGCGCTCTGGTCGTGCCCGTCGACGGCGTGCCGGTCCTGCTGGACCGGCGGCCGCTGGAGGCGGCCGTGCCCTGGCGGCCCGGGCAGCAGGTCAGCGTCGGCGGTTCGCTGCTTGACCTGGCGCCGTACGAGCCGCCGGACGCCGCGCTGCACCCGGCGCAGGACGGCGGCAGCCTGGAGTTCAACCGGCCGCCGCGGCTCCTGCCGCCCGCCCACGCGATGACGTTTGCCCTGCCCAGCCCGCCAGGAAAACCCGAGCGGCGGCCGGTCCCGATCTTGATGGCGGTCGTCCCGGTCGTGCTCGGGGTGGCGATGGCGTACTTCCTGCGCCAGGTGTACATGCTCGCGATGGCCGCGTTCAGCCCGGTCATGCTGCTCGGCAGCTACGTCAGCGACCGCCGGGGAGGCCGCCGGTCGCACGCCCGCCAGCAGGCCGATTACCGCGAACACAAGGCCAGGGTCGAGCGCGACGCCCGCCAGGCGGTGGACGCCGAGCGGCTCCGGAGCCGCCACGACCGTCCCGACCCCGCCACGGTCGTGTCCATCGCGTCGGGCCCGCGGCGCCGCCTGTGGGAACGCCGCCGCACCGACCCCGATTACCTGCTGCTCCGGGTCGGCACCGCGGACCTGCCGTCGGCGGTGGAGCTGACCGACCCCACC
>JBEKKH010000274.1:0-9454 GCA_050010815.1 Streptosporangiaceae bacterium | reverse complement strand
CGCGGTCCGCGCCGGGAATCCGCGGGACCGGGCTCGCGCCAGAGCAGTTGCAGGGTGCGTGCGGGGTCGCCGGCGCTGGTGCGTTCGGTGGGCATGGGAACATTCTCCCGCTGACTCGCGTTGTACAAAGTACATTGTACGGCGTACATTATTGATGGTCATCCCGCTCGCCCAGCCCGAGGAGCCCTCCCATGCAGATCACCGCTTCCGCCGTGTCCCTCAACGTCGCCGACGTGCCCGCCTCCGCGGCCTTCCTGATCAGCCACTTCGGCTTCCGGCAGGAGATGGCCGCAGACGGCTTCGCCTCCCTGGCCCGCGAGGACGCCGGGATGAACGTCGTCTTCCTGCGTCGCGGCCTGCCCGTGCTGCCCGATGACCAGCGCGACACCCACGCCGCCGGCCTGATCCTGGCGTTCGTCGTCGAGGACCTCGAGGATGAGCTGGCCCGCCTGCGCGCGGAGGGCGTGGACATCACCATGCCGCTGCGCGAGGAGCCCTGGGGCGAGCGCTCGTTCCAGGTCACCGACCCCAACGGCGTCATCGTCCAGCTCCTCGACTGGAACGCGCCCGCCCGTGACTAACCGCCCGCGGCTGCCCAGGACCCGGAGAGGCTGGCTGATCACCATTGCTGTCAGCGGCGCCATCCTCGCACTCAAGCTCATCCTCGGCCTCGCCGCTCTCGCCCTGGTCGTGCACCTGCTTGCGCATTGACCAAGCCCGGGCCGCCCACTGGTGGCCGGCGGCGCGTTTCATACGGCTATCTGACCATCATTTTTTCCGAACGAGCCGCGGTGCTTGCTCAAGCAAATCGGTCATCAGTGCCGTTTGGGTGATTCCACCGCAGGGTGCGTTCAACCTGCCCGGGCAGATTTCCCCCGGCGATTTTCCCCCGGCGATTTTCGCCCGGCGCGATGAGCCGGGCCGGTGCTGCCGGTATGTACCGGTGAGCACCGACCGAAGGGAAACCCATCGTGAGCGTCATCGTCATCGAGTTCGTCACCCTGGACGGGATCGTGTCCGACCCGGACGGGTCCGACGGCACCCCGGCCGGCGGCTGGGCCTTCCGGCACGGCCCCGGAACGGTCGCCGGTGACAAGTTCGGCCTCGGCCGCACGCTGGACGAGGGCGTCCTGCTGCTGGGTCGCAGCACCTGGCAGCTGTTCTCGCGGCTGTGGCCGGGCCGCGACGACCCGTTCTCCGCGCGGATGAACGCCGCGCCGAAGCTGGTCGCTTCCCGCACCCTGACCGACACCTCGGCCTGGACGAACTCCCGCGTCATCGACGGCGACCTCCGTCAGGCCGTCAAGCGCGAGCAGCGCGACGTGATCGTCATCGGCAGCCTGAGCGTGGTGCACACGCTGATGGCCGGGGACCTGATCGATGAGTACCGGCTGCTGACCTTCCCCACCATCCTCGGCACCGGCGAGCGGCTGTTCCGGGCCGGCGGTCCGCCTGCCTACCTGGAGTGCCTGTCCGCCGAGCAGGCCGGCGCCGCCGTCCTCACCCGGTACGCCAGGGCAGCGCGATGACGGCCCGCTTCCTGGCCGCGTACGAGACCCCGGCCGACCCCGAGGCGTTCGACCGGCATTACCGCGAAGTCCACATACCGCTCGCCCGTCGGCTGCCGGGGCTGCGCCGGTACACAGTCAGCCGCGACGTCGCGGCCGTCCGCGGCGCGCCGTACTACCTGGTCGCTGAGCTGGACTGGGACACCATGGACGAGCTGAGCGCCGCGTTCGCCTCGCCGCCGGGCCGCGCCACCGCCGAAGACGCCGCCCGCCTCCAGGAGCTAGCCCCGGTCCGCAGCATGATCTTCGCTGCGGACAACGTCCTATAGCCGCGGACGTCAGCCTGACGGAAATCTGTTCAAAACGGCGGATTTTCCGGTGCTTGAGGTTCCTGGATCCGAACGGACCGTGGTGCGTCTTCCGAGCCCCCCGCATCGCTTCAGCGGCCCGGGCTCAGCCTGCGGTGAGCCTTTCGGCGGCGGTTCGGGCGGCCCCGGCCGTGCGGTGCAGGAAGTCCGCCAGGAGCTGGAGGTCCTTGCCGTCGTACCCGGCGCAGATCTGGTCCAGGGCGGTATTCATGCCTGAGTCGATGAGGTAGAGGCGGAGGATTTCCGCGCCGCGGCCCCGGGCCACCTGGACGACGACGCCGCGGCGGTCGGCCGGGTCACGGCCGCGCTCGATCCAGCCGCCGCGTTCGAGCCGGTCCAAGATGCCGGTCATGGTGGCGGGGTGCAGTCCGGTTTGACGGGCCAGGGCGCTCGGGCTGAGCGGGCCGTACCGGGTGATGACGTCAAGGCATTCCAGGTCAGCGGCCTTGAGGTCGAGGCGCGTGCCGACGCTGTGGTTGAGCAGCGACAGCTGTGCGCCCAGGTCCCGCAGCGACTCCTTGATCGCGCGGTTCAGCCGTCCGTGCTGCGGCGCCGCGCCCGCATCTCCCGATAGTATCGATTCCATATGATATGATCTCCGTATAATATGAGTTCCGGAATAAATCTACCGGAAAGCAACGGGCCTGGAAAGGCGAACACGATGAAACTCACCATCCTCGGCGCGACGGGCGCCACCGGAACCTGCCTCACCAGCCAGGCGCTCGCGGCCGGTCACGAGGTCACCGCGGTGGTCCGCGATCCCGCCCGCCTGGCCGGGCCGGCTCATCCCCGGCTGCGGATCGTCACCGCCGACGTCATGGACCCCGCAGCCATCACCCCGGCCATCGAAGGCGCGGACGCCGTCATCTCTGCGGTAGGCCCGCGCGGCACCGGCCCCACCACCGTCATCACCGGCAGCGTGCTCAGCATCATCGCGGCCATGGACAAGACCGGTACCCGGCGGCTCCTGCAGGTCAGCGGTTCCGTCGTCGCCGACGAAGGCGAAAGCCCCTATATGCGCTACCTGGTCAAGCCCGTGGCACGGCGCACGTTCCTGCGCCATGTCTGCGCCGACATGCGCCGCGGCGAGGACGAGCTCCGCGACAGCGACCTGGACTGGACGATCTTCCGCCCGCCCGCGCTGAACGGCAAAGCCGCCACCGGCGCCTACCGCACCGCGACCGACCGCAACCTGCCGCACGGATTCACCGTCTCCCGCGCCGACCTGGCCGCCTGCATGCTCGCCACGCTCGGCGACCCGGCCGCCGTGCACCGCCACATAGCCATCGCCAGCTAATACCGCAGTCCCGATCCCGGGTTCCGGGCCCGCAGTACCGGCCTTGGCCTGGTTGCGCACAGCCCGGAAGCGTTGCTGGGCGCCTTGTTTGGTGAGTCCGTAGCACGAGCCGATCTCACTCCACGTGGCCCCGGCCTTGCGGGCGGCCTCGACCTGGGCGGCCTCCAGTTCCTCTGCCGCTTCTCGCAGCTGCCGGGCCGCGTCGAGCCGGCTCATCGGTTCGGCGGCGACGTCGAGAGCGCCGAGCGCTGCGGTGATCCGCCTGACCAGACTCTTGGAGGCCATCCCCACAGCGTATCGACAACCAACGTCGGTCAATGATATGTTGACGCGGCTGGTCAACACATCGTTGACCTTCCGAGTCGGGAACGGGGTGATACACGTGGCCAAGAAGAGCAAGAAAAGCAAGAAGAGCAAGAAGGGGAAGAAGAACAAGTAGCCTTCCCACCCTGGACGGCAGCGGTCCGGCGCTGTACCGCTGCCGTCCACCCGCCGAAGTCCCCGAGCGCATGGCCGCGTGTGATCGCTCGTTACTGTGAGGCCTGTGAGGCCTGTGAGGCCTGCTGCTTGCTGGGAGCCCGGTCGCGCTGTCAGGATGGATGGCGGCCGGAGCGCGCTCTCCGCGGAGGGAGACGGTCATGATCGCGGCGACAGATATCGGCTCGCCGTCCTGGTGGGCGCGCCGATCTTCGTTGCCCTCGAGATGCTGGCGGACAGTGACAGGCGCCAGGAGGGTGACTCGGCCGAGGCCGTCTTGATGCGGCGAGCCCTGATCGCCTGCCCGATGACGATCAAGAAGGCAGGGCCGTAGCGCATCGCGCCAGCCCTCCCGCCGGTCCTAAGTCTGCTCCGTCCTTCCCGTTGGTGCCGGATCCTGTGGCCTGCGGGTTTGGCGGGGGGACAGTCACGGGGGATGCAGCGCCGTCGGCCGGTGAGCTGACTGTGTTCTGCCGCCCGGTGGTGACGGCCCCTGCGGGTGATCCGCCGGGACGGGAACGTGCGGGCGCTTAGGGCCGGTCAGGAGGGTCTGCCTGTTGTGCGCCACGCAACAGGTCAATCGCTTGTCCCAGGGAATACCAGTCAACCCGGCCGGTGGCTGAAGCAGTCCCCCGCCTGTCCCCCGAATCCCGCTCACCTCGCGTGCCCCAGCTGTCTCAATCGCCCGTGCCCGGGCTCTGCTGCGATCGTGGATCGCTACTACCCTCATAGGGCAGGCAAGTATCCACGATAATTCGAGGAACTCGGCCATACGGCGTCGCATTCGGGCCTGGTTGTCATTTGAAGTATTCCGGGGCGTTGCGGTCTTGGTGTCCTGTATCTGCCTTTGAGTCTGTTTTCGCTGGGTGCGCCTGGTGAGGGCGATGGCGGCGATGACGATCCATAGCAGTTCCAGGCCGAGGAAGATGCGCTCGTAGAGGCCGCCGGGGGCGTGGTGATGCCTGGCGGCGACGCCGAGCAGCAGGTAGGCGATGGCGCCGGCGACCGAGATGGCGAGCAGGACGGGGGCGGCGGGGCGCCAGGCCGGGTCGGACATGAGGCTGGCGGATATCAGGATGGCGCCGATCGCAATGGCGGTGAGCGCGATGAAGGCCAGGACCAGGTGGACGATGCCGCTGCCGTGCTGCGGGGTGCCCTCGGGGTCGTCGGCGAAGAACGCGAGCAGGCCGGAGCAGATCGCCCAGGTGACCAGCAGGGCCAGGCCGCCGCGGGCGCGGCCGCCGAGACGGACAGTTCGGTACAGGGCCTCGGCGATGGCTAGGGATGGGGTGCAGCGCAACAGGAAGTTCAGGTCCATCACCCAGTACCACGGGCCGCGGCCGTAGTCGCTCTCCGCGTTGTAGATCAGGCTGTACCCGGGCCGCAGGAAGGCCAGCAGGACGTCGATGGCCACGTAGACGCCGACCCCGGCGAGCGCGAGCCGGGCCGGGGGCTTGGCGCGTGACGGGGCGTCGCGCTGCCGCGGCGGCGGGACGGCGGCAGTCACCGGGACCCCGGGCAGGGCGGGCCGGGGCGGGGACCGCGGGTCCGCGGCCGGGAGAGGTACCGTGAGAAAGAGCAACCTGGTTGCATATCGTTAGTATGTGGGAGTGATGGCCGGGGAGTCAACTGCCGCGTACCGGTTCGGCGACCTGGTTGCGCTGGCCAGGTGGAGCTGGCTCGGCGAGGTGACCAGCCGCCTGGAACGGCTCGGTTACGCCGGCTACCGGCGCGGCGACTCGGCCGTGTTGCCGATGCTGTGGCGGGATCCGCTGCCGGTCGGCCGGCTTGGCGCGGGCCTGGGCGTGACCCGGCAGGCGGCCAGGAAGGTCGCCGACGGGCTCGAGCAGCGTGGCTACGCCAGGACCGAACGGGACTCGCGTGACACGAGGCAGCTGAACGTCACCCTCACCCAGCTCGGCCGCGACTATGCCCGCGCCGTCACCGCCGTTGTCGAGGAACTCAACCGGGAGGTCGCCGGGCGGGTCAGCCCGGACCAGCTCGCCGCAGCGGACACCGTGCTGCGCGCCGCCCTGTTCGATGACAACGCCAGGCAGCGAGCCAGCCGGCTGCCTCGCCCGCCGGGGGAACCTTCCGCCGGGACCGCCGTCTTAGCCGGTTCATTCGTTTCTGGCGACTTCGGGTCCGGTGATGCGTGCCAGCAGCGGGAAGGTGGCCGCGATGATGCCGAGGGCCGCCAGGATCCCGCCCGCGGTGAGGAGGTAGTAGGCGGCGCCGGGCGCGACCATCGGGTGCTGCATCTCCATGGAGGCGTACATCGCGGTGGCGCCGAACCCGGTGCCGATCGCGACGGCGGCGGCGGCGAGCAGCGGGACGGCGCTTTCCAGCGCGACGACGCGGCGCAGCGTGGCGAGCCGGGCGCCGGTGAGGCGCAGCATGCTGAACGGCCGCTTGCGGTCGGCGAGCCCGGCCGCGATGCCCGCGGCCAGCGTGCAGCCGGCGATCGGCAGGCTGACCAGGATCACCGTGTTCGCGAGCTGCTGGTAGCCGCTGTTGGTGGGATTGGACTGCGCGATCAGCTCGCCGACGGTGGACGGCGCGCCGTCGCCGAGATAGGCGGCATAGGCGGGTACGTTTTCCAGCACTGTCCTGGCCTGTTCGACCGCTGGCACGGTGCCGTTCGTGGCCACGTTGATGGCGTCCACGCCGAGGCTCTCCAGCCGTGTGGCCTGGACGTTCGCGGCTGGCCAGGTGATCGGAGTGGCGTCCGCGCCGTACAGGGGCCCGGCGAACCCGGCGGCCGGGAACGCCGCCGCCCTGGCCCCGGCGGGGCAGCGGCCCAGGGCGGGAACGGTCGCGAGCTGCGCGCACGAGACCAGGCCGGCCGGGGTTGGCTGCGGGCGAGCGCCCGGATAGGGGATCGTGCCGAGCAGTGGCGCGGGGATGGTCAGCCCCGGGTCCGCGCGGACCACGACCACCCCCTGGACGCCGTGAATCCCGTTCAGCTCCGCCGCGAGCGGCGCGGCGGGCGCGGCCGGTCCCGTGCCTGCCTGAGACGCGGAGCCGGGCTGCTGGCCGGCCAGCTGGTCCGTCAGCACGTTCGTTTCAGCGGCGCTGATCCTCAGCGTGAGTTGCTGGGCGTTCCAGGTGGTGATGCCCACCACGGCTACGGTGGTGATGAACAGGGCGAGCACCAGGCCGCTGACGGCGCGGAAGGCGGCCCTGGGGTCGTCGGCGAGGCGGCGGGCGGCGATCAGCGTGCCGGGGCGGCTGGTCCGCCGGGCCATAATCCTGGCTGCGGCCATGGTGAGCCACGGGCCCGCGAGGGCCAAGCCGACGATGATGAGCGCGAGGCCGGGCGCGATCGCCAGGTCCTGTCCGGAAGGGCTGGCCGGCTTGCCGTGCACGGTGAAGAACCCGAGTTCGGCGAAGCCGGCCAGCAGCGGGAGTATCCGCCAGGCCTGCGGCGGCGATGGCGTGGCCCGGCGGGTCACGCCCAGCGGGGAGATGCGCACCCGGCGCAGTGCCAGCCGGGCCGCCACGACGGCGGCGGCCGGCACGCCGATCGCGACCGCGAGGATGTCTGGCGCGCTGAGCGACAGCTCGGCGGGGAAGAACGGCTGGCCGATGAACGGGATGCCGGCGACCGGTATGCGCAGTCCGAAGAAGATCCCGAACCCGGCCACCACCCCCGCGACCCCGGCCGCCGTCGATTCGGTGGCGGCGAGCCAGGAAACCTGCCTGCGGGTCGCGCCGACCAGGCGCATCGCCGCGAACCGCTGCTCGCGGCGGGCGGCCGATAGCCGGGTCGCGGTGGCGATGAAGATCAGCACCGGGGCCAGCACGGCCAGCGCCACGACGGATAGGAGGAGGTCGACGGCACCCTGCTCGCCGCCGGGGGCGGGCGGGATGTAGTCCAGCCCGGCGGGGTTCGCCTGGCCCCCGAAGTTGCCGGGCACCGCCGTGGCGATCGACGTCACCTGCACGCTGCCCGGGGTGTGCGCCAGCTGCGCCGGGGTGTGCCCGATGATGATGACCAGTGAGTCCGGCGACGGCAGCGCGGCGTCGCCGATCACCCCGGCCAGGCGGCCGGGGTAGCGGCCGGCCAGCTGGTCCGCCGGGGTGGACCGCAGCAGCGCGGCCAGCGCGGGCGAGGCGTAGTACTGGCCAGGGCCCGGGTCACGGGTGATGCCCGGCGGTACCGGGGACGAGGCGCCGGTGGCGGCCACGTCGAACCGGCTGATCGCCTGGCCGTCGAAGGTGTCGCCGCCGGGGTGCCACCACAGCGGGGCGATGCCCGCCGCCGCCGGTTCCGGGGGCACAGACGAGGTGCCGGTCCAGAACCACGCGTGGCGGTTGTTCCAGGTGACGGCCGCGTTGGTCGCGGCCACGGCGGCCAGCAGCAGGCCGACGCCCAGGCCGACCGCGGCGGCCAGGACGAGCAGCCGGGTGAGCGCCTCGCGACCGCCGCTGAGCGCCAGCCGCAGCCCGAGCCCGATCACGGCTTGGCCCCGGTCAGCGTGCTGACCCTGCCGTCCCTGACGACGACCTCCCGGTCGGCGTAGGCGTCGTCGCTCAGGGTGTCCAGCCGTTGCCCGGTGGACTTGCCTGATCCGCTCGGCCCCATGACCGCGAGGATCTCGCCCCGTCGGACGGTCAGCGAGGCACCGCGCAGCGCCGGCGTGCTGCCGAACGAAAGGACCAGGTTCCGCGCCTCGACGATGTTCGTGGTGCTGCGGCCCGCCGCGGCCGCGGGGAGGTCCGCGGTCATCGGCGCACCGCCCCTGCGAGCAGGTCAAGCCGGGCCGCGGCGTGGTCGATCCATCGCAGGTCAGCCTCCAGCCGGTAGAGTGCGTGATCGGCGAGGAGCACCCCGAGCGGGTCCCCGTCCCGCTTGAGTTCGGTGAGCTCGCGCATCCGCTGCAGGTGCGCTGCCCGCTGGAGGTCCAGGTAGCTGTTGGCCGGCCGGTCGAGCATCAGGGCGAGCACCACCTTGGCGAACAGGTCGCTGGTCAGGTCCGGCTCCGCCGGGACCGGCTCGGCCAGCCAGCGCTTCACATCGGAGATGCCCGCCTCGGTGATGACGTACCGCCGCCGTTCGGGCCCGGCCTCCTGCTCGACCGGCCCGGCGACCGCCTTCCCGTCCCTGGCCAGCCGGGACAGGGTCGCGTACACCTGGCTGTAACGCAGCGGCCTGCCCCGGCCGAAGTACGCGTCGTAGTCCCGTTTCAGGTCGTATCCGTGGCTTGGCCCCCGCTCAAGCAAGCCAAGCAGTGTCAGTGGCACGCTCATACCGAGAGAATACTCCAAGAGTATTCTCTCGGGTAGTAGTTTCTTGGCTGAGCCCCCGCGGGGCCCGGCCTGTGCGAGCACCTGCCGGTCGAGGACCGGCAAAGCACGTCGGCCCGGAGCGGCGAGCCCGGCTATCGAGCCTGGACGTTTAGCCCAGTGAGCTGGTCAGTCGGCAGCTCCAGCGCTTCCGCCAGGGATCTGAGTTCATCCCGTTCGGCCGCGGTGACGGGCGCCTGGGTCATGGTCAGGCTGGCGAGCAGCACGTCGACCAGTTCCTGCCATTCGCCCCCTTCGGCCATGGATCGCATTCCGTCGAGGTCTTGCGGGCGAATCCGGTCCGCGTAGCGACCCGGAAGCGTCTCAGTCCGCTCGATGACTGCACCCGCCATCGGTGATTGGCCTGAAACACGGGCGGTTCGTCAGGAGCACGGGCCACGTCCATGACATGGCCAATTCTCGGCCCTGTTCGGGTAGCTATTCAGCCTGAGTCGGGCTGCCGTGTACTGGCGGGCGCGCGGGATAGCCCGCTGGCGTTGAATTCGTTTCCAGCG
>JBEKKH010000273.1:0-9472 GCA_050010815.1 Streptosporangiaceae bacterium | reverse complement strand
CGAGTGGGATTACGACCAGCACGGACGGCGCAGGCACTGGGCGGACCGGCGGCCTGGGGACGTGCTGTGGGCCGGAGGCCTGCACGACGCCGCCGCGCTGACCGGCGCCGACTGGCAGCCCACGACCGGTCACCATCCGGACGACGTCTACGGCGCGCACGGGGTGCGGCGGCGCATCGACGGGATCCGGGTGACCGGGCCGCTCGCGCACGCCGTACGCGGGCATGGCGTGCTCGACACCACGCGCACGCGAAGCGCCTCCGATCATCTGCCTGTGATGGTCGAATACCTGCCGATGGCGGTCATCGCCTAGTCATTCGGGAGCGCCCGGCGGCGACTTCGCCGGCGTTGTTGCTGCCTGTATATTAGCGATTGTCTTATTTCGGTGAAGGCTATGCGGGTGCTGTGAATAGTCATATCTATGCGCCCGGACCTGCGTGAACGGAAGACTTTCGTAAGCAAGGACCTTGCGGATTCGGCAGATCTGCCACGGTTAAGGCCTGTATAACAGGTGGTGGAGCCGGGTCGCGCTAAGGAGGCATGTGCTGGGATATCGCAGGATTCCTGCTGTCTGCCGATGCTCAGGCACCGAACCGCTGGCCCGGCGAGAGTCATCGTGGACTCCAGCCCGCGGTCGCGTCGGCAACGTAGTGACGTGGAGAGCCGGCTCGCCGCCCCTGGTTGCGGCGGCGGTAGCTGCTGCCGGTCCGCGACGTCACGTGCTTGCGGCTAAGGGCCCCGGTCGGCCCGCCGTTCGTCTCGCCAGCTCCCGAAATCGTTCATATATCTTTTCGCCGCCTAAGCGTTATTGGCGCTGATATAGTCGCTAGTCGATCAGCTAAGGGCTAGGGATAACAGTCAGCGTTCTAGGCGTCGCAATTGGTCTTCTCGCGTCAATCCGATCCTGAGGAGGTTAAGCGTGCCCACGACCAGCAGCCGTTCACGCGGCCGTCAGGGTATGCACTCGGGCGGGCACGGACCGGCTGCTGACCACCAGCGGAAGATCATGGGCATTGCGGCCGCCGCGGCCGTCGTTATCCTCTTCGTGCTGGTGGTGACCACCGCCGGCCACAAGATCGACGCCGCGACGCAGCATTTCATGCTGTTCTACGCGGGAGTGTTCGCGCTCGTCGGGCTGACCGCCTCGGTCATGGTCGGCCTGGTGGCCACCGACCGGACCGTGATGACGCCCGGACACCGGGTGATGGCACAGGCCGTGCACCGGGCCGTCTCGTTCGGCGCGCTCGCCTTCCTCGTTATCCATATCGTCACCGAGATCCTGGCTCAGCGGGTGCACGTCATCGACGCGTTTATCCCGTTCCTGTCGCCATTTCGGACCTTCTACATCGGGCTCGGCACGATCGCGTCCGACCTCATCCTGCTGCTTGTGGTAACGGGCATCCTGCGCAAACGGTTCACCGCGCACGGCAAGGCCTGGCGCTGGCGGGCCATTCACTACTCCGCCTACGCGGCGTTCGTGTTCGGTGTCGTGCACGGGCTCCTCGGCGGCCGGGCGGCCAAGCCTTACGTGGACTGGAGCTACGGGGCCGCCATCGCGGTGACGGTTCTCGGCCTGGCGGTCCGGTTCCTGGCCAGCTCGCAGCGGCCGAAGGAAAGCCTGAGCGGGGCCCCGGGCATGGATCATGCCCGGGCCCCGGGTTCCTCGCCGCTGCACGCCGCGGCGATGAGGATGGCCCAGGCTCAGCTCAGCGGACCGGTTCAGGTGCTACCCGCGGGGATGGCCGCGCGCGGCGCCAACACGGGTATGAGCTCCGATTCATGGGCCGCACTCCCCGCGGCACCGGCCTCGGCCTGGTCGTCGCCTTCTGGCCCGTTCCCTGCGCTGGGTCCTGCTGCTTCCGCGCTGGGGTCGGCTCCGGCCTACGCCACCACGTCGGCGTCTGGGGCCTACCCGGTAGACCCCGCCGACCCTTACCGTGATCTGGGGTTCAGGCCGCTGGGGGCCCCGCCATACGGTGACGACGCTGCCGCCGGCCGCCGGGGACACCCCTATTCGGGCGCCGACCAGCCCACGTCCGTATGGGGCGGATCGACCGGAATGCCAGGTCAGGACCGTGGCACCCGCCAGCCGCGGTACGAGCCTGGGTATGACGGACCGCCTCGGTTCGTCGGAGTGCCCAGGGGACACGTGCCCCAGGACGAGCTTTCCTCGTATCCGTACGGCCAGCCGAGTCAGCGGCAGCAGCTTGGGGCCGGGTATCCAGGGGACCAGGTCAACCGCGAAGAGCCGGCCGGACGAGGCGATCCGCGTCATAGCCGCGCCATCGAACCCCCGCAGCCGGGATCAGCTCCGCCCTCAGGCCAGGAAGAGCAGCGCCGCCAGGACAACCGGAACAGCGGGCCGACCCCTCGGCTCGGCACCGGCCCCATGCCGCGGATGGGCACGGGCCCGATGCCGCGTGCGGGCACGGGTTCGATGCCGCGTGCGGATACGGGTTCGATGCCGCGGGTGGGCACGGGTCCGATGCCGCGGCCGGGCTCGGGAATGACGCCCCGGGGTGGGACAGGTTCAATGCCGCGTCCCGATACCGGCCCGATCCCCCGCGCGGATCCCGGCCGAGCACCGCGTGTGAACACTGGCCAGAAACCTCGTCAGGGGACAGGTCCGCTACCTGTCACCGGGAGGGGCCCGGGGCCGCGGACCGACTCGGGGCCCATGCCGCGTGCGGATACGGGTTCGATGCCGCGGATGGGCACGGGTCCGATGCCGCGTGCGGATACGGGTTCGATGCCGCGGATGGGCACGGGTCCGATGCCTCGAGCCACGACGGGTCCGGTACCGCGGCCTGATACTGGTCCGGTGCCTCGGGGCGCCACCGGCCCCATGCCGCGGGCTGCTCGTGGGTCAGGACCGCGCTCGGGTACGGGTCCCGGACCGGCTTCGGGGGGCGGGCCAGGCGCGCGTCCCAGTACCGGTCCGATGCCACGGGTAGGACCCGGTCCCGCCCGCACGGGCATGGGGCCGATGCCGCCAACAGGCACGGGCGCCCTGCCTCACCTCGGAGCACCCCCGTCACCTGCCGATCCTGCTTCTGGGCCGCGCGGCGACCGGACCCCCAGAGAGGCTGGCCGCATGTCACGCAGAACGAATTCCGCTGACCCCAGGTATCGCGAGGCACCTGGGCCGCAAGGTGGTGACGAGTGGCCATGAGCCCGATCAGGGGTCTCGACGCTCCCGCGATCATGAGGATCGGGGCCGCCCGGCTGACGGCAGGCCTTGACCGGATGCCCAGGCTTGGCCTGGAAGCTCACCGCGACATTTTCGGGCCGCTGCCCCGGCTGTCGGCCGATGAACTTATTTCGATGGCTGAGCAAGTTGACCTGCGCGGTCAAGGCGGTGCGGCGTTTCCCTTCGCGCGCAAGCTCAGCGCGGTCATGCAGGCCGCCGAAGCGAATGACTGCCCGACGATCGTGGTCGTCAACGCGGCCGAGGGCGAGCCAGGCAGCATCAAGGACAAGATGCTCATGATCCGCTCGCCGTACCTCATCCTCAGCGGCGCCGCGCTCGTGGCCGAAGCTATCGGCGCGGAGGAGATCGTGGTCGGCGTCGCGGGCCACGAACTCGCGAACCGGTCGATTGAAGCGGCCATCGCGGCCGAGCCGGGCCTGCGCAAGATGGCCCGCGTCGCCCGGCTGCCGGATCGGTTCATTTCGGGGGAGTCAGGCGCGCTCGTTCGGGGCATCAACGGTAAACGTGCAGTCCCCCCGGGCCGGAAGGTTCTGGCCAGCGACCTCGGCGTGGATGACCTGCCGACGCTGCTGTCTAATGCGTCTACGTTCGCCCAGCTAGCCGTGCTCGCTCTGCTTGGCCCGGAGCGTTTCGCCGCCGTCGGCACGCCGGAAGAACCAGGTACGATCCTGTTGAGCGTCGGCGGATCCGCGGCGAATCCGGCCGTGATTGAGGCGCCTACGGGTGTCCCGCTGGCCGCGGTCCTGGATATTTGCCAGGCCGCAGCGGGCGATGGGGTCCTGGTCGGTGGCTATCACGGTATGTGGCTCCCGGCAAGCACCGCGTACGCGGTGCCGGTTTCGCGCGAAGGTCTCGCTGCCGTGGGCGGCACTCTCGGATCGGGCATCGTGCTTCCCCTCGGGGACGGCACCTGCCCGCTGGGTGAGGTGTCGCGGATCGCCAGCTACCTGGCCGGGGAGTCGGCCGGCCAGTGCGGGCCCTGCAAGCTGGGCCTGCCCTCCATCGCGCGTGCCCTGGCGGCGCTGATCGACGGTTCCGGCGGCATCGAGGCGCTCGACGTGGCCAGGCGGTCCGCCGCGGCTGTGGCCGGGCGCGGTGCCTGTTCCCACCCGGACGGCGTGACCAGGTTCGTGCTTTCTGCGCTTGACGTGTTCACCGAGGACCTCGCGGCGCATGTCTTCCATTCCTCGTGCGGTCGGCCCGTCCGTGGTGTCCTGCCCCTGCCAAGCGGCCCCGAGCAGGAAGAACAGCAGCGGCTTGTGGTGGACTGGACGCGTTGCCATGGGCACGGGCTATGCGCGCACCTCATACCGGAGCTCATTCACGTAGACCCACAGGGCTATCCGGTTCTCCTCAACATCCCGGTGCCGAGCTGGCTAGAAAAGGACGCCGAACAGGCGGTGCACATGTGTCCGGCGTTGGCGCTGCGTCTGACCGACTCCCCTCCGGGCCCAACCCGCACCGCTCCGGTGGCCATCCCCGCACCAAGTCTGCGCACCGGCCTCATCGGCGGCGCCGGAGGCAATCGCAAGCAGATCACGGCTGGCTAGGAAGACCGCCGACCGGTCAGCCGTCCTGGGAAACCGGGTCCATTCACCATGGCTCCGTGCTCAGTTAGAAGCGGTCTTCTGCGGTCCAGGCCACCGGGCGACATAGCGGCGCTGTCGAAACGTCTCGACCGCCTGCTTGTCATAGTGCGCACGCACGAACGCCACCGCCGAGGAACGGGGTACGCCGTCGATGATGGCGAGGCAGGCCAGGGCGGTGCCGGTGCGTCCGTGGCCGCCCGTGCAGGCGATCTCAACGCGCTCAGCCGGGGCACGCCGCCAGGCTTCTGTCAGCACGGGCAGTACCTCGTCCTGGTCGGCGGGAAGACGGAAGTCAGGCCATCGGAGCCATCGCGACTCCCACGGGACCGCAGGCGGCGGCTGGCCGAGCAGATAAATCGCGAACGTGGGGAGCTCCTCTGGGGGCAGCGGGCGCCTGAGGCTGCGACCTCGGACAAGCCGACCCGAGGGCAGGCGCAAAATTCCTGGCGCCGAGGGATCCCACGATGCGGCCACAGCCGAATGGTAGAGCATGGTCACGCTCGCCCACCGGCTCGCTACCTTGTCGGTCCGGGCGCTGATTCCAGCTCTGCACCACGATGGTCTCAAGCATCTGACCAATAGGCTGTACCAAGCCCGATTCGCGCTACTTGCCTTGACGACGAACTGGTCCGGCTCAAGCGCGGGATGGCGGCTAGCCGTGGCCGAGGCGGCAGCGAACGGGCCATGGCCCAGAGCATGGTTAAGTTTGTCTATGACTAGCGTGTCCGGTGAGATCGGCCAGCTCCGTCGCGAGGAGCTCCCAGCTATCCGCGTGATCGTCCCGCCCGACCTCAGCGGTCGTGTATTCGAGGACGATCTCGATCCTGGTGAGGTTATTTTCGACCGCAACCTGACGCCGATGCTGATATGGAACGAGCGCTATCCACTCGGCCGCGGACACCGATCTGGCTGGGTGCTGAGATATGACGCCGACGGCGACAGGAACCTGGACGACTATATCGTCGGCCTTAGTCTGCGTGATGTCGATGCCGCCGTGGCGCAGGCCCGCGAGTACTTGCGAGCCGTAGGCTACCCGGCTGCCGGCTGGCTGCCGTCATGACCCAAGTGGTCCTGGCGGCCTCTGGGCCGGCCCGTTTACCCCATGAGGATTGCATCGTCCCCAGCGTATTGCACTAATACTTACAGTAAATGCATTGCGTCCCAATCTTGGATTAGTGCCTGCCCGTCGGGATAAAGGCGGCCCTCATTGACTGCCGGAGTAGCGCAAGGCAAGCCGCCGCATTTCCTGAGTGTTTCGAAATCCGGTCGAGGCGCACAGGCCGACGCCAAAAGGATTGACGTTACGCACCGCAAGGAATGCCCGTCGCCAGCGGAAGGACCGCCAGCGTGTGTCAGCGGCGCGGCGGATGCGCTGGAACCTCTGGCGGGCCTTTAGGGGAAGAAGACCGCGAAAGCGTTGCTGTTGTTGGTGCTCGGTGTCGTAGTCGTGCTGCTCGGCGAGCTTGTCGGTGTCGGTGTCGGCGTCGATCCGGCCGCCGGAGTCACCTCGACGTCGATCCAACGGTTCTGCCCGTCGAACTCCGTGTCATAGGTATCCGGGTAGCCGAACCCGCCGTGGAAATATGTTGTCTGGCCCGGTGCGCTGGCGCTGGCCGTATCGGGTGCGGTCAGCGGTCCGGCGGCGATACCGTTGGCACCCCCGCCAGTGCCGAAGTAAGCCTCGGTTTCCTGGTAGAAATTGTCGCTCCCGCCGGGCGTGTAGACAGTGACCTTATAGTCGCCCGCAGGCAGGGTGACTCCTGAGTAGGAGCAGGACACCCAGCCGCTGGCCGCTGCCCCTGACCAGGAGGGCGAGTTGTTCTGCGTGCCGGATACCACCTGCCGGGTCGCGACATCCCAGATCGCGCAGATGGTCGGCAGGGCCGCCGGGGACACCGCCGGCGGGCTGTAGAACCAGATGTTGTCCAGCGTGCACGGCTGGCTGAGCAGGAACTCGGTGCCGAATGTCTGCTCGAGATCGTCGTCGTTGGTCGTGGGCGGGATCATCGGGTAGTTCGGCCACAGTCGGCAGGAGGCACCGGGCGGCGCGACGTCGGTGACCTGGAGGTCCATCCAGAAGTTGCCCGATCCGTAACTCTGGGCAGGCATGACGGCGCTGGGATCTGTGCGCGTGACACCGTACGGAGCCTGGCCCATGCTGAACGGCGCGGGCTGCGTGCCCGACACATCGGAAAACGCCAGCAATGGCCCGCTGGCGATTCCCGCGGCATAGGGCTCACCCGAACCGAACAGGCTATTAGTGCTCGGGAAACTGCCACTGAAGCCGGTGCAGGCGTTATAGCAAGCGCCGATGGACAGCGGAATGGGTTCGGGCAGCGGGACATAGTTCCACTGCCCGGCCGTCAGCGTGCCGGATTTGACTGTGGCCGTCGGGACGGGAGCCCCCGTACCGGCGGTGTATACCGCCCACAGGGCGAATTCCTGCGCGGTCGTTGACTGGCCCGCGTCGCACACCCACCACCAGTAGCCGTCCAGCTATATACCACCGGAATTGACCTGGAACAACAGGCCAGCCTCGAACGGACAGCCGTACGACACCGGGCTGGACGGCCCGCTGGTGCTCGCGAAAAGCCGGTACGTAGCCATCAGCTTACTAGCCAGAAGGGTAGAAGGAAAACACACCGTTCACCCATTTTCATGCCCTCCTCCCCTGGCTGTCTGCGATGGGCGGCAGCTAGCGAAGAGCGTAAGGCATGAATCACATTCTGTCCTGCACGTCGTGACAGATGCCGGATTCTGGGTAAATTGTCCTTTATCTGACAGATGGTGATACCGATACCATATTCGCTCACGGGAAGAACCCGAGGAACCCGCTCGATCTGCTGGTCGGCGGGGGTTTAGCGGACGCCCAGGATGTGCGCTGCGGCCGTGTGACAGCGTTCCACGGCCACGTCGAAGTCGTTTGCTTCGATCATTGGCTGCGGCGCAGCGAGGCAGAGGTTCGCGTGATCATGCCCACATCCTCGCAAGACGGCGCGACAGCGGCCTTGGCTGAATCGGAACCGGGGTTACCCGGCTCGGTGGCCCGTGGCCTACCTGGGCCTTCTGCCTGGGTCGGGGTGGGGAGATTTGAACTCCCGGCCTCTTCGTCCCGAACGAAGGACAGTGGCCAGGCCAGTACCGCCGCCGCCACCGTGACCAGCGAAGTTATGTCACAGGACATCACATCACACCCCACCGGGATGCAGGCTCCTGACGCACGGGTGACGCACGCACCCGAGGTGTACGCCAAGCTTGAGGAAACGATGGGCGTGCTCGCCATCGCACTCGGCCAGTGGGAGGACCGCGACGACAGTAAGCCGCAGCCCGAGGTGCGCCGAGCCGCGAACACGGCCATGGACGCCATAGCCGGCTTGCGCTGGAAGGCGCAGGCGAGGACGAGTCGCAGGACGAGCCGACGCTGGAAGGGCTCAGCAGCTCGTTCGGGGACGTTCTGCCGTTGCTGCTGGCCGGCCGGTTCGACGTGATGGGCGCATCGCTTCCCGGCCTGCTACGCGATGCGGACACCCTTGTCGCGCTGTCGGCGGAGGGCGGGCAGCGGAACGCCAAGACACTACGGTCGCAGATCAGGCAGGTTGCCGGATCGCTCATGCTGCATAACTGGGAGTTCGCCACCGCCGACCGGGCGTTCGCGCTGGCGATGGAGGACGCGAGCGACCCCCTGACGGCCATGTCCGTCGTAGACGAGCGATGCTGGGGCCTGATCCGCCAGGGCAGGCTCGCCGAGACGATGAGCGCGGCGCTCGGCCTGGCCGAGGTGAACGAGCCGAAGATGAGGGCCAGCAGGAACGAGCTGGCAGCCTACGGCAGGCTGATGATCCGCGCGTCCATGGCCGCCGTCCGCGACAACCGCCCGGACGAGGCGGCGGAAACGCTGAGGCTTGCCCGGATGGCCGCTGTCGGCGCAGGATCCGACTTCATCCTGCCGTTCTCCCCGTGGCACGTTTTCGGGCCGGTCACGATCTCCGTCTTCGCAGCCGAGAGCGCGATCATCCGGGACCGGCCCGAGGCGGTATTGTCGATCGCCCGCCGGCTGCCGGGTGCCAGGCCCGCGATGCCGATACCGAAGTCGGCGCCCAGTTTCCTCCTGGACGTGGCGCATGCCTACGCCCTGCTGCGGCACGATGACCAGGCCGTCGCCATCCTGCGGCAGCTCCGCGATGACCGGCCCCAGTGGTTTCCCCGGCAGCGCTACGCCGCCGACATCCTTGTCAAGATCATCCGTACCCGCCGCACCCTGACCGCCGAGATACGGGATCTGGCCGACGCGGCGCAAGTGCCCTTGTAACCCTCTCTGTCCCTTCCCGCCGTCACCCCGCCGAAGTGCCATTGCCGGGGCCGTGCTGCCGGTAGCAGCGTGGATTTCGGTAATTGACCCCGGTGCAGGGAGGACAGTTGATGAGGCGGGCAGCGCGGCGGGATGCTGTCGGGGGTAGCGGCGGGAAATCAGACCGGACGCTGGCCGGGATCGGCCGCGAGTTCCCTGGCTGGCAGCCGTGGCGGTCCTCGGCCGGGCGGTGGTGGGCCGTGCGGCAGGGACGGGCCGGGGCGCCCGATGGCGCGCCTGTTGAGTGGGCCAGGACTGTCGACGGCGACAGCCCGGAGCAGTTGCGCGAGGCGCTGTCCGCGCAGGAGGGGCTCGCCGGTCATG
>JBEKKH010000272.1:0-9478 GCA_050010815.1 Streptosporangiaceae bacterium | reverse complement strand
CCATGGCCGCGAGCCGCTCCAGGAGCGCCGCCTGCCGTCGCCGCCCGTGCCAGACCATCGCCAGGAACATCAGCGCGACCAGCGGGACCTCGACCAGGTAGTCCGCTTCCTGCTGACCGTCCACCACCTGTGCCACGATGATCCCCCCGGTCGCCAGCGTCACCACGGCCACCGTCAGGATGGCGGGCTGCAGCCGCCACATCCGGAACCCGTAAACAAGTGTCAGGCTCACCCAGATGACTAGGAAGGGGACCGTCGACCAGGCCCCCATCTCGCGCATACCGAGCAAGTTCACCCCGACGAACACCGCCCAGACGATGTCCACCCACGACGACCGCGCCCAGCGCAGTCCCCGCCTCAGCCACCCGCCCGGGGCAAGGCGCCGCCACCGCAAAATTCCGCCCCGGCCGCTCGCCGCCTCAGCCGTACCGATGCCCGGGCCGCCGCTTATCCCGGACACCGCATTGCCGCCTCCCGCCGCATGGCATCGGGTCACGCCGGATGCCGATCCTCCCACGGTAGGGGCCTCCAGGCGCCGGAACCAGGAACCCGCCGCGAAGGTGACCAATCCGTCATCGGGGCCGTGACGCTGCCAGCCGGGCCGGGTGACGGGGACTGGTGATCGGCATCGCGCGGATAGCGGCGGGGCTGGGATGTGGTCTTTTACAGAGCTGAAACCAGCCCTGCCGGGCTCACCAAGGTAAGGCGAATTGCCTCACCCACCCGCCTCGGCAGAAGCGGACGGACTGTCAGTGTCCACAGCCACAGACCGGCCGCGGGACCCCGCGGCGAGGAATGCGGTTCCGAAGAACAATTCGGTCCAGGAGAAATCGGCCAGTTCTTCCTGCATGGCTACGCGAATCACCTCCCATGGACGGCGCATGAGCCACTCATCTATGGAGGCGAAAGGCCGCACGATGGCGGTCCCGAGCTGCGCTAGCCACCCCGGCGTGTTGCCGGGAACCTTGAGATCCAGCACAGCCCAGCGCCCGCCTCCGGAGAGAGCCGCGGTGCCGTGGGCGATGACTTCTGCGCACTCGGGTACCTGCGACAGGGCGTACGTGGACAGGATCGCGTCGACCTCGGCTGGGAAGTCGAAGCCGGCTGCGTCGGCCTGCACGAGGCTGATGTTGCCCCAGCGGTTCGTCTCTATCCGATCGCGGGCGCGGGCGAGCATCGCGTCGGTCAGATCGACGCCGACGATCCGGCCGTCAGGCCCGACCGCCCTCTCAAGCAGCGGGAAGTTCAGACCCGTGCCGCATGCCATGTCGATCACGGTGTCACCCGCGCGAAGGCCGAGCGCTCGCACGGCCCGGAGGCGTTGTGTCCGCTGGGGGTAGCCGGGCGCGGGGTAGAGCCGGGAGGTGACGTCGTAGTGCTTTGCCTTCTTGCGGTATGTCTCTATCAGGTGCTCTCGAGTACGGTCAACCTGGGTCACGGAGTACTCCTGATCTCAGTTGCGTCGCGCTAGAACCGCATCACCCACCTAGGGCTCTGCGCCCTCCCGCGTATCGGATTCGACAGCAGCCTTGATCGCCACCATCTCACTATCGCTGACGCGCTGAATCCTGCTTTGGAGCACGCGGCCGGGGACCGCGCGCATGATGCCCGCGAGGTCGACCTCAATCCACATCATGGCGTCGGTCTGCTTATCGCCGGTCGGCTCGAGTTCCATTCCCCAGCGCGCCGCGGAAGTACCCATTGGCCCGGCGAACGCCACGGATCGGGGCGCCTCGACAACGGTCACCTCCTGGCTCCGGCCGCGACTCAGCCCGAGCATCAGCTTCGCCCGCTGCTCCACCCGCGAGCCGGGCTGAAGCGGACCTCCTCCGCGGAGCCGGCCTTCGAGAACCGTCGGCGCCCACTCCGGCCAGCGTCGGACGTCACAGACATACGCCCACACTTCACGGACGCTGCTGGCGATCGTGATGCGGCTCTCGGTTCTGAATGTCATCGGGCGGACTTCTCCTTCATCTTGATCGCTGGCAGCGGAAGGGCTCACCCGAGGGCCTGCTCGGCGCGGGTGGTTCAAGCCCGACCGCTGGTCTGTCCAGGGTGGTTGCTCACTAAGGGCGGCACAGGCATACTGCGCCCGTAGCCGGTCAGCGCGTCAGCTATCTCCTGCGTGGTCTGTTCCCAGCCGCGCAGGGTCGACTGCCGCTGTCGCGCAGCGGCCCGTAGCCGGTGCCGGTGGTGCTCGTCGCCCAGCCAGTCGGCGAGCGCGGCGGCGAGGGCAGCCGGATCGCCGGGAGGGATCAGCTGGCCGGGGCGGGTGCCATCGGCGGTGGAGCCGAGTGCTTCGGGCAGCCCGCCGACGGCGGCAGCTATGACGGGAAGGCCGTGGGCGAGCGCTTCGGTGACGGTCATGCCGTAGGTCTCCGAACGGGACGGCGCGACGAGCAGGTCGGCGGTGGTATATGCGTGGCTGAGCGCCGCGCCGGTCAGGATGCCGCTGAGCCGGACGCGGTGGTCGTAGCCGAGGCGCGTGATACGGGTCTGCAATTGTTCGACGAAGTCCGGGTCGCGGTCGAGCGATCCGGCCAGCACGCAGTGCCAGTCCCGATCAGCGAGGTCGGCGAGGGCCTCGACGAGGAGGTCCTGCCCCTTGTGGCGACCGAGGACTCCGACGCAGATCAGGTGGCCGCGGACGGGCCGGCCGGGGGCAGCGACCCGGTCGACGCCCGGCCGGGCGACATGCACCCGGCAGGCCGGGATCGCGTACCGGGTCAGGACCTGCTTACGGGTCCATTCGCTGGTAACGACCACGCCCGCGGCCGCGCGGAGCACATCCCGTTCGGAGCGCTCCACGCTGGCATCATGGTGCGTGTCGATGGCGGTGGCCAGTGGCATGTGCAGCAGCACTGTCATTCGTATCCGCCCGGTGTGTGGCAGCAGCTGCGCGGCGGCCGGCGAGGCGATGAGCCCGTCGATCAGGACGGCCTCACCGTCTCCGATGGCGGAAACAATACGGGCCAGGTCGGCGCGGCCGCCCGAACCGGGTACCGGCCACGCCGCGGCGACGGTCGTGACCAGCACCTGGAAGCCGGCCTCGGCCAGTCCGGCGCAGACCCGCCGGTCATAGATGTTGCCGCCGGTAGGCTGACCGGGATGGTCGAACCCCGCGGGGACTACTACGTGGACCCGCACGATACCGAGCCAGCCTCCCCTTGCGGCCGGGCTGAACCACACCCGCCGCCGATCCGTCATACCTGACACAAGGTAATACGTGGAAGCGGCGGACGCGGTTCGACCCGAGATGCGTACGGGATCTGAGGTGAGACAGGATCAACGAGCACCCTTGCTGACGGCGCTAGAGCAGGCCCGGGCGACCGCCTTCCCCGCGGGCGAGTACGTAGGCCAGGAGAGCTTCATGCGGGCGGCCGAGGTCCGGAGGCTGGCTCACCAGGCCCGGGTCGGCCCCGGCGTCTCGGTGCTCGACCTGTGCTGCGGGGTGGCCGGCCCCGGCCGGATGATCACGGCGGAGTCGGGATGCCACTACCTGGGTGTCGATCACTCCACCAGTGCACTGGCCACCGCCCAGCGGCTCGCCGGAAACCTGCCCTGCCGCTTCGAGCAAGCTCACCTGCCGCCGCTGCCCCGGGGCCGCTATGAGGTGGTGTTCCTGCTGGAGACAATGCTGGCCTTCCCCGACAAGGACACCTTGGCGGGTGAGGTGGCGCGCGTGCTGGAGCCGGGCGGGCGTTTCGCCTTCACGGTCGAGGAAGGCCGGCCGCTTACCCGGCAGGAGCGGGCACGGATGCCCGCCGCCGATACGGTCTGGCCCGTCGAGCTGGCGGAATTGACGGGCGTGCTGCGCGACGCGGGGCTGGTCGTGACCTGGCGGCAGGAGCACAGCTCCGCACATCACGCGATAGCGACGGCGCTGCTTCGCTGTTACCGAGCTGATTCACCTCAGATCGCTGGCCAGATCGGACAGCAGGCCACCGGCGCGCTGATCACGGCCCATCAGCTGTGGAGCGACTGGCTCGGCAGCGGGCGGGTGCGCAAGTTCGCGATGGTAGCCGAGAAGCCATGACGAGCTTCGATGAAGCCTCGATGACCTCCGGCTATGCCAGCTACCTGGCCGCGAAGACGACCGTGGATGACCGGGCGCTTAACCGGCATGTGCTGGCCGAGTTGCGCCGCCTCATGCCCGCGGGTGCGCCGCAGGTGCTGGAGGTCGGCGCCGGCCTGGGAACGATGGTGGCCCGGCTGATGGACTGGGGCGTGGTCGGCACCGGCGAGTACATCCTGCTGGATGCGGATCGGCAGCTGCTGGATGATTCTCGCCGGTGGCTGCGCAACTGGGCGGCCGCGCGGGGCCTGCGCAGCGACCTGCTGCCAGATGGGCTGCAGGTGGGTGATCTGCGGGTGCGCCTGGAGCACGCCGAGCTCGGCAGGTACCTAGCGGCCACCCACGGGGCGCTGGCCGATGTGCTGATCGCCAACGCCGTGCTGGACCTGGTGGACGTGCCGGCCATCCTGCCCGGATTGTTGCGGTTGCTGGTCCCCGGCGGCGTCTACTGGTTCACGATCAATTACGACGGCGAGAGCATCTTCGCGCCCGGCCACCCCCACGACGACCAGGTCATGCAGGCCTACCACCGCGACATGGATGAGCGCGTTCGCTACGGCCGGCCGGCCGGCGATAGCCGAACGGGCCGCCGCCTGTTCCACTATCTGCGGGCTGCGGGGGCACCCGCGCTGGCGGCGGGATCGTCGGACTGGGTTGTAAGCGCCGGTCCGGATGGGAACTACCCGGGCGATGAGGCTTACTTCCTGCGCAGCATCCTGAGCACGATCCAGAACGCGTTGCAGAGTCGCCACGATCGGGTGGAACCGGCGGACCTGGCCGACTGGCTGGCCGTGCGCGGCCGGCAACTGGCTGCGGGCGAGCTGGTCTACATCGCCCACCAGCTTGATTTCGTGGGCCGCTCGCCCGCAGCCAGGTGCCGGGTCGGCACGCAATCGGCCCCGGTTTGACATCATGGTGAGCGAACATGACTAGGCCGGTTCAGGCTGAGGAGACGGAACGGTGACTCGGATACGGCCAGCCGTCTGGCTCATGGCCGCGGTCGCACTGTTCCTGCTGGCCGTGGCCGGTTATGCCCTGCTCGTCCACGCGTCCCCGCAATACTACTGGAAGCAGATCGACACGGCCGTCTACCGGGATGGCGGCATCGCTGTGCGGAACCAGCCGGCGATGCTCTACGCGCTGAGACTCGGGCCGGCGAAGCTGCCGTTCATCTACACGCCGTTCGCCGCGCTCCTGTTCGCTGCGGGGAGCGGTGCGTCGTTTGCGACCTGGCAGGTCGGGCTGGCGGTGCTCACGATCGGGCTGCTGCCGGTGGTGACGTACCTTTCTCTGGGACTCGCCGGGCGGCCCGCCGGTCTGGCCAGGGCGGCGGCGGCGTTTACGATCGCCGCGGTGGGCCTCTGGCTCGAACCGGTTGCGATGACACTGTTCTTCGGGCAGATCAACCTCGTGCTGCTGGTCCTGGTGGTGGGCGATCTCGCGCTGCCGGACCGCATCAAGGGCAAGGGCATCGGAATCGGGCTGGCGGCGGGGATCAAGCTCACGCCGTTGATCTTCATTCCGTATCTGCTGTTCACGCGGCGAGTGAAGGCCGCGGCGGTCAGCGCGCTGACCTTCGCGGTCACGGTAGGACTGGGGTTCGCGCTGCTGCCGCACGCCTCCGCGGTCTTCTGGGGCGGGCAGTTCGCCCGGCAGGGCAGCAAACGCTTCCACCTGGACAACCAGTCCCTTAACGGCGTCATACTGCGCCTTACCCACGCCGGCCCCGACGCGCACGCGTACTGGCTGGTCGCGGCGGTCGTCGTCGGCATCGCCGGGCTCGCCACCGCGATACTGGCGAGCCGGCGTGGCCACGAGCTACTCGGTCTGGTTGTGTGCGCCGCGACCGGCCTGCTGGCGTCCCCGATCAGCTGGTCGCACCACTACGTTTACGTGGTAACGGCACTTGTCCTCGCCGCGTACGGGCCACCGCGCCTCGGCTACCGGATCCTCGGCGCCGCGCTGGTGGTGGGCTTGTTTGGCTGGTGGCCCGTGCCCATTGGCAGCCAGGGCGGCTACGACCCTATGGCCCAGCTGCGGCCGCGCGGGTGGCTGCTTCTCGCGCCGAACCGCGGTAACAGCCGGGCGGCAGTCGAGTTCACCTGGCGTGGGCTGGAATTGGTCGTCGGCAACTACTACGTGCTCACCCTGCTCGTGTTTATCGCGGCAACCGCATGCGCCCTGGTAGGGCGATCAGCTTCCTGAACGGAAGGCGCTGTGCACAGCTGCGATGCAGGCCTGGCACTTGCCGGCGGATCCTGGCGGATGCCTGTCATCGGTCCTCGCTCCCGAGAGGTGCCGGACCCGTGAGCGGGCCTGCGTGCCGGTGCGGCTCGGCGGCGCGTTCAAGACTCCGCGAAAGCAGATCATGCCCTCCGCGCCGGGCCTTGGTGGTCAGGTAGGCGGCGTTGGTCTCGGTCAGGTGCAGGGCGGTGGGCACCTGCCTGGCGATCGTGATGCCCAGGCGGGCCAGCTGAACGCCCTTGTCCGGGTTGTTGCTCAGCAGCGCGATCCGGTTGGCGCCGAGCGCGTGCAGCATCTGGGCCGCGCTGGTGTAGTCGCGCTCGTCGGCCCGGTGGCCGAGCGCGAGATTCGCGTCGTAGGTATCCAGGCCACCATCTTGCAGCGCGTAGGCGTCGAGTTTGTCGTACAGTCCGATGCCGCGCCCCTCCTGGCGTAGATACAGCAGGTACCCGCCGTGGTCGGTGATCCGCTCGATCGCTTCGCGCAGTTGCGGCCCGCAGTCGCATCGCTGGCTGCCGAACACGTCGCCGGTGAGGCATTCACTGTGCAGGCGCACCAGTGGCAGGCGGGCCGCGACGGGCCGGCCGAGCTCGAGGGCCACGTGCTGCTGCGCGTCGGCCAGGCCAGTGAAGGTGATGACCGTAGCCGTGGTTGAGTAGCCGTCAGCCAAACGCAGCGGGATGCGAATACGCTGGCGGATCGTGGCCGCCTGGACCGCACTGGTCAAGAGACGAGCCGTTCGGCCTCGCGCCAGGTCGACTGCCTCGTCAGCGGCACCGGATCAGGTTCTCTCGACTCGCCCGGGCGCCCTCGGCCGCGGCGTTCGATATGCCTGGGCCTTCGGCCGCGGCGTTCGATATGCCTGGGCCTTCGGCCGCGGCGGCGACGAACGGCGTCCCCCACCAGCAGACCCGCGCCCGGGGCCACCGCGGCCAGCATGATCACCGCGTAAAGGGTGGCGACCGTGACCCCGTTAGCCGCGCCGAGCCCGGCTGCGGCGAAGGCCCAGGCGGCTACACCCTCCCGTGGCCCCCACCCGCCGACACTGGCGGGGATCCCGGCGGCAATCTGGATGACCATCAGCAGCGCGATCAGTTCGCCCAGGGGTGCGGTGCAGCCAGCGACCCGGGCCGCGATGACGAACGTGGCCGTGTGCCCGGCGACGACCAGCAACGAGGCCAGCGTGAGCTGCGGCCACACGCCCGGGACCAGCAGGCCGCGACGCAGGTCAGCGACAATAGCCCGGGCGCCGCGGGCTGGCCGCGACCGGCCGCGGCGAGCGGCGACAGCCACGATCAGCGCGGCACACCCGGCTACGCCCGCGATACCCGCCAGGACGTAGGGCAGCGCGGGCCGGACCGGCGAGGGCAGGGTCAGCAGCACGACGGCGGTCACTGCGGCCTGGATCACCTGACCGCACAGCCGTTCCCACGCCACCGCGCGCACCCCCTGCGCGACGTCCCCAGCGCGCCGGCCCTGCGTGACCGCCCGGTGCACGTCGCCGAGAATCCCGCCGGGGAGCACGGAGTTAAGGAACAGGGAACGATAGTAGGCACCGGTCGCGACGGGCAGGCCGATGTCGGCGCCGAGCGCCCGGGCGACGACCCGCCACCGCCAGGCCGAACACACCGTGGTCAGGGCAGTGAGCGTGACGGCGGCCACGACCGCCGGCCAGGTGACCGCGCGCAGCCCGTCCTCGAACGGCGCCGCGCCGACCAGTCGCCCGAGAAACCACAGCACGGCGACGCCGGCGGTCAGACGCAGCAGCGACGGGCCGAAGCGACGGGCGGCCGGACCGATCCCGGCCGGAACTGAGTGCAGGGGCGCCACACCCGTAACACGGGCCGGCTAGACAAATAGTTCAACTCCCGCGGAAATCCGCCTCGCAGCGTTGAACCGGCGTGACCGCGGCCCCGTTGTCCCTAGAAGGGATCACGGCAGATGGGGCCACGGAGGGCGCGCGGTGCATACGATTCAGCCTGCGGACGAAGGCGCGCCGCCGCCTGCGGACGAAGACGCCTCGCCGGCGATCCGGCTCGCGGGCAAACGCGCGCTGCCGACGATCCGGCTCGCGGCGATCCTGGGGATGCTCGCCACCGCCGCCCTGCTCGGCGTCGTGTCCGCCACGGCCGGTCTCGGTGTCGTCGGCTGGATCGCCGGCCTGGCCACCGGTTCCGCGGCGACCGCGCTGCTTGCCACCGCCCGCATGCGCAGCGACCAGCCCGCGATACTCCCGGCGGACTGGGTCACCCTGACCCGGGCGCTGCTGATCGCCGGGGTCGCGGGCCTAGTGGCCGACTCGTTCGACCGGCCGGTGTCGATGACCGCGCTGGTCACCCTGTCCAGCATCGCGCTGGCCCTGGACGCGGTGGACGGGCAGGTAGCGCGCCGGACCGGCACCGCCACCCCGCTAGGCGGCCGCATCGACGGCGAGGTCGACGCCTTCCTTATCTTGCTGCTCAGCATCGCCGTGTCCCGGGATTACGGCGACTGGGTGCTGGTCATCGGCGCCGCCCGCTACGCGCTGCTGCTGGCGGGGTGGCTGATGCCGTGGCTGGCCGCGCCGTTGCCGCCTCGGTACTGGGGCAAGGTCGTGGCCGCGGTCCAGGGCATCGTGCTCACCGTGGCCGCATCCGGAGTGACCAGCCGCCTGGTCGGGATGATCGCGGTCGCCGTCGCGCTGCTGCTGCTGGCCGAGTCGTTCGGCCGCAACGTGATCTGGCTTTACCGCACCGGCGCCGGCCCGCGTACCCGCCGGGCCGCGCGGATCGCCATCACCGGGCTTGCGCTCGTGATCCTGTGGTTCGACCTCGTGGCGCCCGACCGTTCCTGGGACTACCGCCTCGCCGATTTCGTCCGCTTCCCCGTGGAAATACTGGTTTTGGTTGCTGTCGCGCTGGTGCTGCCGCCCTGGCCACGACGGATCGTGGCCGCTATCGCCGGAATGGGATTTAGCCTGCTCGCTTTCGACAAGGTCCTCAACATCGGGATGTACGGGGTGGTCGACCGGGCGTTCAACCCGCTGAGCGACTGGAGCAGCATCAGGCCGGCCGTGGGCGTGGTACGCGACGCTGTCGGCACCACGCTCACGAATGTCGTGCTCGTCGTGGTCTGGATCGGTGTCGCCCTGATCGTCGTCGTGATCACCGCGGCAACGAT
>JBEKKH010000271.1:0-9497 GCA_050010815.1 Streptosporangiaceae bacterium | reverse complement strand
GCACCCGGCCTCAGAGCACCCGGCTTCGGACCGCCTGGCCTCAGAGCACCCGGCCCCGGATCGCCTGGCTTCGGACCGCCCGGCCTCAGAGCACCCGGCCCCGGACAGCCCGGCCCCGGACCGCCCGGCCTCGCACCCCGCGGTCCCGTGGTGGGCCGTGGCGGGCACGGTGGCGGTGGCGGTGGTGTTCACGATCTGGCAGATCGCCGAGCGGACCGAGCAGATCATCTTCATGCGTGACCCCTCCACCTACCTTCAGGTGGGGTACTGGCTGGCGCACCACGGCTCGCTACCGATCCCGGACTCGCTGGCCGCGTTCGGCGGGTCGCACCCCGGCTTGTCGTTTGCCAGTTTCAACTATTACCCGAGCGGTTCCGCGATCGTGCCGCAGTTCATGACCGGGATGCCGATGGTCCTGGCGGCGGCGGTCTGGCTGGGCGGGGTACCGGCCGCGCTGGTGACCACGCCGGTGATCGGCGGGTGCGCGGTGCTCTCGTTCGGCGGCCTGGCGGCCCGCCTGGTCGGGCCGCGCTGGGCGCCCGCGGCGGCGGCCGTCCTGGCGCTGAGCCTGCCCGAGCAGTACACCAGCCGCAGCACGTTCAGCGAACCGCTGGCTCAGGTGCTGCTCTTCGGTGGCCTGTGCCTGCTGGCCGACTCCCTGGTGGCCACGCGCCCCCGCCGCCCCGGCTGGCTGGCCCAGGATAAGGTGCTGGCCGCGCTGGGCGGCCTGGCCCTCGGGCTGACCATCGTGGTCCGCATCGACGGTCTGAGTGACATCGTGCCCGCCGTCCTGTTCGCCGGCCTGCTGCTGGCGGCGCGACGGCGGCCTGCCGTCCCGTTCGTGGTGACGCTGGTCATCGGGGTGGGGTACGGGCTAGTCGACGGCTACCTGCTGTCCCGCCCGTACCTGGACCTGGAAGCACCCTCGCTGCGCCCGCTGGCCCTGGGCACCGCGATCGTCGTCCTGCTTACCGCGGCGGCGGTGGCTGTGACCTCGAACCGCCGGGCCCGGGCCACGCTGGTCACCTGGCGAAAGGCCCGCGTCGTGCGCTGGCTGCCCGCGGCCGCCGGGGTCGTGACCGTGCTCATATTCGTCGGCTTCGCGGTCCGGCCGCTGGTCCAGACGGTGGCCGGGGAAACCGATCCGACCTCGATCGCCTACGTGGCCGAGTTGCAAAAGCTCGCGGGCCTGCCCATCGACGGCCGCCAGCAGTACTACCAGAACAGTTTGTACTGGGTGGTCTGGTACATCGGACTGCCCGCCGTGCTCCTTGGCGCCTTCGGCTTGGCGATCCTGGCCCGCCGCGGCGTGCGCGCCCTGACCACCTGGCAGGACCCCGCCAAGGCGCTCCGGGCCTGGGCACTGCCGGGCATGATCGCCGTCTGGGTGATCGTGACCGTGCTTTACCGCCCCGCGGTCGCGCCGGACCAGCCGTGGGCGAGCAGGCGGCTGGTCCCGTTCGTCCTGCCCGGCCTGATCCTCGGCGCCATCTGGGCGTCGGTCTGGCTGAAGGACCGGGCCGGACAGCTCGGCCGGTCCCGGGTCACCGCCGCGGTGGTGGCCTCTTGCTGTGTGGCGTCGCTGCTCATCCCGACCGCGTTGACCAATCTTGACCTCGGCTTCACGACGACCGCCTCCGGCCGTCACCTCAGCGCCCACGGCATGGCGTTCCGCCGGATCGGTGCGGGCGAGCTCGCCGCCGTGAACAAGCTGTGCGCGGCGATCGGGCCGAACGCCTCCGTGGTCATCCTCGATCAGCTCACCGCCGACCGGTTCGCTCAGCTGGTCCGCGGCATGTGCGACACGCCCGCGGTGGGACTGACCACGGTCACCCCGGCCACGGTCAGCGCGGTGGTGGCCGGCATCGAGGGAACCGGCAGGCGCCCGGTCGTGCTCGCCGAGAACGAGTCCGAACTCACGTCGGCCGGCGGCACGCCCCGTGAGGTGGTCAACCTGCTGACCACCCAGGAGGCGCACAACCTGACCTCGCCGCCGACCCGCACCTGGCTCATTCACTACACGGTCTGGATGTCGCAGCCGGCCGTCACGGCGCCCGCCGGAGCGGCGACGTAACCTGGCCCGCTGCGCAAAGGGCACGGAAACCCTGGGCGGAGAGTATTCTCCCCGGTCGTGAGCACATTCGCATCCGGCTCCGTCCCGGAGCCCGGGGACCAGGTGATCCCGCCCGCTTCGGGCCAGACGCTGGTCCGGCCGCGCCGCGTCGAGCCGGATTTCCCTCGCCTCACCTCGATGGCCCGCCCGGCCGACCTGATCATCCGTTCCCGCCCCGACACGTGAGGATCGTCCTGGTCGGGCCCGCGCACCCGTACAAGGGCGGCGGGGCGCGGCACACTACCGACCTGGCGCACCGGCTGGCCGCCGCGGGCCACGACGTCGTCATCGAGTCCTGGCGGGCCCAGTACCCGGCTCGGCTCTACCCCGGCCAGCAGACCATCGAGGTGCCGGAGGGCGAGCCGTACCCGAAGACCCGCCACCGCCTGGCCTGGTACCGGCCGGACGGCTGGCTCGCCGCGGGCCGCAGGCTCGCCTCCGCCGACCTGGTGATCTTCGTCCTGCTGACCCCGCTGCAGGTGCCCGCTTACCTGGCCATCCTGGCCAGCTTGCGGCTGGCCTCAAGCCCGTCCCTCTCGCACCGCCCGCGCACCATGGTGATCTGCCACAACGTGCTCCCGCACGAGCGCAGGGCAGGCGATGTGGTGCTGACCAGGATCCTGCTCGCCCACGTGGACACGGTGCTCACACATTCGCCCGCCCAGGCCGAGCTCGCTCGCACGCTGGCGCCCGCCGTCGCCGTGGTCACCGCCCGGATGCCCTCCCACCTGCCGTGTTATCCGTGTTTGCCCGGGGAGGCGACCCCCCGGACCCCCCCGATCACGGGGGGGCTGCCCGCCCCCCCGTCCCCCCCTGGCCCCCCTGCGGGGGGGACGCCGGGTCCCCTGGCCTCCCGGGGGGAGGGGGCGCCGGGTCTCCTGGATCCGTCCTCGGAGAGGGCGTCTGCCAACGGGTCGGGAGGCGGGGTGCGGCTGCTGTTCTTTGGTATCGTGCGGCCGTACAAGGGGCTGGACGTGCTGCTGCGGGCCATGGCGCGGGCGCCGGAGCATCTCACGCTGACGGTCGCGGGGGAGTTCTGGGGCGGTACCGGTGGGACGGAGAAGCTGATCGCCGAGCTTGGCCTGCAGGACCGGGTACGGTTGCGTCCTGGCTATGTGCCGGCCTCCGGGATCCCGGCGCTGTTCGCGGCAGCGGATGTGCTCGTGCTGCCCTACCGGGAGGCGACCGCCTCTCAGAACGCCCTGCTCGCGTTCGCGCACGGCGTGCCCGTGATCACCACCACGGCCGGGGTGCTCGCCGACCTCGTGCGGGACGGCGTCGACGGGCTGACCTGCGCACCCGGGGACGTCGCGGATCTGGCCCGGGTGCTGCGGGAGATCAGCGGACCGGGGACGGCGCGTCGGCTTCGGGCCGGAGTGACGGCTACCGATCCCGAGCCGGGCTGGACGGAGTATCTGCGGGCTCTGCTGGCCCGCTTAGGGCGGCCGACCGCGCCGGCTTCGGCGCGGCCGTCGCCTCCGCCGAGCGGCTTGGCGCCTGGCCCGAGCCGCCTGGCGCCTGGCCCGAGCCGCCTGGCGCCTGCCTCGAGCGGCGCTGAGCCCGGCCGATGACCAGTCCGGCACCGGCCCACACCAGGTCGCCGATCGTCATGACCACCCGTGAGGCGAGCGCGACGACCAGGGCGGACGCGGACGACATGACCGGGGCGAGCACGGCGATCAGGGCGACCTCCCGCGCGCCGATGCCGCCGGGGACGAAGATGATGAGGAAACCGACCGACCAGGCCAGCGCGTAGGCGCCCAGCGACAGGGCCAGCACGTGGCCGCCGTGCCCGGCGAACTCGCTGATCAGCAGCCAGGCGTGCGCGCCGTAGAAGAGCCAGCCGAGCGCGGTCCAGGCCAGTGCACGAGCCATGCCGCGCACGCTGATCGACTTCTCGAGCGGCGGCCTGTGCACGGTCTTCAGCACCAGGTCCAGGCCGAACTTGATGAACTTGGGGTACAGGCAGGCCACCGCGAGCGGCGTGATGGCCAGCACCCACCAGTAGTGCCGTACCGCGCTCGTCGAGGTCAGCGGCAGCATCACGCCCGCCGCCACCAGGCCCACCACCAGGGTGGTTGCCATCCCGACCAGGCTGGCGGTGGCGCTGCGCCTGCGCGGGACCTGGTAGTCGCGGGCCAGCTCGACCTGCGCCGCCACGGCCCACACGGCCCCGGGCACGTACTTGCCGAGCTGTCCGATGAACATCACCCGGATCGCGGCGGGTAGCGGCAGTGGTGAGCCGAGGTCGGCGAGCAGCGCCCGCCAGGCCAGCATCATGCAGCCGAGCCCGGCGATCACGCACACCGCTGCGCCCGCTACCTCGCCGGCCGCCAGCTTGGCCAGGTCCGTGTGTACCTGCGACCACTGAGAGGCCAGCCCGTACACGGCCAGCCCGACCACGACCGTCAGGAGCGCTGCCCGCAGCCACGGGCTCTCCCGCAGGCGGGCTACGCGGCTATCCGGCACGCCGTTAGCGTATCCGGGCCCGCGGCGGTCCGCGGCCATCGCGCTCGCCATCCAGTGGCAGGATCTCGCTTAACAACGGCGATGCTGCCACTCGTCAGCGGGCCCTACGGCGGGCAGGCTGGTAGATCATGAGCAATCGCAACATTCCTGTGACGTCCGCCCCGGATGGGCAGGAAGAGAGCGGGCCGCGTGCAGGCGGGTCCGTTCGGGATCAAGAAGAAACGGGACCGGTGCGGCAGGTCAGCGTGGCGGCCTGGGCGTCCCTGCTCATCGTGTACCTGGTGTGGGGCAGCACGTACCTGGCCATCAGGGTCGGCGTCGAGACGATCCCGCCGCTGCTGATGGCGGCGGCCCGGAACCTGGTGGCCGGCCTGATCATGTTCCCCATTGCCCTGCGGAGCCGCCGGACGGCGGCGCGGGCGGCGGGTCAGGCGGTGCGGTACCGGCCCAGCCGGGCGGAGTGGGCGGGCTGCGCCATCGTCGGGATCTTGCTGCTTGTGGCCAACGGGGTCGTGGGCGTCGGGGAGAAGACCGTGCCGTCCGGGCTGGCCGCCCTGCTGGTCGCCACCGTGCCGCTGTGGCTGCTCGGCATCGACGCCGGGCTGAACCACGCCCGGCTCGGGCTCGCGCCGGTGGCCGGGCTGGCGCTCGGGCTGGCCGGGGTGGCCCTGCTGTCCGGTGTCGGCGGCCGATCCGGCGGGTTTTCCGTGGCCGGCGTGGTCATCATCCTCGGCGCGGCGGCGATGTGGGCCCTGGGCACGATCATGGCCCGCCGGGTCACGCTTCCCTCCAGCCCGGCGCTGACCAGCGGGATGCAGCTGCTCAGCGGCGGGGCGGCGCTGCTGGTGCTGGCCGCGGCCACGGGAGAGTTCGGCTCGTTGCACCTGGCGCAGGTGTCGGTGCGGTCATGGCTCGCGCTTGGCTACCTGATCGTGATGGGTTCGATCGTGGCATTTTCCGCGTACGGTATCGCGGTCCGGGCGCTGCCCACCGCGACGGTCGCGACCTACGCGTACGTGAACCCGGTCATCGCGGTCCTGCTCGGCACGCTCATCTTGAGCGAGCGGCTGACCCCGGTGATGATCGGCGGGGGCGCTCTCATCGTCGGGGCGGTGGTGCTGGTGGTGCGCCGTAGTCCTCCGGCGCACTAAAGGTACTTATCGGTTGACCCGCGATGGCGCCGGGCGAACAATGCGGGAATGCTGGAGATCAAACGGCTGCACCTGGCCAGCCTGCAGGGCATCGACGGCGGCCGGTGGCCGGTGCACGGGTTTGTTGTCACCCATCCCGGCGGAGCGGTGCTGGTCGACACCGGGGTCGGCGGCCCGCCGGACGTGCTTGACGACTGGCGTGTCGTCAACCGCTCGGTGGCGGACGCGCTGGCCGAGCTGGACATGAGCCCGGCCGATATCGGGCTGGTGATCAACACCCACCTGCACTTCGACCACTGCGGCCAGAACGCCGTGTTCAAGCACGCGCCGGCCTACGTGCAGCGCGCCGAGCTCAGCCGGGCCCGGCGCGAGGAACCCGAGCTGTACGAGTGGTTCGACTTCATGAACGCCCGGTTCGAACTGCTCGACGGGGACACCGAGGTGCTGCCCGGCCTGGAGGTCATCGCCACCCCCGGGCACACGGTGGGGCACCAGTGCGTGGTGGTGCGGGGCGGCCAGGACGACCCCGCTGGCCCCGCTGGCCCCGCTGGCTTCGACCTGCTGATCGGCGACGCGGCCTACACGCCGCGGCAGTACACAGAACCGGACCGCGGCCAGCTTCCGCCCGGTCAGGCCAGCGACGTCCCGGCGTGGCGCGAGTCGGTACAGCGAGTCCGGTCCCTGCAACCCGACCGCGTGCATTTCTGCCACCACACCGATATAGTCCACGGCTGACCTATCCGTGTGTGACGATAGAGTCACTTTAGGTTGTAGGCGCGTGACCGCGTGGGCGTGGAGGGAACAATGGCGCTTAAAGACTTTTACGGGGCTTTCTCCACGGTATGTTTCGCTCTCCTGGGCCTCTGGCTTGTCGTCGTGCAGCTGCGTATCAATGACTGGCAGAAGGATCCGGCCCGCAGGCGCCGTTCCTACGGAGTCGCCCTGCACTTCGCCCTGCCCGGCATGATGAGCGTTTTTTCGTTAATAGACGAGAACACGCACATTTTCTGGCAGGTGTCGTTCGCGACCATCGCGTTCAGCGGGGCGTTGATAATGACCGCGGTACGTGGCTTCCCGCTCCCGGTAGAAAACCGCCGCAAGCGGGAGCGCCGCCTTCCCGTCGCCGACCGGCTGGGCCTGGCCGCCTACGCAACGGCAATCGTTCTTTACATCGCTATCGGGGCGCTCGCTGTCTTCGGGGGACTCGCCGTGCTCCGCGCCGAGGCGGTGCTGCTGACGATCCTGGTCTTCCTCGGCTTCAACGTCGCGTGGCTGCTGCTGTTCGAGGACAACCCGTCGCCTGCCCGCGCCGCTTCTACTGGCACAATGGGCTGATTCCGACACGAAGGGCTCAGCTCACCCGTGCGCATCATCGCCGAGGCCGGGATCTACCGCCGGGGGGCTCGATGACCAGAGCCCGCACACCGAGGACGAGATCTACGTGGTGCAGTCGGGCCGTGCCACGCTGGTGGCCGACTCGGGTTCGGCCGAGGTCGGGCCGGGCAGCGTGGTGTTCGTCCCGGCCGGGGAGGCGCACTCGTTCACCGAGATCGTCGCGGACCTGGCCCTGATCGTGGTCTTCGCCCCGCCGTACGGGTCCCGCGGCTTACACCGGATGCGCGGCGCCAGCCGCCTCCTCGATGCCGCGCCTGGCCAGTTCGTCTGCGTGCTCGTTGCCCGGATCGCCCGCGTGGCCTTTCACCCAGGTCCAGGCGACCTCGTGGCGGCTCATGGCCTCGGTCAGCCTGCGCCACAGGTCGGCGTTCTTGACCGGTTTCCTGGCCGAGGTCAGCCAGCCGTTTCGTTGCCAGCCTTTGATCCACTTAGTGATGCCGTCGAGCACGTACTTACTGTCCGTGTGCAGGTTCACTCGCGCGGGCCGCTGCAGTGACTCCAGCGCCTGGATGGCGGCGGTCAGCTCCATCCGGTTGTTGGTGGTCTGCGGGTCGCCGCCGTACAGCTCCTTTTCTGTGTCCTGCCAGCGGAGCACCACCCCCCAGCCGCCCGGTCCCGGGTTCCCGCTGCACGCGCCGTCTGTGTAGATCACGACCTCGGTCATGGCGGAAGATTACGCCCTGCCCGGGGCTGGTGGCGCAGCCTGGCCGTAAGTGCGCGGAGGTTCGGCAGGTCAGCCGGGCGAGCCTGAGTTGATTTGCTTTGGCCGCCGGGAGTTCATAAAGTATGAGTACGCGACGCGGGGTGGAGCAGTTCGGTAGCTCGCTGGGCTCATAACCCAGAGGTCGCAGGTTCAAATCCTGCCCCCGCTACTAGTTTCCGCAGTTCAAGGCCCTCTCCCACCAGGGAGAGGGCCTTCTGCGTCTCGGAAACTGCAGTAAACGTGTATCGGCAACAACCCTGCGCGCGGCCCGGCAGCGTGACGGAGGAGAGGGATGACACGGGATGGCAGCCTGGACCTGGTGGACGCTGCCGCCAGCGACCCCTGGGTTCCCGTGTCCCGCAACGGTATGGGGCTTTTGGCGCGACGGATGCGACCTTTGGATCTGGGCCCGGTGCGACGGCTGCCACAACCTGAGCATGTGGGCAGCTCACGGTACTTCGGGTTTGCCTGCGGAGGTTAACCATGCGGCGTCTCTCGATGTTTCCGCCGCCGCCGCCACCACTGCTGGCGCTGGCGCTGGCGCCGAATGAAAAGTGGAAGGGGCACCAAGTTGTCCAGTCTAACAATCTACAAAGCGCAGCCGACCCAAGAACCGTTGCCAGGTGATTACGGCCTCGTGAAGATGCCGGGAGCACCAGCGCATATCGAGGCCATGTTGCTCGGCCGGCGGTTCTCGCACGCAGTGGTCTATGTTGGCCACGGCCAGCTTGTCGAAGCATGGTTTGATTGCGTTCGTGAGCGCACCGTCGCCGAGTACCCGGCACAAGATATCTCCTGGTTCGGCGTGCGCAGCGCGCCAGACGGCGGCCAGGTCCCGCAGAGCCGGCGTAACCGGGTTGCCGAATATGTGACCAATCGGCTTGGCCAGCCGTACGACTATCCCGTATGGTCGGCCGTGTTCATCCGGGACTATTGGGGCATCGACCTGTCGGACTTCTACGTCTTCGACCCCCTGGCCAGTTGCTCGGGGCTGGTGGCCAAGGCCTACCATGCGGCCAACCTCAACCTGATTAACAGGCAGGTGCTGAACCTCGTGACGCCGGAAGACCTGAACCCCGGGTCTCTTAACGGACGCTGACCCCAATGGCCTTAGCTGACTGGCGGCACCGATCGTGTCTCGCTGCTCGGAATCTGTGGTCGGCGGCGCAGCGCGGGGAATAGCGGGCCGGGACCTGGCTGGCGCGGGGCCAGCCGGGCCTTGCAGTCGACGGCGACCGCTCCGGCGGAGCTGACCACGATGGGGTTGAGGTCGAGCTCGACGAGCTCGGGAACTTCCTCGGCGACGCGAGCTACCTGCTCGAGCACCGCCACGAGGGCCTGGCGATCTGCTTTCGGCGCGCCCCGGTAGCCGTCAAGCAGCGGCGCGGCCCGGAGCGAGGCGACCATGGCCTCGGCGGCGCCGGGTTCGAGCGGCGGGACGGCAAAGGCGCGGTCCTGCAGCAGGTCGGTCATGACGCCGCCGAGGCCGGCCATCACCACCGGGCCGAACTCGGGATCGGCGGCCAGCCCGACGATCGCCTCCACACCTGGCGACGCCATCGGCTGGATCACCGCCCCGCCCATCTGGGTGCCGAGGCGAGCCTGCATCGTCTCGTACGCCGCACGGACAGCCTCGGAGTCGGCCAGTCCCAGCGCGACACCGCCG
>JBEKKH010000270.1:0-9562 GCA_050010815.1 Streptosporangiaceae bacterium | reverse complement strand
CGCGGGATCCCGGCCGGCGCGGGCCGAAGCCGCAGGGTTACCTCGGTGACCACGCCGAGCGTGCCCTCGGATCCGACGAAGAGCCCGACCATGTCGAGCCCGGCCACGCCCTTGGTCGTGCGTCGCCCGAGGCGGACCGCGTCACCGTAGGCGACGGCGCCGCCCACGACGGCACGCAGGCCCAGCACGTAGTCGCGGGTGACGCCGTACTTCAGGCAGCACAGGCCGCCCGCGTTGGTCGCGACGTTGCCGCCGATCGTCGACCACGGAGCGCTGGCCGGGTCCGGCGGGTACCACAGGCCGTGTTCCGCGACGGCGGCCTTGACGTCATTGTTGACCGCGCCCGGCTGGACGACGCAGACCAGGTTGTCCGGGTCGATCTCCAGGACCTGGTCCATCCGCGACAGGTCAAGGACAACACAGCCGCTAACCGCGTTGGCGCCGCCGGACAGCCCGGTACCCGCGCCGCGCGGCACGACGGGAGCCCCGGACGCAGCACAGGTGCGGACGACGTGCTGCACCTCGGCTTCTGACCGGGCCCGCACCCCGGCGGCCGCCTTCCCGGCCGGCGCCCACTCGGCTTCGTCGTGCGACATGGCGGCGAGCACGTCCGGATCGACCACCAGGCGGTCGCCGGGCAGCCCCCGGCTCAGCGCCTCGACCAGGAGGCTCTCACCTGGGGGCGCCGGCGGGTCCACCGGCTCGCGGTGCGTCTGAGCTGGCTCCATAGCTGCACCCTAAACGGTCCCTGGCGGGGCGGTCAGCAGCGGCCAGGCCCCTCCCGGTGGCGCCGGCTCGCGAACGGCTGGCGGGTCGTCGCGCTCGATCTGTCCGGGCACGCCGCCGGAGGCCGGAACGTGATCGCGGCTAGCCGGCCGGGTGGCCGGGGGTCCGGGTTTCCAGCAGGTCGTCCAGGGTCGCCGCCGCGTCCAGCGGGTTCGCGAGCACGGCCCAGCGTGCGCCCGTGAGGTCCGCGAGCTGAGCGGCCTGCTCGTGATCATCGGCGGGGGCCAAGATGATCAGTTCCGGCAGGGAGCGTGCCGTCGCCACGGTGTCGTCGTCATCGGTGGTCCGGCAGTCCGACAGCAGGATGACGACCCGGCGGCGGGCCCGGGCGTCCGCCAGCTGCTCGCGCGCGGCTTGCAGGGCGTCGGCCAGCCGGGTGACCCCGTGCCCGCGCAACCGCAGCAGCCGCTCCGACACCACGGCAGGGGCGATATCACTGGCCAGGGGGCGGATGAGGTCGACGGACGCGGCGAAGGACAGGACGGCGTGCTCGCGCGGGGCGCGCAGCGCGCAGGCGGCGGCGACGGTCGCCGCCGCGGCCAGCCGCGCGCCGGTCATCGAGCCCGACCGGTCCACGACGACGGCGAAGGCGGTATGCGCCCGGGCCCAGTGCACGGTGATCAGGTCATCGGCCACTACCGGCCTGGCTTCGGCGCGGGCCGCCGAGACGCCGTCGATCGAGGCGTCGATATCGAGGTCACCGTCGGCGGCGCCGCGGACGGGGCGTAGCCGGGAAATTCCGCGCATCGAGGTTCGCCCGGCCCGGGCTCGCTCGAGCACGATGCTCGCGCTGAGCCTGATCGCGGCGGCCCGCAGGCTCTCGTCGGTGGCGTTGGTCATGGCGGCGAGCAGCTCGAAGGTGGCGGGGTCTTCGCCCAGGGCCCGGTTGAGCGCCTGCTCGTCGAGAACACCGACCTCGGGGCTGATCTCGGCGAAGCGGGCATGCCGGGAGAGCTCGTGCCGCCCCGTCGTCTTTCCTTCGGGGCGGCCGGACTTGGGGGAATTGGGACGTGGTCGCTGGCGCTGCTGCCCGCCGGCCGCTGCGGCCGCCGGCGGGCTCGTCATTCCCCCGGGCTGTCCTCGCCTCCCGGTGAGTCTGCGTCGGGCCGGATGGCGCGGACTTTCCTGAATATCTCTTCGATGACCGCATCGGCCGAACGCTGGCACGATTCGGTCCGCCGCACCCGCCCGGACAAGGTGGTCAGGGCGGCGTCCAGCCCGACCGGCCAGTCGTCGGCGGGCACGCCGCGGATCCCGGCGAGCTCGGGGACCAGCCGGGCGTAGTCGATGGCGCCGCGGACCGACGTGCCCGAGCGCAGGTCGGGATGTTCCCGGGTGGCGCGGGCGAGTTCGACCGCCTCGGCGACCAGGGTCTGCTTGGCGTCCGGGGCGGCGAGCGAGACGATCTGGCGCTCGTGCTCGGCGTCCTGGTAGCCGACGGCGATCCGGCAGGTCCGGTCGTACAGCGCCATCGACAGCCGCGAAGTGCCGACCGAGTCGTACGGGTTCATCGCGGCCACCAGCCGGAAGCTGTCACTGGCGGTGATCCGCCCGAGCCGCGGCACGTTGATGTCGCCCTCGGACATGACGGTGAGCAGGACGTTGATCGTCTCTTCGGGAACCCGGTTGAGCTCCTCGACGTACAGCAGGCCGCCGTCACGCATGGCCCGGACCAGCGGGCCGTCGGAGAAGTTCTCCGGCCGATACCCCTGTTCCAGGACCAGGGCCGGGTCGAACGACCCGATCAGGCGGGCCGGGGTCAGCTCGGCGCTGCCCTCCACCAGCACGAATTCGGCGTGCCTGGCCTGCGCGACCTGCCGCAGCAGGGTGGACTTGCCGGTACCCGGCGGCCCCTCGAGCAGGATGTGGGCGCCAGACGCGAGAGCGGCTCGCACCAGCTCAAGTTCGCGCTGGCGCCCCACGACCTGTTTCGTCATACGTCAGTGATCTCGGATCGCCTGGCCCGTGGCCTCAGTGCTCGTGGACGACGACGCCACGGACGTTCTTGCCGGCCAGCAGGTCGTCGTAGCCCTCGTTGACCTCATCCAGGGTGTACGTCCGGGTGATGATCTCGTCGAGCTTGAGGTCACCTGACTGGTACAGGCCGAGGAGCTTGGGGATGTCGGTGGTCGGGTTGCAGTCGCCGAACAAGCTGCCCTTCACGGTCTTGCGGAACAGGGTCAGGATGGTCCCCGGCAGCTGGATCGTCGGCTCCATCAGCTTGTTCAGCCCGGTCAGCACGACCACACCGCCCTTGCCGACCGCGTTGAACCCGGCGGAAACGACATCGGCGTCCATCAGGCCGACCGTGAGGATAGCGGAGTCGGCGAGCTGGCCCCGGGTCATCTCGGTGATCGCCGCCTGGGCTTCGGCGGCCGTGGCGAAGGCGTGGGTCGCGCCGAGCTCCATCGCCTTCTCCCGCTTGTTCTCCAGCGGGTCGATGGCGATGACGTTCTTCGCGCCGGCGTAGCGGGCGCCTTGCACCGCGTTGATGCCGATGCCGCCCACGCCGAAGACCGCCACCGTGTCGCCGGGGGCGACGTTGGCGGTGTTCACGGCGGAGCCCCACCCGGTCGGGACGCCGCAGCCGACGAGCACGGCCTTGTCCAGGGGCAGGTCGTCATCGACCTTGATGACCGAGGTCTGGCTGATCACGCCCCACTGGCTGAACGTGCCGATCATGCACATGGCGCCGTACTGGCCGCGCGGCCCGGTGATCGGGAACCGCTCGCCGGGCAGGTAGCCCTCGAGGATCGTCGCGCCCATGTCGCAGATCGACTGGCGGCCGGTGGCGCAGTAACGGCAGACACCGCAGTTCGGGATGAAGGAGCACACCACATGATCGCCGGGTTTCACCCGCGTCACTCCTGTCCCGATCTCCTCGATGATCCCTGCGCCCTCATGGCCGAGCACCATGGGCAGCCGGGCCTCGAGGTCCCCGTGCGCGACGTGAACGTCAGAGTGGCACAGGCCCGCGTGGGTGTAGCGGATGAGGACCTCACCCTCCTGGGGCCCGTCGAGGTCGAGCTCCTCGATCTCGATGCGCTTGCCCGGCTCGTAGACGACAGCGGCCTTTGTCTTCATCGACACTCCTTCTGATGCGGCTGGTGGTCCTCAGTCTCCCCCGAGCCTAGTCCCGTCAAATGTCTAGATTCGGGACTGGGTCCCAGTCAGTGTCATATCTAGGGTGCCTGATGTCGTGCGGGGGCTCGTAGAACGTCGTGTCCCAGAGCTGCTGGTGGCAAGCCTCGCAGGACACCCATACGTGACCCATGCCGCGGCCGAGCCCGGCCCTTTCCCTGGCGGCCGCGCAGATACAGGGCTTCCAGCTGACCCGCGCCCGGCCGGGCCATAGCTCGTGCCCGAATGGGCAGCACTCTGGCTTGTGTTCGAAAATAGATACTGACATAAGATAATAATGTCACAGGCGCCGGCCGGCCCGCGAAGGCGCGGTGTGCGAAGGTGCGGCACGCGGAACCTGCCGTCAGACGGCGGGCCGCTCGGAGAGCAGGAGCTTGATCCGGTCCAGCGCGGCCCGGGCGGCTTCGGGCTCGCGGCGGCCCAGGCCGCAGCTGGTGGACACGTCCACCGGCTGACCGACCGCGTCCTCGATCATCTCGCGGATCAGGAACTGGGTGGCCACGTCCTGGTCCTCGTGCGCGAAGCCCGCGATGAACCGGACCTCCGGCCCGAGCGCCAGGCCGCTCAGCGGCTGGTAGAACGCGGCGTGGCTGGATGGCGGCTGGTCGGCGGCCGCCAGCGGCACGTGCACGTACTCCAGCGGACGCCCGGCCGGCCAGCGGCCGGCCACGGCGTTGGCCAGCGCCACCAGCGGCGAGGCGTCTGAGATCCGGCCCAGGGCCCGGTGGTTCATGTCGCCGAGGCACAGGTGGATGCCGAACCTGGCCCCCTCGGGGGCGCCCTGCGCGAGCGCCGCGATCCGCCGCGCCAGCAGCCCGGCCAGGACGGGCCTCAGCTGGGAAGGCGCGCGAGCCAGCAGCACCAGCTCCACCGGGACCTCGATCTGGAACAGCACGTCGTCGCCGTACAGCTTGCTGGTCTGATGCATGGTGATGGCCAGCGCTTCGGTGAAGGGCCGCAGGTGCCGCACGGGACCGGACGGGCCGAACGTGAACAGGGCCAGGTCGACGTCACCCGGGATGCCGACCTGGAAGCGCGGCCGGCCCGGTGACGTCGGGTCCATCGCGGCCCGCAAGGTGTCGAACTCGGGCATGGCCGCGCGGGCGGCGGCGTAAATGCCCAGGTCAAGCGCCGCACCGTAGAGCCGGTGCCCGGGCTGCAGGGCAAAGCGCGGCGTCTTGTCGTAATCCGACCAGTCGCCCTGTTTGACGAGCTTGAGGTCCGGGTGGACGCGGAAACCTTCGATCATGCTGATCACCCAGTTCCGGCGCGCGCCGGTCTCACCGTCCGGCAGGCAGTCCAGGTCCGGGCCGAGCCGCTCGACCGCGAGCCGCATGGCCTCCTCTGCGGTGGCCGCCGGAAAACTGCCGACCAGATGCGCACGTCGAACCCCCACGGTGCCTCCCCTTCGTCACCCGGCTGACCATCAGCCAATATCGCATTTGATCATGACTTGACCAGGGAGGTACACCGCATCACACGATCAGGCGGCCTTTCCCGAGGAGATGGGTGGGGGGTCGAGGAGCTTCTTGAGGTACCGGCCGGTGTGGCTCTCCTCGACCTGGGCGATCTGCTCGGGCGGGCCTGCCGCCAGGACCGAGCCGCCGCGCGAGCCGCCCTCCGGGCCGAGGTCGATGACCCAGTCCGCGGTCTTGATGACGTCCAGGTTGTGCTCGATCACGATGACCGTGTGGCCGGCTTCCACCAGCCGGGTCAGCACGTCAAGCAGCTTGCGGATGTCCTCGAAGTGCAGACCCGTGGTCGGCTCGTCCAGCACGTAGGCGGTCCGGCCGGCCGGCCGGCGCTGCAGCTCAGCGGCCAGCTTGACGCGCTGCGCCTCGCCGCCGGACAGGGTGGTCGCGGGCTGGCCGAGCCGCATGTAGCCCAGGCCCACGTCGACCAGCGTCTTGAGGTGACGGTGGATGGCGGGCACGGGCGCGAAGAACCCGGCCGCCTCCTCGATCGGCATCGCCAGCACCTCGGCGATCGACTTGCCCTTGTAGTGCACCTGCAGGGTGTCGGCGTTGTACCTGGCCCCGTGACAGGCCTCGCAGGGCACGTACACGTCCGGCAGGAACTGCATCTCGATCTTGATCGTGCCGTCGCCGGCGCAGGCCTCGCAGCGGCCGCCCTTGACGTTGAAGGAGAACCGGCCGGGCTGGTAGCCGCGGACCTTCGCCTCGGGGGTCTGCGCGAACAGCCTGCGGATGTGGTCGAAGACGCCGGTGTAGGTGGCGGGGTTGGACCTCGGGGTCAGGCCGATCGGGCCCTGGTCCACCCGCACCACCTTGTCCAGGTGCTGCATGCCGGTGACCCTGGTGTGCCGGCCGGGCACGGTCCCCGCGCCGTTGAGTTCCCGGGCCAGGGCGCGGTAGAGGATGTCGTTGACCAGCGTGGACTTACCGGATCCGGACACGCCGGTGACGGCGGTCAGCAGGCCGAGGGGGAACGCGACGTCCAGGTTCCGCAGGTTGTTCGCGCTGGCGCCCTGCACCACAAGCTCTTTGGCCGCCGAACGCTTCCGGCGTACGCCCGGCACGGGAATGGACCTCCGCCCGGTCAGGTAGGCGCCGGTCAGCGACTCACGGCAGGCCAGGAGAGCCTCCTGCGGGCCGGACACGACGATATGGCCGCCGCCTTCGCCGGCCTGCGGACCGATGTCCACGACCCAGTCGGCGGCCCGGATGGTGTCCTCGTCATGCTCGACGACGATCAGCGTGTTACCCAGGTCGCGGAGCCGGGTCAGCGTCCGGCGCAGCCGGTCGTTGTCGCGCTGGTGCAGGCCGATCGACGGCTCGTCCAGCACGTACAGCACGCCGGTCAGGCCGGAGCCGATCTGGGACGCGAGCCGGATCCGCTGCGCCTCGCCGCCGGACAGGGTCGCCGACGCCCGGTCAAGCGACAGGTAATCCAGGCCCACATCCAGCAGGAACTGCAGACGCGAGGCCAGCTCGACCAGGATCGGGGCGCAGATCGCTCCGGCTGACCCCGGGAGCTCCAGCGCGCGCAGGCGCTCGGCGAGCTCGCTGACGGGCAGCGCGCAGAAGTCAGCGATGGACCAGCCGTCTACCTGCACCGCGCGGGCGGCGGCCTTCAGCCGCGTCCCCTGGCAGGCCGGGCACGGCACCTCCCGCATGAACCCGGCGACGCTGGTCTCGTTCTCGCCTTCGGCCTGCCTTCGCTCCAGGTAGGGGATCGCGCCCTCGAAGGGAGCGTGATAGGAGCGCAGCCTGCCGGTCCCGGTCTTGTACTGGACATGAACGGGCTGGTCATGCCCGTGCAGCAGGGCTTGCCTGGCCGCTGCGGGCAGCTCGGACCAGGGGGTGTCCACGGTGAACCCGAGCGTGCGGCCGAGCGCCTGCGCGAGCCGGAGGAAGTAGTCGCCGGCCCGGCCGCCGCTCCACACGGCGAGGGCGCCCTCGCGCAGCGACTTGGACTCATCCGGCACGATCAGCTCCCGGTCGACTTCCATCCGGCGGCCCAGGCCGGTGCATTCCGGGCACGCGCCCGAGGCCGAGTTGAACGAGAACGAGCGGGGCTCGAGCTCCTCGAGGGACAGGTCGTCGTACAGGCACGCCAGGTGCTCGGAGAACATCTGCTCCCGCTGCGGGTCGCCTGCGGGCCGATCGGTGAAATCCAGGATGACGACGCCGCCGGACAGCGCCAGCGCGGTCTCCACCGAATCGGTGAGGCGGCGCCGCGCGGACGGTTTCACCTCGAGCCGGTCCACCACGACCTCGATGTCGTGGGTGCCGTGGGGGTCAAGGCCGGGCCGTTCACCGGCGAGCACCGACTCCAGCCGGATCACGGTCCCGTCGACCCTGGCCCGCGAGTAGCCCTTGATCGCCAGGTCGCGCAGCAGCTCGGCGTGCTCCCCCGGGCGGCCGCGGACGACCGGGGCCAGCACCTGGAACCTGGTGCCCTCCGCCAGCTCGAGCACCTGCCCGACGATCTGCTGCGGGCTCTGCGTGGCGACGGGCCGGCCGCAGACGGGGCAGTGCGGCTGGCCGACCCGGGCGAACAGCAGCCGCAGGTAGTCATAGACCTCGGTCATCGTGCCCACCGTGGAACGCGGGTTCCCGCTGGCCGCCTTCTGGCCGATCGACACCGCCGGCGACAGCCCGTCGATGACATCCACGTCCGGCCGGTCCAGCTGGCCCAGGAACTGCCGTGCGTACGCGGACAGCGATTCGACGTACCGGCGCTGCCCCTCGGCGAAGATCGTGTCGAAAGCCAGGCTCGACTTCCCCGACCCCGACAGGCCGGTAAAAACGATCATCGCGTTCTTCGGCAGGTCCAGCGAGACATTCTTCAGGTTGTGCTCGCGCGCGCCACGGACGACAAGACGATCAGCCAATAGTGTTCAGCACTCCAAAAGGGGGATGGTGCGGGGGCCTGTCAGAAACAAGGCCAGATACTGTCAGTTGCAACAAAACCGGGCCGCCCCGGATTCCGCCGGCTGTCGGCTGGGAGACGTAACCGCGAGGTTATCCTCGCAGGATGAGCTTTGCCGACGAGACGATCGGCCCAGACGAGACGATCGGCCCAGTCGCTCATAAACGGCAATGAGCGTGGCGCGAAAAACGCAAACCCGAGCCCCGGAGCAGGAGATGGCAGCTATCGGAAGCAGGGACACGAGTGGCCAGGGACTGCTAACTAACGGCCGGCCGAGGAAGCCCGCTGCGGTTGGGCGTCGGGCACAGGCGTGCGCACCACCGCAGCGGGCAACCCGAGTCAGTTCTCTGGATGGTCGGGAGTCACTCCAGCCGTCGCCAGAAGCGCAGCGATGAGGACCGGTAGCAGATCACGGGCGTTTCCCAGCGCGGTGACCTGGACCTGCATGACGATGACCGTGAAGATAAGCGCCACCGTTGCCGGACTCGGTCCTGGCGTAGAGTGCGGACCTGGGCTCTGGTCTGGCATTGACTGCCGTGCTTTGGATATGTTCATCTTATCAATGCACCCTTTCTTAGCTGGAGGGGTCTTGAAGGCGGGGTCGCCGTCCGGTTGATCGACCAGGGGCGGCGATCCCGTTCTATACGACTCCAAGCTAACGCCATGGAATACGTTGTTTTCAAATGCTAAATATTTCATCATTTTTTTGTGCAAGTTTCACCGATGATTGCACCGACCGGTTGCACACAGAAGGCTGGGACGACCGGGGAAGGGTCTTGGCCTGCACTAACAACCCGCCTATGGCCCTCATGCCACTAGTATCCCGCGCCTGAAATTCTATGGATTATTTCTGCTAAGCGGCATTCCAAAAAGTCCTGTTGGTAACCCGGTGGCAGCCAAAGGGCGAGGACGCGCCTGATGGGGTCGCTGGCCGGTGAGCTGCAGCGGCGGAAGGCGGCGGGAACACGGGCGGCATGGGTTAGGCACCGAGCGGGTAGCGGATGCCCAGCAGGGTGCCTGCCGCCGTGCGTAGCTTGCCGTTGTCCCAGAGAGACGGCTGCTGCCTGCCGTTGACCGTGATGCCGTAGGAGTGCGGGCAACCGCCGAGCGCGAGGACGACGGATGGTCCCCCGGCCGCCCGGGGCGTAAACCGGAGGATGTATACGATGGCCACCGGGGCACAGTGCATCCCCGTCACCACGGATAGGGGTGCGGGCGCGCCTGCGTTGATGATGGATAT
>JBEKKH010000269.1:0-12120 GCA_050010815.1 Streptosporangiaceae bacterium | reverse complement strand
CGCTCCATGGTGATGTTCCCTTCGGGATCCGCGGTGGTGCCGCGCAGGAACGCCACGTCGAGCGGCAGCGCCTTGTAGAACAGGTACTCCGCGCCACCGAGGGTGATCAGCTCGACGCGGTCCTCGGTGGTCCGTTCGTTGATCTTCCCGCCGCCGTGCCGCGGGTCGACGAAGGTTCCCAGTCCCACCCGGGTCAGCAGGCCGGGCCTGCCGGCAGCGGTGTCCCTGAACAGCTGCGCCACGACGCCCTGCGGCAGGTTATGCGCCTCGATCTTGTTGTCCGCAGCCATCTTCCCCAGCTCGGGCGACAAGCCCCAGTGGCCGCCCACGGCCCGCTTGAGCAGGCCCTCGTGGCAGAGCCGGTCCAGCCCGCGACCCTGCCGGTTCCCCGGCGCGACGGTAAACACCAGCCCGAGGTCGCGGGGGGCGCCCGTCAGCAGGAAACGCTGCTCCAGCGCCAGCGTCAGCTCCTCGGCGAAGCACTGCCCCACGAATCCCTCGACCGCGACCCAGTCGCCATCACGGATAAGCCGCACCGCCTCGGCGGCGGTGACGACCTTGTCCCTGACCGACGGGCCGGACAAAGATTCCGCGGGGATGCGCATGGTGCTCCTCCAGAGCGGATCCGGGCGGACCGCTATTGACATGGTCGCCGTTAATTGCGCGGATTGTCGAGGGGGCGGCAGACATCGGTATCAGGGCCTCTCCAGCGCGAATCCGGCCTTGATCCACTTGCTGGACTCGACGGTGATGGCCAGCGCGCGGTCACCGCTGACCATCCGGGGAAGAACCTGTTCGAGCTGGAAGAACGGGAGCGCGTTGGCGGTGTTGCCGGTATCGGCGACGCAGCTGATCTCGCAGGCTCCCGGGATCGCGAGCCTTTCCACGATTCGCTCCGTCATACGGCCAGACAGTTGCGGCGGCAGCAGGTAGTCGACGTCGGTATCCTTCCAGTCCAGGTCGTCGAGCAGCTCCTGGAGGATCTCCACAGCCATCACCGGAACCCACTCCTCGATCGCCTTGTAGTCCTCGCTCCCGGCGGACCGATCGCTGTGCCGGTCCGCCAGGCCGAACCATTCAACGATCTGGCCGGGCGGCCGGTGCAATCCGGTGAGCCGGACGAAGCTCCTGCGGAGCACGGCCGAGCCGGATGACGGCTCCGTGCCGAGCACCACGGCGCCCGCGCCGTCACCGAACAGGACGACGTTGACAAGCTGGGCCGGGGGAAGGCCGCCCAGGTCCATGTCGACGTCGAGATGCTTGGCGCACACGTCGCCGCCGATGACCAGGGCCGTGCGGTGCCGGCCGGTCACCAGCATTTGCTGCGCCACGTCCAGGGCCTGGACGGCCCCGGTGCACCCGGACTGCAGTTGGTACGTGGGTACCCCATCGATGCCGAGCCGGTCGGCGATCATGTTGACCGTCGCCGGCATGAGCTTGTCGGGCGTGGCGGTGGCCATGACGACCAGGTCCACATCGCCGGGTTCGATGCCCGCGGCGGCCAGCGCACGGGAGGCAGCCGTCTCGCCGAGGTCAGCGAGCGAGTAGCGCACCTGGCCGGTGGCCAGATCGACCGCGAGGTGCCGCGCCCGCGTCCCCACGAAGGCGTCGATCCACTGCTCCCAGGTCGCGCTCATGTGGAAGTGCCTGGCCAGTGCGGCGTTGTCAATGGCAGGCCCAGGAAGCACCGTGCCGACCGACAGCAGGTGGATATCCGGGCTGTCCACCCCGGTCAACGGCACAGGACGATTTTTTCTTGCACGGGAATTCCGGGAGCGGTCGTGCTGATGATCCGCCAGTCATAGGTACCGGACATTCCGAAGTACCGGCCGCTTGTCCCCTTGATCGGGCCGCTCTGCCATTGCTCGGCGATCACATCGGTGCGGTCGTAGGCGCCTGTGGTCACGAGAGTGCCGTCGGGAAACTGAAGCTGGTAGGCAATGTACTCACTCAGGTCTCCGTTGGAGAGCTGGTGCGTGATGTCCAGGGTGCCGACCGAGGAACCCACCACCACGGTGCCGGTGCTGTCGTATAGCTGGTCAAAGAAGGCTGACTTGAAGCCCACGTGAACGGAAGCTGGCGAAACGTTCATGTTGGTGTAGTAATTGACAATCCGGTCGATCAGGTTGAGTTCTATGCACCCTTCGGCCCTCAGCGCTTTGGCACTCTGAGCCTTGGCGGAGGGCTGTGCGGATGCGCTGGCCGGAATTACGCCTGCCAACAGGGCAGCCGCGGCGAGCGGTACGGCGGCGCATGTAACCAGTAGTTTCCATCTCGATTTGCTCAGGCGCATAACAATCTCATTCCTTGGCCTTCGTAGCTCATGAAGGTGCCCGTTTGGTCTCGTTCGTTACGATTCCAGAGCCACTAAAGTGGCGCTAAAGCCACGCCAAATTCGGTGCTTGGCGGGCAGCGTTAAGAGCACTTCACGATCTCGTTGGTCCTGCCTGGCTTGTTGGTCCTGCGCTGGCCAGCGCTACGCGTCCGTTTCCCGGTACACGCCCCATGCCTCGCGGAACACATCGGATACTTCACCGACTGTGGCGCGAGCGCGGAGCGCCTCACGCAGCGGGTAGAGGACGTTGCCCTCACCCGCGGCCGCCGCCTTGAGGTCATCGAGCGCGATGCGGTGAGCGGCTTTGTCGCGGGAGGCCCGCAGCAGTGCGAGCCGGTGCACCTGCTCACCCTCGAGCGCCGGGTCCATGTGCGGAGGCTGGTAGCGCTCTTCGGAATCGGTGCGGAACCTGTTGACCCCGACGATGATCCGCTCGCCTGCTTCTATCTGCCCCGTGAACTGGTACGCCGAGCGCTCGATTTCGGCCTTCTGGAAGCCGGCCTCGATCGCGGCGACCGCGCCGCCAAGCTTTTCGATGCGGGCGATAAGCTCCCCCGCCGCCTCGTCGATGTCGTTGGTCATCGACTCGATCGCATACGAGCCCGCGAACGGGTCCACCGTCGCGGTCAGGTCGGTCTCGTGCGCGAGCACCTGCTGCGTGCGCACCGCCAGCCTCGCCGCCTTCTCGCTGGGCAGCGCCATCGCCTCGTCATAGGAGTTGGTGTGCAGTGACTGCGTGCCGCCGAGCACCGCGGCGAGCGCCTGGATGGTGACCCGGGCCATGTTCACTTCCGGCTGTTGCGCGGTAAGTTGCACACCCGCCGTCTGGGTGTGGAATCGCAGCATCTGCGACCGCGGATTGACCGCGCCGAACTCCTCCCGCATTATGCGCGCCCAGAGCCGGCGCGCGGCGCGGAACTTTGCCACCTCCTCAAGCAGGGTGGTTCGCGCCACGAAGAAGAACGACAGGCGCGGCGCGAAGTCATCGACCGCAAGACCGGAACCGATGGCCGCGCGCACGTACTGGATGGCGTTGGACAGCGTGAACGCGATCTCCTGCACCGGCGTGGCGCCCGCCTCCGCCATGTGATAGCCGGAGATAGAGATCATGTTCCACCGGGGGATCTCCTTCCCGCAGTAGGCGAAGGTGTCTGCGACCAGGCGCAACGAGGGTCGGGGCGGGTAAATGTAGGTGCCGCGGGCGATGTACTCCTTGAGGATGTCGTTCTGGAGCGTCCCTGTGAGCTGGTCCGCGCTTACCCCCTGCTCCTCCGCCGCGAGCTGGTAGAGCAGCAAGAGGGCGGCCGCGGGCGCGTTGATCGTCATCGACGTGGACACCTTCCCCAGCGGGATGCCGTCAAGCAGCAGGCGCATGTCATCGATCGAGTCGATGGCAACCCCCACCCTCCCCACCTCGCCGCACGCCAGGGGCGCGTCGGAGTCCAAGCCCATTTGCGTGGGCAGGTCGAAGGCGACCGACAGGCCGGTGGTGCCATCCTCGATGAGCTGGTGGTAGCGACGGTTGGACTCCGCAGCGGTGGCGAAGCCGGAGTACTGGCGCACCGTCCAGGGACGCTTGACGTACATGGTGGGGTGCACGCCACGGGTGAACGGGTACTCACCTGGCTCGCCCAGGCCCTGCTTCGGGTCGAACCCGGGCAGCGAGCCCGGCCCGTATACGGGCTCGATAGGCAGCCCGGACTCCGACTCGCGCGGTACGGCCGTCATCTGGACAGGACGAGTTGTTGAGCGATGGCCCGCTCGCGGAGCAATTCGTCGGTGGTGATCCGCAGCCGCGCTTGAGCCGCCGCGTCATGCTCGAGATCCTCCACCACCTGCCAGCCGAAACCGTCGCATCTCACCGGGTAGCCGAAGACCAGGCCGTCCGGGATGCCGTATTCGCCGTGGCCGATCACGGCCAGTGAGGTCCAGTCGCCGGGCGAGGTGCCCCGGTGGATGCTCCGTACCGAATCGATGATCGCGCTGGCGCAGGACCCGGCTGCGGGCCGTCCACCTGCCGCGATGACGGAAGCGCCGCGGCGCTGGACGATCGAGACGAACTCGCCGTACAGCCACTCGTGGTCGCTGATGACCTCCGGCGCCGGCCGGCCGCCGATCCGGGCGTGGTGACCGTCGGGATACTGCGTGGCCGAGTGGTTGCCCCAGATTGCGATGTTGGTCACCGTCTCGACAGGTACGCCCGCCTTTTTCGCGAGCTGGGTCCTGGCCCGGTTCTCGTCCAGCCGGGTCATGCCGAACCATCGATCGTCGGGCACGTCGCGCCCGCCGGCCCGCGCGATGAGGCAGTTGATGTTGGCCGGGTTGGCCACCACAAAGACCCGCACGTCGGCTGCGGCGTGATCCGCTATAGCCCGGCCAAGCGGACAGAAGATCCCGCCATTGGCGGCCAGCAGGTCACCCCGGGCCATGCCCCTCCGGCGCGCAGTTCCGCCGACCAGCAACGCCCACGACGTGCCGTCGAACGCCTCCTCCGGCTTGGCGGTGATCATCACGCTAGAGAGCAGCGGGAATGCGCAGTCCTCAAGTTCCAGCGCGACGCCCTCCAGTGCTGGCAGCGCCCTCTCGATATCGAGGAGGCGTACCGCGACCGCCGTGCCCGGCCCGAACATTTCACCCGACGCGATGCGAAAAAGCAGGGAATACCCACGTGCCCGGTAGCACCAGTGATGGTGACCTGTACCGCTGGACGATAATACGCGTTAGTCACGGTCACGGCCGCCTCCTAAGGGGGCTGGCAACATAGGGCCAGCCGAATTCACATTATTACAGACTGCGGGGATTTGTTCCGTCGTCGGACGCCGTCAATTTGATGAGCGGTTGATGGACGCGCTGGTATCAGGATGCTGGGCGCCCGGGCCACCTCAACCCGGATACCCTTTTTCCTGCGTCACATCGCCAGGCATCACAGCAGGGCCGCGGACAACAGCTTGTCGAGGTGCGGGGTCCGTACCGTGCCCTGGATCATCTTCTGGACGTCGCGATAGAGAACGGGCAACTCGGTGTCCTGGCTCACTTTCGCATGCGGGGCCAGGGCCACGGTGCCCACGGTGCCCCGCAGCTGGTTTTGCCAGTAGGGCACGGCCAACAGCGGCGGCACGACGGTGAAGATCATCTTCAGCGGCCGCGGCTGGACCGCCACCCCCTGGCTGCTCAGGGCGCGGAAGCCCTCACCGGCGGCCCTGATCATCGTGGCCACCCGCGGCCGGTCAGCGGCGAGCTTGACCGCGTCGCCGCCACAGGAATTGATGGACGCGCACATCGCGGCGATAAAGACACCATGGGTTTTCAGCCACCCGTCCATATCGGCGGTCGTCGCCACGGGGAAACCCGCGGACTTGAAGGCCTCCGCGACCAATTCCTCCTGGCCGGCCTGCCGCCCGAGGGTGGTCCGCTGCTGCGGGATCTTGATGTAGGCGATGGCACCGTCGGCCCTGCGGTAGCCGCCGACGCCGGGAAAACCGAAAAGCGTCCGGTCCCGGCCGACGATGCCGGCGATCCTGGCCAGCTCCAGTGAGTTGTTCTGCATCATGACCACGTGGCTAGCCTGCACTGCGGCCAGCGCGGGCAGTATCTCGTCCACCTGATCACGCCGCACCGTCACCAGCACCAGGTCGAACGAGCGGTCCGGGGCGAGCTGGCCGGTCACCTCCACCCGGACCGGGCTGGCCGGGGCTTCATCGACCATGGCCGCGTTGACCACGGTGATGCCGTCCCGGGTCAGGGTCTCGAAGGTGTGGTGACGCGCGAATACCGTCACCTCGTGTCCGGCCTCGTGCAAGCGGGCCGCGTAGATCTGCCCGATCACGCCGGCTCCGTAGAGGAGAATCTTCATGGTTGGTCCCATCCGCCGGTAGTTAGTTTTTGCCCGCCGGCTTCTACCGGAATATGGGTACGTTCTCGTTATTAGTCAAGCGATACCCCTATTTGTCCGCCAAGATACGCTTCGGCGGCCCAAACAGTAATTACTGCATTATGTCGTCGCGCGATGGAGTGCGGGGCGCAGCCTCGTTAACGCGAGCAGCAAATGCGGTGTCGCGGATATCGCGGATGGTCTCGTCCAGCTGCGCGACGGCGGCGGCGATACGCTCCCTGGCCGCGTCCGCGGGCAGGTCCATGGCCGCGTCCAGGCCGAGGCCAATGTGGAACAGGCTGGTGACGGCGGTGTCGAACAGTTCCAGGCTGCGGTGCGCCTGCTCAGCCGGGAGGATGGCTGCCCCGTTCTCGTCCGGCGCCCCGGCGGCCACGGCCGTTTCCAGGGATGAATAAATGGTGACCGACCCGTCCAGGCCGCCGAGGCCGAGCCTGCGGCGGGCGGACCGGGCCACCACCAGCCGCACTTCGGCACCGCTGATGACGGCCCGCTGACAGGCGCGGACCACGGCACCCGTGCCCGCGTGGTCACACGAAATCGTCGTCGTCATGTCCGCGATTACCGTCGTGGCACCGCGATTGATGACCGAAAGCAGTTCCGCGCGGATCTGCCCGGCGTGAGCTGCGCCGATGTGTTCAGGCAGCGTCACGACTGCCTGCGGGCCAGCCCACTGCACCGGGTAAATGTCCGTAAGCACCAAGGCACCTTCAGTCCGATCCGGCCATGACCGGTCGAGCCGCCTAGCCCTGAAGCGATACGGCTACCCGCACCTTCATCCTGGCCTGGTGCAGGACTCTTGCCGATATTCATCTATTACTCACAGTACGCCCTCGCCGCGGTCTTGGACAGCCGCAGCCGCGTCATTATGATGAGCCCTACTAACCTTTCGCATTATCGGTCAAAGGCAAATTAATAATTCCGAACGGGCCGTGGTTGACAGCCCGTCCGGAATAGTGTTCTCTTCGGGGAAGGCCAGCTAAGCTGCCGGGGGTGACGGCGACCAGGCCATCGTCGGGCGCCGGATGGTCACCGGGATGACCCGATTGCGGCGATGACGCGGTGCCCGGGGTCCGGGCGTGAGCGGGATGGCCGCTGAGGATCTCGGTGTCCGGCGAGACGCGCCGGGCGTGCATCAGGCCCAGGCCGCTGAGCAGCAGCATGACCGCGGCGGCGACAAACGCGGCGATCGCGGCGATGCCGGCGATCATGCCCATGGTCCCGAAGGCGTAGGCGTTGAGCAGCAGCCCGCGCAGGGTCTCACCCTTGAACACGGTGGCGACCTGACCCGCCAGCGCGGCGTTCTTGGGCTGCGCGATGGCCTCCGCCGACAACTGCGCGTACGTCTTGCCGCCGCCGATGACCTTGAGGTGGTTGGCGATAAAATGGTCGGCGTAGACCTCGGCCTGGGCGCCGGTGGTCAGCTGCTGGCCGCCGTATTGCCGCATCGCGGCGAACTCGGGGGCGGCGACGGCCGAGCTGTTCGCGGCCGGGAAGTAAATCTGCTGCGCGGCGAGCTGGGTGTGCACTTCGTTCCCGATGAAGCCGTGGGTCGCGGGGGTCGCCGGAGTCAGGCCGCCGGCCGGGCCGACCGCGATCCAGGCGATAACGCCATGATTCATTCCTTTGTGATGCAGGTGACAGCTAGTGGTGCCGGGGAGATCGCGAGGGGAGAATATTTCTCCCGCGGGTTCGCCGATCCTTAGGTCTGCGGCATCCTGGCTGGCGTTGCTGCGTTAACGAAAAAATCCGGGCCCTGCGAGCAGCCGCGGCATTTACGCGGGTGCAGCTGCCGGGGTCCGGAGCAACACTCTTGACATTACTACACTTTTTCCGTTTTCCCTCATTCCGTGCCTCGCGCTCATCGGGCGGTGGCGTTGCTCTGGGGCGTTCGGCGAGCGTATGGTCGAGGAGGTAGCGGTTTATGCCGCCGCCGGCAGCCCGGGCTAGCCTCCGGGAAGCGTCGCTCCAGACCTTGGTGACGTAGTGAATCACCAGGGAAGGGACCGACTGATGAAGACCCCGAATACCGTGCTGCCGGGGCCTGAGGCCCTGGAACTTCTCCACCGGATGGATGCGTACTGGCGGGCCGCCAACTATCTATCGGTCGGCCAGCTTTACCTCTACGATAATCCGCTGCTGAAAAAGCCGCTCGAACTGTCGCATGTGAAACCGCTAGTGGTCGGGCACTGGGGCACGACACCGGGCCAGAATTTCATCTACGTTCACCTGAACCGGGTCATCAAGAAGTATGACCTGGACATGTTCTATATCGCTGGTCCCGGTCACGGCGGCCCGGCGCTGGTCGGCAATACCTACCTCGAGGGCACCTACAGCGAGATCTACCCGGACATCAGTCAGGATGAAGCCGGGCTCAGGAAGCTCTTTACCCAGTTCTCGTTTCCCGGGGGGATCTCCAGCCACGTCGCGCCGACGACTCCGGGATCGATCCACGAAGGCGGCGAGCTGGGATACTCGCTCAGCCATGCCTTCGGCGCCGCGTTCGACAATCCCGGCCTGATCGTCGCGTGCGTGATCGGGGACGGTGAGGCGGAGACCGGCCCGCTGGCGACCGCATGGCACTCCAACAAGTTCCTCAGCCCCATCCACGACGGGGCCGTGCTGCCGATCTTGCACCTTAACGGCTACAAGATCAGCAACCCCACCGTCCTGGCTCGGATAGAAGATTCCGAGCTTGACCAGTTCCTGCGCGGCTGCGGCTGGCAGCCGATCTTCGTGTCGGGCGACGACCCGGACGAGATGCACCGGCTCATGGCCGCCGCGCTGGACGAGGCCATCGCGAGCATCGGACAGATCCAGGACCATGCGCGCGGCACCGGCGACGCGAACCCAAACTCCCGGCCGCGCTGGCCGATGATCGTGCTGAAGTCGCCCAAGGGCTGGACGGGCCCGAAGGTCATCGACGGCCTGCAGATTGAAGGCACGTTCCGTTCCCACCAGGTGCCGCTGCTGGTCGATTCTGATCATCTTGAGCATGTCGGCCAGCTGGAAAGCTGGATGAGGAGCTACCGGCCGGAAGAGCTGTTCGATGCCGACGGGCGTCTCATCCCTGAGCTGGCCGAGCTGGCCCCCGAGGGGGACCGGCGGATGGGCGCCAACCCGTTCCTGCGCGACGTGACCGTGCTCAACGAGGCGCAGCGGAATTTCCGTGTCTTCGGTCCCGACGAGACGCTCTCGAACATGCTGGGGGCGGTCTTCGAGGTCACCAGCCGCCAGTGGGAGGGCCGGACCCAGCCGAATGACGAGTTCCTCGCGCCCGACGGGCGGGTGCTCGACTCCATGCTGAGCGAGCACCAGTGCGAGGGCTGGCTGGAGGGCTACCTTCTGACCGGCCGGCACGGCCTGTTCAACTGCTACGAAGCGTTCATCCACATTGTCGACTCGATGTTCAACCAGCACGCCAAGTGGCTCAAGGTCACCGCGCAGCTGCCGTGGCGGCGGAAGATCGCCTCGCTGAACTACCTGCTCGCCTCGCACGTCTGGCAGCAGGACCACAACGGCTTCACCCACCAGGATCCCGGGTTCCTGGACCACGTGGTCAACAAGAAAGCCGACGTCGTCCGGGTCTACCTGCCGCCCGACGCGAACTGCCTGCTGTCGGTCTTCGACCACTGCCTGCGGAGCAAGCACTACGTGAACGTCGTCGTCGCGGGCAAGCGCGCCATGCCCCAGTGGCTGACCATGGACGCGGCCGTCCTGCACTGCACCGAGGGCATCGGCATCTGGCCCTGGGCCGGCAACGACCAGGGCGCCGAGCCCGACGTCGTGATGGCCTGCTGTGGGGATACCCCCACCCTGGAGGTGCTGGCCGCCGTCTCGATCCTGCGTGAGCACCTGCCCGACCTGAAGATCCGGGTCGTCAACGTCGTGGACCTGATGAAACTGCAGTCCGCCAGCGAGCACCCGCACGGGCTGAGCGACAGCGACTACGATTCGCTGTTCACCAAGGACAAGCACATCATCTTCGGCTTCCACGGGTACCCGTGGCTGATCCACCGGCTGACCTACCGCCGCGCGAACCGCAACCTGCACGTCCGCGGCTACAACGAAGAGGGCACCATCACCACGGCCTTCGACATGAGGGTGCAGAACCGCCTGGACCGCTTCAACCTCGTCCAGGACGTGATCGACCGGCTCCCTCAGCTGGGAGCCCAGGGGAGCTACCTGAAGCAGATGATGCAGGACAAGCTCGTCGAGCACGGCCAGTACATCAACATCCACGGCCAGGACATGCCGGAAATCGTGAACTGGAAGTGGGGTGACCTCGCGTGATCGCCCAGGCGCCGGCGGCGGACGCGAGCTCCGGTCGGGCCGTGGCGGGCGGTTCCGGCGGCTTGGTGCTGGTGCTCAACTCGGGCAGTTCGTCGGTCAAGTTCGCGCTTTTGCTCCCCGGCAGTGGCGAGCGTCTCATGGGCGGGATCGGCGAGCGGCTCGGTACGCCGGAGGCGGTGCTGCGGGTCCAGTGGTTTCCGGCGGCAGCGGTCACCGAACGGCTTCCCGGAGCTAGTCACCAGGCCGTGGTGGCCCGGGTGCTGGCTCACCTGGCCGAGGCCGGGCATTCCGGCGCTGGATTGCTCGGGGCCGGGCACCGGGTGGTGCACGGCGGCGAGCGGTTCACCTCTTCGATCCGGGTCGACGACGCCGTCCTAGCCGCGGTGCGCTCGTTTAGTCACCTGGCGCCGCTCCATAACCCGGCGAATCTGGCCGGCATCGAGGCTGTGCGTGCTCTCCTGCCCGACTTGCCGCAAGTCGCCGAGTTCGACACCGCGTTCCACCAGACGATGCCGCCGCACGCTTATCGCTACGCGGTACCCGAGGAGTGGTACACCCGGCACGGGGTGCGGCGTTACGGGTTCCACGGCATAAGTCACCGCTTCGTCAGCGAGCAGGCCGCCTCCATGCTGGGCCGGCCACCCGGCGAGCTCCGGCTGGTCACCGCCCACCTGGGCAACGGCTGCAGCGCGACCGCGGTGCGCGACGGCGTGTCGGTGGACACGACCATGGGGCTCACCCCGCTGGACGGGCTGGTGATGGGAACCCGTTCCGGTGATGTCGATCCGGGCCTGTTCAGCTACCTCGCCGGCCGGACCGGCATGAGTGTCGACGAGCTCACCCGGGCGCTGAACATGGACAGCGGGCTTGAGGGGCTGTCCGGCGTGGGTAATGACATGCGCACCGTCGTCGCCGCGGCCGCTGGCGGAGACGAGCGGGCTCGGCTCGCCCTCGAGGTTTTCGTTTACCGGCTGTCCAAGGCGATCGCCGGGCTGGTGGTCGGGCTGCAGCGGCTCGACGCGCTGGTCTTTACCGGCGGCATCGGGGAAAACAGCGCCGTCGTCCGTAGTCTGGTGCTCCGCCAGCTGAGTTTCCTCGGCCTGGCTGAGGACGTCCGCGCCAATGCCGACCATGGCCGACGGACCGGGGGCCGCATCAGCGTGGCCGGCCCGGTCCTGGCGCTCGTCGTGCCGACGGACGAGGAGCTACTGATCGCCCGTGACACCGCCCGCGTCATCGCCGCCGGTCAACGGTCTTTCGCCCACGCGACTCCGGTGATGTCATGAGCCGGACCTTGCTGGTCGTCCCCACCGCGGCTGGCGCCAGCCTAGCCAGGACCTGCCTCGGCCTGGTGCGGGCGCTCGACCGTCAGGGCGTGAACGTCGCCTTTGTCAAGCCGGTGGCCCAGCCCCGGGCCGACGGTGGCCCCGACCGGTCGATCGCGCTGGCCGTGGCCACAACTGCGCTGCGTCCTCCAGATCCGCTGTCCACCGCCCACCTGGAACAGCAGCTCGGATCGGGCGGACTCGACGCCGTGCTCGAGAAGATCGTCGCAGCCTGGCAGCCGGTCCATGACCGATCCGATGTCGTCGTCGTGGAGGGG
>JBEKKH010000268.1:0-9569 GCA_050010815.1 Streptosporangiaceae bacterium | reverse complement strand
TGCTGACTGGATCGGCCAGGGTGCGGCCGCAGACAAGGGACAGGGTCGAACAGGCGATGACCCGGCTCAGCTACGTGCGCAACCGGGCCGTCCGCTCGCCGTCGAGCCGGCGAGCGGGGTCCGTCGCGCTGGTCATGGGCGAGGAGACGGTCAAGGTTTTCGCCGACCCCTTCTTCGCCCGCATGCTCGGCTCGGTCAGCAGGGAGCTGTCCTCGGTCGATTCCCAGCTCGTCATGCTCACGCTGCACTCGCCCCGCGACCATCACACGGTGTCCAGGTACTTGCGCAGCGGCCACGTGGACGGCGCGCTGTTCGTCTCCATGCACGACAGGCTGGACTTCGACTACGAGAGCCTCGGCATACCGGTCGTGCTGTGCGGCCGGCCGGTCGCTGGCGGCGCCGCGCTATCGTACGTCGACGCCGACAACATCGGGGGCGCCAGCGCCGCGGTGCGCTATCTGCTCGACAACGGGCGCAAGGCCGTCGCTACGATCGCCGGGCCGCCTGACATAGCGGTGGGCATCGACCGGCTGCTCGGGTACCGCCAATCGCTGGGCGCGGTCGGCGACCTTGACCCCGGCATGATCGCCTACGGCGATTTCAGCACGATGTCAGGGCAGCACGCGCTGCTCCGGCTCATCGACCACCGTCCCGGCATCGACGCGGTGTTCGCCGCCTCGGACCTGATGGCCGCGGGCGCGCTGCGCGCGCTGCGCCGACTGGGCCTGCGCGTCCCGCGCGACGTGGCCGTCATCGGGTTCGACGACCTGGCCGCCGCGCAGCAGACCGACCCGAGGCTCACCACGGTGCGCCAGCCGGTCGACGCCATGGGAGCCCGCATGGTGACCGAGATCCTGGCGCAGATCGCCGACCCCGGCAGGGAGCCGTCCCGGGTCGTGCTCGACACCATGCTGATCCTGCGCGGCTCCGCCTAACGCTCGATAGGCGACGGGAGCATCCGGGGGACCGGCCGTATCCGCTCTGCTGGGATGCGGCCGGGTCCTACCGGGGTGCTCAGTTGTAGCTGGTCAGATCGGCCACTGTACTGCCTGAGCCGACCGTGGCGCCGTTGCCGTCAATGATGTGCTCGATGGTTCCAGTGCCGCCCAGCGAGACGGTGACCATGTCGTGCCACTGGACTCCGGATGAGGTCGGTGAGGTGAGCGCGTTCGCGCTGACCTCGCTCGGGTTCACGTCGAAGTAGCAGTACACGCCCAGACCATAGGCCTGGAAACTGGTCACGCTGGTGGCCACGGCGATGGAGGGATAGCCGTCGGAGGATCCGTCCATCCAGGCGGACTGGCTGGGCGGGTCGTAAGGCATCTCGCTCTGGTAGAAGTAGTCGGCTCCGCCGTTGCCGTTCCACTGGAGCTGCACGGCCTGGTAGTGCTCGACCGCGAGTCCGTACATCGTGACGTTGGCGCCGTTGACGACCAGGCCGTTGGCGGCGGTGTTGGTCGTCCAGCCGACCGTGCCGCTGTTGCCGTGGTCTGCCCGCCACAGCCACAGGTCGTCGCCGATGACATTGGCGCTATTGACCTGCAGCGTCTGCGTGGCCTTACCGACGGTCGCTCCGCCGATGCGGGCGAAGACGTCGGACAGCACGGTCGGGTCCGACGCGTGGCTCGCGCTGGAGCCGGACGGGCCGATCTGGACCAGGACGGAGCTGTTCGTCGTGCCCGCGTCGAAGATCAGGCCGCCGATGCGGATGCCGTTGACGTCAGCGGTTTGCAGGATCGTGTTGCCGCCGTTCGACACCAGCGTGGCCAGGCCGAGGCCGAGCACGACGGTGTCGGGGTTGGTGACGTCGATGGTGCCGTTTATCTGGTAGACGCCGGGGGTGAACAGCAGGTCCTGTCCGCCCGCAAGCGCGGCGTTGATCTGCGCGACCGTACTGCTTGGCGTCGCGATGTAGAAATCGCTCAGCGGCAGCGAGGTCCCCGGCGTATTACCTGCTCCCCAGGAAGCGCCCTGCGTGTTCGTCCGGTTCGAGGGCACGAACACGTCCCAGTTCCCGGAGGAGTCGATGTACAGGTACGGCTTCTCGTCGTCCGTCGGGGTCTGGCTCACCGTCGTGTACGGCGGGCTCGGGAAGCTCTGGGCCGGGACCCCGGTGTCGCCCACGAACACCATGTTCCAGTTCGAGCCGGTCCAGCTGCCCAGCTGGTCGTTCCGCATGATGAACTGCTGCTGGGAGCCAGAGTTGACCTGACCGGTGACGATCGAGTCACTGATGAAGCCACCGGATGACCAGTTGCTCGTGGTGTTGCCCGAGGTGTCGTCGTCCAGCACCAGGTTCCCGTCAATGTCCACCCGGCGCATCGGGTCGGCTTGCGAGACCGCCCACTCGGTGCTGCCGGAGGACGGGTCGGTGGTGATGTTCTCCACGCCGCGCCAGAAGTTCTCCGTCGCGTTGCCGTCGTTCCAGGCGGCGTTGGCGTAGATCCCGCCACCGGTGATGACTGTCTGCGAGGGGTTCTGCCCGAGTCCGACGACTTCGGTGTAGAAGCCGACCGGGACGCTGACGTTGTAGGTGCCCGGCTCGAACATCAGCTCGTAGCGCTGGGTGCCGAACTGGTTCGACTGCTGCGTGGCGTAGACCTGGTTGATGTCGCTCTGGATCGTCGTGGTCGACATCGAGGTGCTGAACACGTAGACATTCGGGCCGAGATTCGGCGTGTTGCCCGTGGGTGTCCCGCTGGGCAGGGTCCATTGCTGGTTGGAGGTGTCGGCGCAGCTCCAGATCTGTGCCTGGGTGCCGGAGCCGCCGTAGCCGGTGTCGTCGAGGCACTTGCCGGAGTTCGGGTTGAGCAGTTCGCCGTTCGACTGGGGCTCCCAGACCTGCGCGCCGGTGCCGTTGCAGTCATAGAGGTCGACGGTGGTGCCGTTCGCGGTGCCGGCCGCGTCGACGTCCAGGCACTTGCCGAGCACCTGCAGGGTGTTGCCTGATGCGACGGTCCACTGCTGGGCGTTCGTCCCGTTGCAGGTGTACACCTGGATCGGGTTGAAGTCGGCGGTGCTGGCCGACCGGTCATCCAGGCACAGGCCCTGGTACCCGACGATCGGGCCGGTGGCCCCGGTGGCGGCCTCCGCCTGGTGGGCGACGGCCGCGCCGAGTCCCACCAGGAGGGCTAGCGCCGCGAGAGCTGCGAATAGTCGTCGTTTCACGGCAGTTTCCATTGCTGGTTGGAGGTGTCGGCGCAGGACCAGATCTGCGCCTGGGTGCCGGAGCCGCCGTAGCCGGTGTCGTCGAGGCACTTGCCGGAGTTGGGGTTCAGGAGTTCGCCGTTGGACTGGGGTACCCAGACCTGGGCGCCGGTGCCGTTGCAGGTGTAGAGGTCGACGGTGGTGCCGTTGGTGGTGCCGGCCGCGTCGACGTCCAGGCACTTGCCGAGTACCTGCAGGGTGTTGCCGGATGCGACGGTCCAGTCCTGCGCGTTCGTGCCGTTGCAGGTGTACACCTGGATCGGGTTGAAGTTCGCGGTGCTGGCCGAGCGGTCATCCAGGCACAGGCCCTCGTAGCCGGTGATAGGCCCGGTGGCCCCGGTGCCGCCACCGCCGCCGCTAGTGCCAGTGATCTTGTTGAAGATTGATGAGTACTGGTAGCCGGTCGGCTTGTCGTAGCCGTCGACCTCCCAGAAGGACAACTCCGCGACGCCGTTGGCGGCGGCGAAGCTCTCCAGCGATTGGGCGTTCGCGGTGGAAAAGTAGGTGCCGTCGTCGTTGGTGCCAGCGATCGGCGTCAGGCCCATCATGGCGTAGGCCGCCGAGGTGGAGATCCCGTACAGGCTGGCGAGCTGGCCAGCGGTTCCCTGAGCGGCGGATTCGGCGTCCCCGAGGTCGTTGTTGGACCCGTCGTAGAAGTCCATCGTCATGATGTTCACGACGGTCACCTTCACCCCCTTGGACTTGGCGTCCTGGAGTAGCGCGTACTCCGAGCCGGTGCCGGTGGGGAGCCCCTGCGGGGAGACCGCGAGGGTGAAGTCGACCTGCACGGCCGGGTCCTCGGCTTGCAGCGCGGCGAGTGCCTGGTCGCGCAGCGAGGTGGCGGCGGTGTCCGACAGCGTGCTGCCCTCGATGTCGAAGTCCAGCCGGGTGACGCCGTAGGTGTTCACCACGTTCTGGTAGGCGGCGGTGAGCTGCGAGACGTTCGTGCAGGTCTGGGCGAGCTCACCGCCAGACTCCCCGCCGAAGGAGATGATGACGTTGCCGCCGGAGGCCTGAATGGCACTGACCTGCGAGGCGAAGGCGCCGACTCCAGAGCCGTCGTCCTCCCACTCCGGCGTGCAGCCGGACTGCGGGGTAAGGAAGGCCAGCGTGTAGTACTTCAGGCCGGTCGCGGCCTCGTCGGCGGCCATGTCACCGGCGTCTGACGAGCCGATCTGCAGGTAGGGCGCGGCGAAGTGGGCCGGGAAGGCGGAGCCGGCCGCGGCGGCCGGTCCTGCGGTGGCGAGCGTAAGGCTGCCGGATCCGAGCGCGGTGACGGCAGCCAGGGCAAGCGCGACTGACCACGGTTTCATGGGGATTCTTGGTATTCGCATGGTGATCGGGCGATCCCTTCGGCCGAGCGGTCCAGCGGGAGCGGGTGACCCGCCGGAAGAGAGCTGACAGGACTTGTTTCTGAAACAGTAAAGAAACTATCCTGTTGATGGGGATTGGAGCATTTGCCTTCAGGCGCGTCAATACGTGTGAGCGATGTTTGACAGTTTGTTAATTTCGGCCCAAGGAACGCTGATGGAGAGATGATGAAACAAGAGCCTGTTTCAGAACTTGTTTCAGGGACTGACCGGGTGACTGTGCGGGCGATCGCGGCCGAAACCGGGCTGTCGATCGCCACCGTCTCCCGGGTGCTAAATGGCGGCGACAACGTCGCCTCGGACACCCGCCAGCGGGTGTCCGAGGTGGTGGAACGGCTCGGCGACCGGGCACCCAGGCCGCGTCGGCGGGTACCGGCACGGGCTACCCGCCCGCCCGTGTTCGTGCGCTGCCCCTACCTGCTGACCGATTACTTCGGGCACATTGTCACGTCGATCGCCGAGACGCTCGCGCTGCACGGACAGAGCATGCTGCTCGACGCGGGCGACGCGGTGATCAGGTCCACCGTGGTGCGCGGGTTGCCGCGCCGCCGCGGCGTACACGGCGCGGTGCTGATCCTCCCTCCGGAGCCTCGCGCCGAGCTTGAGGCACTGCTCGTGCGGGGCTATCCCCTCGTGGTGGTGGACCCGCGTACCGCCGTGCCGCCCGGTATGGTGTCGATCTCGGCGGCACACTTCTCCGGTGCCCGGGCCGTCACCCGGCACCTGATCGAGCTCGGCCACCGCCGGATCGGGGTGATCACCGGGCCGCCGTACTGGCACACCCGGGACGACCGGGTCGGCGGGCATCTCGCCGCGCTGGCCGAAGCCGGGGTACCGGGCGACCCGGAGCTGATGCGGTACGGCGAGCCTGCCACCAAGACGGGGGTGTGGGCCGGCCGGGAGCTGCTCGATCTGCGGCCGCGACCGAGCGCCGTGGTCTGTTTCAACGACAAGGTTGCGGTAGGGGTGATGGAGGTGGCCGCGGCGCGCGGGCTGCGGGTACCCGAGGACCTGTCCGTCGCGGGCTTCGACGACATCGACGTCAGCCGGGCCACCACGCCCCGCCTCACCACCGTCCGCCAGCCGCTCCAGGAGATGGGCCGCACCGCCGTGACGATGCTCATTCGCCAGCTTGACGGGCACGCCCACGAGGCGCTGAGCATGGAACTGGGGACGCGTCTGGTCGTGCGCGAAAGCACAGGCCCGGCACCCGGATCAGGCTAGGCGCGTGCGCGTGAGCGGCCCGGGGCGCGAGGGGCTACTATCGTGCTGGCGCTGGGAGGGCGCCGCCGGGTCCGCGGGAAGGACTGAGTCCGCCTCCGAGTACTGAGTTCCGATGGTTGCGGCCTCTTCCTCGGCCTGAGCAGCGGACTGCAGGCGCTGGAGGGAGACGCCATGTCCGCTTCACTTCCCGACCGCCCGAACCTCGGCCAGCTGCGCCGCCAGGCCAAGGAACTCCGCGACGCCGCCCGTCGCGGGGAGCCCGGCGCACTCGATCGCGTGACCCGCATCTACCGGGCGGCGCCGCCCGGCGGCGTGAACCTGGCGGCCGCTCAGCTGGTCATCGCCCGGGAGCTTGGCTTCACCAGCTGGCCGAGGCTGAAGGCCGCCGTTGCGTCCCGTGCCACCAGTCCCGGGCAGCTCGCCGAGGCCTTCGTGGCGGCGTCGGTCGAGCGCCGCCCGCGCGAGGCAGCCACGATCCTCGGGGCTCATCCGGGTATCGCCGCCCAGAGCATCTGCGCCGCCGCGGTCCTTGGCGACTCCCGGACGGTCAGCGAGATGCTCGCCGTCAGCCCCCCAGCAGCGATGGCCATCGACGAGGCGCGGGGCTGGCCGCCGCTCCTGTACGCCTGCTACTCCCGCTGGCACCACATCGACCCTTCCCGGGCGGCGGGGCTGGCAGAGGTGGTCAGTCTTCTGCTCGATGCCGGCGCCAGCCCGAACACGAACAACGGAGCGCGAGCTGGTTATCGCTCCGCGCTATGCGGATCGGTGGAGGTCAACAACCCTGACGTCAGCCGGGTGCTGCTCGACGCAGGAGCCAACCCGGACGACCGCCAGTGCATCGGGGAGGCCGCCGGACATGGCGACCACCGGTGCCTCGAACTGCTGCTGTCACATGGCGCCCGGGTGGCGGGCACGTGGGCCCTGGACGCCGCGGTCCACGCCGACGACCCCTGGGCGGTCTCGCTCCTGGCGGAGGCCCTCCGCGGCGCTACCGGACAAACGGCGACCGAGGCGACCGAGGCGCTGCCCGGCGCGGCGGCCGACGCCTCTTCCGAGGTGGTGGCCGCCCTCCTCGCCGCCGACGCGGATCCCCGGGCGAGGGACCCGGAGACGGGCTTCTCCGCGCTGCGCCGGGCCGTCCGGGCCGGCCAGGCCGAGACGGCCGCGTTGCTGGTCCGCCACGGTGCGCCGGACGACAGCACCGACGTCGACCGGTTCATCGGCGCCTGCCGGCGAGCCGACCGGGCAGCGGCCGAGCGGCTGCTCGCCAAACACCCTGACCTCCCCGGCCGGCTGACCGTCGATGACCGCGCCGCGGTCGTCGAGGCTGCGGGCCTGGCCCCGGCAGGCGCAGTCGCGCTTATGCTCGACCTGGGCTTCTCAGCCGATGACCGCAACGGCCTCGGCGAGCAAGCGCTGCACACCGCCGCCTATTACGGGAACGCCGAGGTGGCGCGGCTTCTGATCGATGCCGGAGCGGACCTCGAAGGCCGCGACGCCCGCTTCGACGGCACGCCGTTGGCCTATGCCACCGTGGGCAGCGGCGAGCGAGCCGGCCAGCCCGGCGACTGGATAGAGACGGTGCGCCTGCTCATCGACGCCGGCGCCTCGCGGGACGACGTGTGGATCTTGGGAAAGCCGCCAAGCGAGGAGGTCATCGCCCTCCTTCGCAGCTACGGCATCACCCCCGACGAGTCCGGGCCCCAGGGCGACGACGCGGACGACATGCCCCGCCCGGCCGGCAGCGGGGTGATGGCCGACGTCGCGCAACACCTGGTGGCCGCCTACCGCAGCCTCGACCTTGAACTGCTGGGATCGCTCCTTCACCCCCAGGTCCGGTGGAGCGGGCTGTGCGACACCAGCGCCCAGGTCCTCGACTGGTACCGGCAAGGCCTCGCCGACGGCACCCGCCCAACCGTCGAGAGCGCGGAGGTCGACCGCGACGCGGTGGTGCTCGGCATCACCTTGTCCCGGCCGGCCGAAGGCGCCCGGCCGGCCCCAGCCGAGCGCCTGTACCAGGTCTTCAAGGTCGATAACGGCGAGGTCATCGAGATACGCGGCTATCCGGACCGCGCCAGTGCGCTCGCCCGGCCGTGAGAATACCCCGGAGAAGGATGCTGCGGACCCCGGTCACCGAGCAGCGTCTTTCTTCGGCGCCGCCGCTCTCGGTTCGTCAGCAGCCTGCGGGGCGTCACTGTTGCCCGGCTGGCCGCAGCAGGATCTCGTTGATGGCCAGGCGGCGCGGACGGCTGAGGATGAACGCGATGATCTCGGCAATGTCTTCGGCGGTGACCTCGGCCTTGTCGTAAAGCTGCTGGACCCCCTGCTTGGTGCCGGCGTGGGTGATGTGGCTCGGCAGCTCGGTGGCCACGACACCTGGCTCGACGAGCGTCACGCGGACGTCGGGCAGCAGTTCCTGCCGCAGCGATTCGGACCAGCCGTTGATGCCCCACTTGGTCGCTGCGTAGACGCCGTTGCCGGATCGGGCGGTTCGCCCGGCGACCGACGAGATGTTGATGATGTCGCCGCCGCCGCCGGTGAGCTGGTCGAGGAACACCTCGGTGGTGGTGATCGCACCAAGCAGGTTGACCTCGATCATCTGCCGGTAGTCCGCACGCTGACCGGAGCCGAACGGACCGAGCAGCATGACGCCGGCGTTGTTGATCAGGGCATCGGCGGTGCCGAGCTCTTGGCGAACGCGGTCGGCGGCGGCAACGATGCTGTCGCGATCAGTGACGTCCGCTTCGATGGCGATGGACCCGTTGCCCAGTTCGTCCGCGAGAGTGGTGATGCGATCGAGCCGGCGAGCCAGCAGAGCGACGCGGTAGCCGTCTGCGGCCAGGGCGCGGGCGGTTGCCGCGCCGATGCCGGACGATGCGCCGGTGACGACGGCGACCTTGTCCGGTGTGCTGTTGCCGGTCATTTGTGATCAGGCCTCCGGGATCTCTCGGCCGAAGCTTTCCAGGGTGATGGCGTCCGGCTCGGGACCGCCGCGCTTGCCGGTATCGAGCCCGTCGATGGCCGCGACCTCGTCCGTGGTGAGCTCGAAGTCGAACACATCGAAGTTCTCCGCGATGCGGCGGAGCTTGGTTGACTTCGGGATGACCGAACGTCCCTCCTGCAGGTGCCAGCGCAGCATGACCTGCGCGGGACTCTTGGCGCGGGACTCGGCGATCTTGACGATGGCCGGGTCTTCCAGGGTGCTGGTGTGCTCGCCCTCGCGGTAGAAGGTGATGCCGCCGATCGGTGACCAGGCTTGGGTCACGATGCCGTGCTCGGCGTCGAACGCCTGCACCTCGGGCTGCTGGAAGTAGGGGTGCAGCTCGATCTGGTTGACGGCGGGGACGACCCCGGCCTCATCAAGCAGGTTCGTGAGGTGCTCGACCATAAAGTTGCTGACGCCGATGGCGCGGACCTTGCCGTCCTTGAGCAACGTCTCCAGCGCCCGGTAAGCCGCAAGCGTCTTGCCAAAGTCGGACGGCAGCGCCTGGTGCAAGATCAGCAGGTCGATCTGGTCGACGCCGAGCTTGCCGGCGCTCTTGCCGAAGGCATGCAGCGTCTCGTCATACCCGTAGTCGCTGATCCAGATCTTGGTCTCCAGGAAGACCGTCGCACGACCACCCTTCGACGCGTGCACCGCCTCGCCGACCTCGCGCTCGTGGCCGTATGCGGCGGCCGTGTCAATGTGGCGGTAGCCGACTTCGAGCGCGGCCGCGACCGCGCTGCGCGTCTCGTCGGGCGGTGTCTGGAAGACGCCGAGGCCGA
>JBEKKH010000267.1:0-9571 GCA_050010815.1 Streptosporangiaceae bacterium | reverse complement strand
TGTAGGGCCCAGCGAGTTCGCGCTGGTAGCGGCTTCGGAGCTGGTGGCGCGTCCGGCAACCAGATCGGAACCAGGCCGGCCACCGGGTTACCGCCGCGGCGTGAGCAGCCCCGCCCACCCCGCCCGCCGGACAAACGCCGCAATCCGGACCCTCGCCCAGGAATTCGAATTATCGTGGATAATTACCTACCCTATGAGGGTAGTAATGATCCACGATCGCAGCGGGGCCGGGGCGGGGAGCGGGCGATTGAGACAGCTGGGGCACGCGAGGCCAGCGGGGCCGGGCGGGGGCCTGCTTCAGCCACCGCCCGGCTTGACTGGATTCCCCGGGACAGGCGATTGACCTGGTGCGTGGTGCACAACCAGGCAGACCTCTCCTGACCGGCCCCAACCACAAGATGATCGTGACTACGACGCGGCGGCCGGGAGGAGCGGGGGGCGGCCGGGCACGCGGCGGGGGGAGCGGGGGCGTCCTTCGGGCTTGGGTTGCCTCGTCCGGGTTGGCGTGGGTTGCCTCGTCCGGGTTGGCGTGGGTTGCCTCGTCCGGGTTGGCGTGGGTTGCCTTGTCCGGGTTGGCGTGGGCACACGCGGCGCATGCGTGTGCCCGGCGCCTTCGGTCTGGCCGGAGGCGCCGGGCACATACTTTCTGGGGTATCTGGCGGTTACGCGGCGACCAGGTGCAGGCGGCCGGGGCCGCCGAACGTGCCCTTGGCGGTGCCGTCCGCCGGGTGAGTGGTCAGCGCGACAAAGACCTCGTTGAGGGTGGGGTGTTCCAGCCCCACGTCGTGGACCTCGATGCCGCTGGCGGCTAGCCGCTGAACGACCTTGACCAGGGTGGCAATCCCGTCGGAGGCGGGCGTGGTGATGATCCGCCCGCGGGCTTCCGCCTCCGGGCCGAGCACGGCCAGCACCGTCTTGACCTGCTCAGGCCGGGCCTCGGGGAGGCTGACCCTGATGCGCGGCTGGCCGGTCGCGGCCGCGAGCTCCGCCGGGGTCCCCCTGGCTACGATGACGCCTCCGGCGAGGACGACGATGTTGTCGGCCAGCTGGTTGGCTTCCTCCATGTCCTGCGTCGTGAGCAGGACCGTCGTACCGCGGGCGGCGTAGTCGCGGATGGTTTGCCACAACGCGGTCCGGCTGATCGGGTCAAGGCCCGTGGTCGGCTCGTCCAGAAACAGGACCTGCGGGTCGGGCAGCAGGCTGGCCGCAAGATCAAGGCGCCGGCGCATGCCGCCGGAGTACGTCTTGACCTGCCGGCCAGCCGCCTCGGTCAGCCCGAACTCCTTGAGCAGTTCCTCGGCCCGTTCCCGGGATCGCGCAGCGCCTAGGTGATAAAGCCGCCCGATGACCTCCAGGTTCTGCCGCCCGGTGAGCAACTGGTCCAAGGTCGTGCCCTGTCCGGCGACGCCGATTCGCGCGCGCACCCGCTGAGGCTGGCTAGCCGTGTCGAAACCTGCCACCTCCGCCACGCCCTCATCCGGCTGGATCAAGGTGGTGAGGATGCGTACCGTGGTCGTCTTGCCTGCGCCATTGCGGCCGAGCACGCAGATGATGCTGCCGGTGGGCACCTGCAACGACACGTCGCGCAGCGCCTGCGTCTGGCCGAACGATTTGGCCAGTCCGTCGGTCCGGATAGCAAATTCAATCATGACACCCTCCTGTTGTACGCCGTACCCTTTAAGTACCATGTACCCCGTGAGTACATTGTACCGTTAGAGTACGCTGTACTTTATGAGTTCACATGTACGCTACTACTACACTGTACGCAAGTCAAACCGGCGCCACGATACGATGTACTCATGTCGAGCGATGAGCGGACGGCTGGCGACCTTGGCCGTCCCGGGGGCCCGGGGCCGGACGCGCGGGACACGCGGGACGAGCCGGACGCGCGGGACACGCCGGGCGGGCGGGACGAGCCGGGCGGGCGGGACGAGCCGGGCGGGCGGGGGCAGGCGGGACGTCGGGGTCGGAGCGGGGCTGGCGCGGAGTCGTACTGGAGTGGCTACGACCTGCTCTGGGGGGCGCCGGAGGAACCGGCGGCCGGGCGCCGGCCCGCCCTGGATCGGACGACGATCGTGCGGGCCGCGATCCGCGTCGCCGACGCCGAAGGGCTCGGTGCCGTTTCGATGCGGCGGGTCGGCCGCGAACTGCAGACCGGCGCGATGTCCCTGTACCGGCACGTCCCCGACAAGGGCGCGCTGGTCAGCCTCATGGTCGACGAGGTCCTCGGTGAGGAGCAGATTCCCGACGCGCCCTCCGGTGACTGGCGCCACGACATGCGGCAGCTGGCCAAGCAGATGTGGGCGATGGCGCAGCGGCATCCCTGGTACCACGAGGCCGCGGCGGAGCGGCCGCCGCTCACGCCGCGCGGCGTGGCCGCGCTCGAGTACGCGCTGCGGATCCTCGACGGGCACGGGCTGACGATCGGCGAGCGGGTCGGGATCATCTCCACCCTGTCCAGCACCGTCATGGCGCTGGCCCTGGACGCGCTGGCCGAGGCGCGCGGGCGGGTCCGGTCCCAGATGACCGAGCCCGAGATGATGTCCTCGGCCAGGACATACCTGGGACACATCGTCGAAAGCGGCAAATTCCCTCACTTCAGTGAGCTCATGAACGAGTTCATGAGCGACGCGGACCCCGCTGACCCGCAGTACGACGCGCTCGAGTTGATCCTGGACGGCATCGCGGCCCGGATAAAGCCGGCCGGTACCGCGACCTAGCGGACCATCCGGGAGTAACGCCGGACGGACAACGGGATCACCACGGCGAACAGCACCGCGGTCATGATGAGCGTGGTGATGACCGGATGCTGCAAGGTCCACACCCCGGGCGGCGCCGGGCCGTCAGCGGTGCCGAAGAGCTCGCGGGACGCGGCGACCACGGCCGAGACCGGATTCCAGTCCGCGGCCACGCGCAGCCAGGTCGGCATGTGCGCCGGGTCGACGTAGACGTTGGACACGAAACCGAGCAGGAACGTCGGCACCATGCTCATCCCGTTGGCGGCCTCGGGACTGCTGGCGATGAGCCCGACGGCGCAGCCCACCCAGCTCGTCGCCCAGGCGAACAGCAAGATCAGGCCAAAACCGGCCAGGGTGTAGCTCAGACCGCGTTCCGGGCGCCAGCCCACGGCGTAGGCGCAGCCGGTCATCACCGCCAGGCCGGGGAACCCGACAATTCCGGTGCTGATCGACCTGCCCACGAGCACAGACGAGCGGGCGATGGGCATGGTCTTGAACCGGTCGATCACGCCTTCGCGCATATCGGTCGCCACCGCCACCGCCACCGTCCCGGCGGCGAATAGCGTGCCCTGGGCCAGCATTCCCGACATCAGGTAGGACCGGTAGTGGCCCCCGGGCACGGTGATCGAACTGCCGAAGACGTAACCGAATAGCAGAACAAAGAACACCGGCATGATAAGCATGATGACGACGGCATCAAGCTCGCGTGCGCTGCGCAACACAAACCGCCTGGTGGCGGTGGTGGCGTCGCGCACAGAAAAGCGCAGCCGGGCCACCGGTGTGAGCGGCTCAACAATAGGATGGGTCATGCTGCTGCAATCTCCAATCGCACGGTGAAATTACCACGGGGGAATTATTAGCAATAGGGCGGACGGTTTCACGGTAGCTCTTATTGACTGGGAAAAGACCTATAGTGGTTTAGGGTCGGCAATCCGAGGACGAGGTCGGCGGCGGCGGCGCGTCCGCCCGCGGCCCGCTGCCGGGCCGCGAGACGTTCGGCCCGATGGCGGAACGAGGGGTCGTCAAGCACGCGGGTCAGCTTGGCCGTCACGTCGTCCGGATCGATCGTCTGCGGGTGATCGAGGGTGAGGCTGACGCCCAGTCCCTGACCGCGCACGGCCTGGTCGTAGCAGTCAACCCAGAGCGGCCGAACGACCTGCGGCTTGCCGAAGTACAGCCCCTCGTGAAAGCCGTTGCTGCCGCCGTGGCTGACGAACGCCCGGACGTTCGGATGGGCCAGCACGTCGACCTGCGAGGGCACCCAGCTCTCGATGCGCAGGTTGCCGGGCAGTGACGGCGGGAGCAGGTGATGCTGCCCGGCCGGCAGCTTCCACAGGACGTGGTGGGCGCCCTCGAGCCTGCGGGCCACCTCGACCAGCGAGGCCACCTCCGGGCGGGTCAGCCGGGTGATCGTGCCCAGGCCCACGTAGATGACCGAGGAGTGCGCGTCGAGCCAGCCGGCGAGCTCGGGGTCGGGCGCCTGCGGCAGGGGCGGGATCATCGCGCCCACCAGCCGGACCTTCTCGGGTACCTCGATCGAGTAGTCAAGCTCGGGAACCGACTGGCACAGGACCAGCTCGGCCAGGTCCACCCTGGTCATCTGGCTCTGCCGGGGCAGACCGAGCTCGGCGTACAGCGCGATGTCGGCGCGGAAGGCCCTGGCGAGCCCGGGATCGAACAGCATCGCCAGGCACCGCAGCTTGAAGAGCCGGTTGCTCATCCGCTGGGTGAAGCTCATGTCATACGGCAGGCCGGAGTGCGGGGCGGGAAAACCCCGGGGCACATACGACCGGGCCAGCGGCGTGTACGGGGCCAGCACGTGGCTGGGCACGAACGGGACGCTCAGCACGTAAGGAATCCGGCGGGCCGTGGCTAGGGTGATCGCGAACCTGGTCTCGCTGTCGATGACCATCACGGCCGGGTTCACCTTGTCCACCACGGCTTCGAGCTGCCGGTACTTCGCCATCGCCAGGTCGGGCCGGTAGGACTGCCTGAGCACCGCGCGGTGCGCCCGGAACCTGGAGCCGCGGGTCACCTCGCGGTACACCTTGTCGTCCCAGCTCACCGCGGACAGCTCGGGAATCACCTCGCCCAGCGAGGCGAACGCCGCGGATGTCGCCTCGACCTCGTCGCGCCTGGGCTCGTCAGTGGCGAACCACAGGTCCCGCACCCCGCGCCGGGAAAGCTCAGCCGCCAGCACGAGCAGCGGGTTGATGAGCCCGGCTTCTGGCAGGCTCGCGAACAGGATCGTCCCCGTCGGCGGGCTCACCAGGTCACGAGCATTTCGGCTAGGCCGCCGCCCAGGAAGTCCGGTGAGCGGCCCGCGTCCGCCAGCGGCTTGGCCAGCCGCAGGGTCGGCAGGGCGGCCAGCAGGGCGTTGAACGTCATGGTCAGGTGCATCCTGGCCAGCGGCGCCCCGGCGCAGTGCCACATGCCGTAGGCGAAGCTCAGGTGCGGGTTCGGCGACCGGGTGATGTCCACCTCGTCGGGGGCCGGGAAGGCGCGCTCGTCGAAGTTGGCCAGCCCGTAGTTCAGCAGGACCAGGTCACCGGCCCGGATCGTGACCTCGGCGAGCTCGATGTCCTCCCGGGCGTAGTGCGGGAAGATGGGCCCGCTGTCGCTGGAGGCGCGCAGGAACTCGTCCACTGCGGACTTCATCAGCCCGGGGTCGGCGATCAACCGGTCGCGCAGCGCCAGGTCGCTGCCGATCCGGGCGACGCCCAGGGTGGTGTGGGTCGAGGTGCTGCCCAGGCCGGCGAACACCAGCATGATGCCGATCATGGCCGCCTGCTCGTCGGTGCATCCGTTGCGCACGATGCCGGACAGGACATCGTCGGCGGGCTCGGCCCGCTTGCTGGCGGCCAGCTCATGCATGTAGCCGAAGAGCGTGTCCCGGCCGCTCTCCGCTCCTTGCACGTCGGCCAGGGCGGCGAGCTGGTGCACGAACGCGGGCAGGCCCGGCTGGTCTTCGCGGGGGACCCCGAGCAGCTCGCCGATCACCTGCGCGGTCAGCCTGGTGGAGAACTGCGAGTGGATGTCCACCGGCGGCTCCTGCGCGGCGAACTGCGCCACCGCCTCGGTGACCATCGGGGCCAGCTTGGGCTGGAGCGCATCCATGTTCCGGCCCGAGAAGTGGGGTGTGAGCAGCATGCGCAGGCCGGCGTGCACGTCGGGCTCGGTGGCGAAATCGGAGCCGCCCCGCATCATGTCCAGCATCGGATTCTGGTGGTACCGCGGCGCGTGGGCGGGATCGGGATGAGAACGCCCGATGCGGCGGTCGAGCAGCAGCTTGCGGATCTCGGCGTGCCGGGTGATCAGCCAGGCCTCATCCCCGGCCGGGGTCCGGACCCTGATGACCGGCCCGTCGCCCTGCAGTCCGCGCAGGAACGGGTTGCTTCCCATGATCGCCGGATTCTCATACGTGAGATCAATCAATTCCTGTGATGCGGACAAGGCATTTCCTCTCGGGACAGGGCTATGCGCGCGCGCTCACCAGCGGACCGGAAGCTCGTGCAGGCCGAATATCACGCCGTTGTACTTGAAGGGCAATTCCTCGACCGGTGTAGCGAGCTGCAGCGAGGGAATGCGCTCGAACAGGGTCCGGAAGACGATCTCAAGTTCAGCGCGGACAAGATTGGCGCCCAGGCACTGGTGCATGCCATAACCGAACGCGACATGCTGGCGGGCCGGGCGGCTCGGGTCGAAACGTTCGGGGCAGGCGAACACCTCGTCGTCGTGGTTGGCCGCGGCGACCAGCGGCATGATTCCCTCTCCGGCCCGGATGAGCTGCCCGGCGATCTCGACATCGGCCACCGCGGCCCGCAGCGGCACCAGGTCGGCCACCGAGTGCAGCCGCAGCAGTTCCTCGACGGCACCTTCGTTCCCGATCCATTCCGGCCCGATCCACTCCGGATTGAGCAGCAGGGTGACCACGCCCAGGGCGATGTTGTCCGCGGTCGTCTCGTGCCCGGCGATGAGCAGCAGCATGAGCGCGCCCGACAGCTCGGCCGGGGAGATGGTGCCGACCGCCAGCAGCCTGCTGACCAGGTCGTCAGCCGGCCACTTCTGCTTGATCGCGATCAGCCGGTGGATGTACCGCAGGAGTTCCCTGGTCGCGGTCTCGCGCTGTTCGTCGGTGGAGGCCAGGATGGCCATCAGCGTGCGGGTCCGTGATTCGAAGAAGTCCCGGTCGGCCGTGGGCACGCCCAGCATCGCCGAGATGACCAGCGACGGCACGGGCAGCGCGAAATCGGCGTACAGGTCGGCCTGCGCGTCACCGGCCAGCATCTCGTCCAGGAGCCGGTCGACCGTGTCCTGGATAGCCGGCCGCAGCTCGCGAATGCGCCGCGCGCCGAACTCCGGGATAAGCGCCTTGCGGAAACGTCCGTGGTCGGGGGGGTCGAGGCCGACGAACCAGCCGGGAACCTGATCCTGCCGGGGTACGCCGAGGGTGGCGCCGAGGTTCGGGAAACCCGGATGCTCGGGATTAGCGCTGATCACGGGGCAGGTCAGCACGGTCCGCACATCTTCGTGCCGGGAGACGAGCCAGACCCGGTTCCCGTCGGGAAGGACGCAGGACACCAGTCCCTCCCGGCGGCGGTAATCGGCGTAGGCCGGCGGCGGGAAAGGCTCGCCGGGGCGGCGGAGCGGGAACTCGACTTCCCGCGACTCGGCCACGGTCAATGGCTCTTGCTCGGTGGATGTCACCTTTCTAACATCGCAGTCGGCGTACCTGGAAATCCCCAGTCCCGGCCGGGGCCGGCATGCGCGGCGGCTGGCCCGGCCGGGCAAAGCGGCGACCTCGGGCGCGCACCAAGGACCGTTCGGAATATGCCGGAAAGGGCGTGATCTGGGCCTTGTAAGGATTTCCAGGAAACCCGCGTCTTAGCCTGGCCTGGCGGCCGGGGTTTCGCTATTTCGCCGCGGCCCCGGTGAGTGCATTGCCTGACGTTCCGCTGATATCCGGGAGGACCCGTGCCGGTCCGCTGCGATGATTACCTGACCGAGCCACCTGCCGACCCGGACGGTGTGCTCCGCGGTTTTACCTTGCCGGGGGTGTTCGCCGCCGCGGCCGGCCGGGCCCCCGACGCGCTCGCGCTGACCGATCAGGACCGGTCGCTGACCTGGCGTCAGTGGCGGGCCGAGGTCGACGCGGTGGCCCGCGGGCTGCAGGAGGCCGGGGTGGAGCCCGGTGATGTGGTGGCGGTCCAGCTGCCCAACTGCGCCGACTTCGAGACGCTGCACCTGGCCATCGCGGCGGCGGGCGCGGTGATGATGCCGGTGCACATGGGGAACGGCAGCGCCGAGGTGCTGGCGTTGCTGAGCCGGGTGGATCCGGCGGCCGTGGTGCTTCCTGCGCACACCCAGCGGGGCGACGGTCCGCTCCGGGCCAGCGCGCTGCGGCCGGCCCTGCCCTGCCTGCGGGCCGTGCTGATCCCCGGCCCGGACGGCGATCAGGACGGCGTGCTGTCCCTGGACGGCCTGCGGGCCAGGTGGCTGGGGCACGCGCCGCGGCCCGTGGACCTGCGCCCGGACATGCCGTTCGTGCTCCTGCCCTCCTCCGGCACCACCTCGGCGCGGCCGAAGATCTGCCTGCACAGCCACGACGGGCTGCTGTCCAACACCAGCGCGGTGGTCGCGGACGGGCCGGACGCCTTCAACGGCACGGTCGTGGTAGCCAGCGCGCTGACCCACCTGTTCGGCCTGCAGGCGATGTACTCGGCGCTGTTCACCTCCTGCGGGCAGGCCCTGCTTGGCCCCTGGGACCTGGACCGCTTCTTCGACCTGGCCAGGCGGATCGACCCGGCGGTCGTCTTCGCCGTGCCTACTCAGCTGCACGACATCGTCGGCTGGCTCGGCGCGCCGGGCCGGGTGGCCGGGTTCGCGCCCCGCGAGGTCCGGACCGCGGGCGCGGCCCTGCCCGCCGCGCTGGCCGCGGAGATCACAGCCCGGCTCGGCGCCACCGTCGTCGTGGTGTGGGGGATGTCCGAGATCGGGTACGGCACGCACACAGGGACCGACGACCCGCCCGAGGTGGCCGCCCGCAGCGTCGGCCGCCCGGCCCGCGGCTCCGCGGTGCGGATCGTCGGCGAGGACGCCCGGCCCTGCCCGGCGGGGATACCCGGCGAGCTGCAGTACCGGTGGGCGGGCATGTTCCGCGGGTACTACCGCGAGCCTGACCTGACCCGGGCGGCGATCACGGCCGACGGCTGGCTGCGGACCGGTGACATGGCCGCCTGCACCGAGGACGGCCTGGTGATCTTCGGTGGCCGGTCGGCCGAGCTGATCAACGTCGGCGGGCAGAAGTTCAACGCCGCCGAGATCCAGACCCTGCTGGCCGAGCTGCCCGAGCTTGGGCCGCTGGCGGTGGTCGGCAAGCCCGATCCGCGGCTGGGCGAGTACGCCTGCCTGGTGGTGACCGGCCAGGCCGGCCCGGCGGCCAACCTGGCCGCGGTGACCAGGTTCCTGCGGCAGCGCGGGGTCGCGGAATACAAGATCCCGCTGGACCTGGTGACGGTGGACGAGCTGCCGCGCACCGCGGTCGGCAAGCTGGACCGGCGGGCCCTGGAGGCGATGCTCCGGTCTCCGGCCCCCGCCAACGGTGACGCCAACGGCAGCGCCCCGGCTCGGCCGCCGGGCTCGTTCGCGCAGGCCCTGACCCTGGTCCGCACCTGCACGGCGACCCTGCTCGGCCTGGACAGCGGGGCCGCCGTCGTCCCCGACATGGCCTTCCGCAGCCAGGGCATCGAGTCGCTGCGGGCCGTCCGGCTCGCCAACCTGCTGGCCGAGGCGACCGGCCTTTCCCTCCCGGCCAGCCTGGCCTTCGACTTTCC
>JBEKKH010000266.1:0-9571 GCA_050010815.1 Streptosporangiaceae bacterium | reverse complement strand
GCACCAGAGTCGGATTGCCGCTTCTGCGGCAGGCCGGGGCTGGGGCATGGGGGCGGGTGGGGCGGGGGCGGCGGGGACGGGCGGAGGGGCGGGGGCGGGGTTAGTCGGGGGCGGGGCGGCAGGCGGACCAGATGGCGTCGCGGTTGTGGAGCTTGACTCGTTCGCCTCGGCCGAGTTCCTTGGCCAGGTCGGTTTCCGCGGCTTCGATGCGCAGCCACTCGGCGTAGGAGACGGGCATAATCCCTCGTCCGGCCAGGACGGCGGCCAGCGGCCAATCCTCGGCGGCCGCGCCGGCCCTCGCCGCCCCCGCCTCGGCGATCGCGGTCTCGCCGGCCGGCCCCGGCTGCTCAACAGGATCGGGGTACCTGAGCAGTCCCGCCCGCGGCAGCGGCACGTCACCGTCGCCCGGGCCGCCCGCCAGGTCCTCAAGCAGGCACCGGACGGTTTCAGCCGCGTCGGACTTATTGGTGCCGATCACGCCGGTCGGGCCGCGCTTCAGCCAGCCGGCCACGTACTCACCGGGCAGCGGTGAACCATCGGGGCCCAGGACGCGGCCCAGGGCGTTCGGGACCACAGAGGCACGCTCGTCAAAGGGCACGCCGGGCAACGGCACGCTCTGGTATCCCACCGAACGCAGTACCATCTGCGCGTCGATCGTTTCGTACTCCCCGGTGCCGGCCAAGGCCCCGCTGGCGTCGATCGCGGTTCGCTCCAGGCTGATACCACTGACCCGTTCGGTGCCTAGGATCTCGACCGGCTTCAGCCAGAACCTGACGATCAGCCGGCGTGCGTGCCCCGAGGACGGAGACGGGGCTGCGGACCTGGTCTGCGCCCATTTCGAGATCGCGACCAGGTTACCGCGTACCCGCCGGTCGGAATCGGTCAGCGCGACGCCCTCGCCCGAGGCGTCGTGCGCGGTCAGGTCGGCCTCATCGGCGGGCACGATGATCTCGACACCGGACAGTTCGCCCAGCTCGCGCAGCTCTTTGGTGGTGAACTTGGCGTAAGCGGGCCCGCGGCGGCCGATCATGTGGACCTCACGCACCTTGCTCGCGTGCAGGGCCTCGAGGACGGGCTGCGGCACGTCGGTGGTGTGCAGTTCGGCTGGGTCCCGGGCCAGGATCCGGGCCACGTCGACGGCGACGTTACCCACGCCGATCACCGCGACGGACTCCGCGTCCAGGGTGAACGTACCGGAGTCCATGTCCGGATGGCCGCAGTACCAGTTCACGAAGTCGGTGGCGGCGTAGCTGCCCGGCAGGTCCTCGCCACCGATGCCGAGCCGCCGGTCTCGCATCGCCCCGGTCGCGTAGATCACCGCGTCGTAGGCGGCCACCAGGTCATCGCGGGTGACGTCCTCGCCGAGGTGCACCCCGCCGACGAAGCGGACATCCGGGCTTTCCAGCACCTTACGCAGGTACTGCGCGATGGACTTGATCGACTTGTGGTCAGGCGCCACACCGTAGCGGACCAGGCCGTACGGCGTCGGCAGCCGGTCGATCACGTCGACGCGTACCTGCACCGGAAGCGGCAGCGCCGCCGCCTGCTTGACCAGGGCCTCGGCGGCATAGAGCCCGGCCGGACCCGAGCCGATCACGGCTACGTTCAGCATGAGTATTAACGCTACTCGACGGGCCGCCGTTCGGCAGCTGTCGTGGCCTGGCCGGTGTCCCGGTCATCGCCCGATGACCGCAGCGCGACCGCCTCGGTGATCTGGCGGGCTAGCTGCTGCGGGGTCAGGCCCACGTCCTCGAGCACCTCGTCGCGCGTCCCGTGGATGAGGAACTCCTGCGGTAGCCCGAACGTCTTGACCGGCACGTCCACGTCATGATCACGCAGCAGCCTGGACACCGCGTCGCCGAACCCGCCGACCCGCCCGTTGTCTTCCACGGTGACCACCAGCCGGTGCCCCCGCGCCGCCCCGACCAGCGCCTCGTCGATCGGCTTGGTCCAGCGCGGGTCCACCACGGTGACCCCGATCCCGTGCCCGGCGAGCCGGTCTGCGACATCCAGGCCCATCAGCGCCATCGGGCCCGCGCCGGCCAGCAGCACGTCCGGGCCGAGGCCGTCGGCGGGTTCACGCAGCACGTCCATGCCGCCGAGCTTGGCGACCGCCTCGACCTCCCCGCCCACCTTGCCCTTGGGAAACCTGACCACGGTCGGCCCGGCTGAGATCTCGACCGCCTCGCTGAGCAGCTCGGCGACCCGCTTGGCGTCCCTGGGTGCCGCGATCTTCATGCCCGGGACAAGCTGCATGATCGACCCGTCCCACATGCCGTGGTGGCTGGCGCCGTCGGGCCCGGTCACGCCGGCCCGGTCCAGCACGATCGTGACCGGGAGCTTGTGCAGGGCCACGTCCATCAGCGTCTGGTCGAAGGCGCGGTTGAGGAACGTCGAGTAGATGGCCACGACCGGGTGCAGTCCGCCCATGGCCAGGCCCGCGGCGCTGGTCATCGCGTGCTGCTCGGCGATCCCCACGTCGTAGACCCGGCTCGGGTAGGCCGCGGCGAACTGCGCCAGGCCGGTCGGGTTCAGCATCGCCGCGGTGATCGCGACCACGTCGGGACGGCGGGCGCCGATCGCCACCATCTCGTCGCCGAACACCCGGCTCCACGTCCCGGGCAGCGCACCGGCGGCGGGCACCTGGTGCAGCCGGTCGTCCGCGTTCTGCTCGGCCTCCGGGTAGCCCAGGCCCTTCCTGGTGATCACGTGCAGGAGCACGGGGCCGCCGTAGTCACGGGCCCGGCGCAGCGCGTTCTCCACCAGGCGCTCGTCGTGCCCGTCGATCGGACCGACATACTTGATGCCCAGGTCCTCGAACATCACCTGCGGCTGCAGGACGTCCTTGATGCCCTTCTTGATGCCGTGCAGCGTCCCGTACAGCGGTCCGCCCAGCGGCGCCCGGGACAGGGTGGTCTTGATGTAGTCGAGCACGTTCTCGTACCGCTGGCTGACCCGGATCGCGGCCAGGTGCTCGGCCAGACCGCCGATGGTGGGCTGGTAGGACCAGCCGTTGTCGTTGACGATCATGACCAGCCGCGAGTCCTTGGCCGCGGCGATGTTGTTCAGCGCCTCCCAGGCCATGCCGCCGGTGAGCGCACCGTCGCCGATGACGGCGACCACGGTCCGATCCGGCTCGCCCCGCAGCTTGTAGGCCTTGGCCAGGCCGTCGGCGTAGGACAGGCTAGTGGAGGCGTGCGAGTTCTCCACCAGGTCGTGCTCGGACTCCGCCTGGCACGGGTAGCCGGTCAGGCCGCCGCGCTGCCGCAGCGTGCCGAACTGCGCGACGCGGCCGGTGAGCAGTTTGTGCACGTACGACTGGTGGCCGGTATCGAAGACGATCCGGTCCTTGGGCGAGTCGAAGACGCGGTGGATGGCGATGGTGAGCTCGACCACGCCCAGGTTCGGACCGAGATGGCCGCTGGTTCTCGTCGTGGTCTCGATGAGCAGATCGCGGATCTCCCCGGCCAGGCGAGTGAGTTGATCTTGGCTGAGCTCCTTCAGGTCCTCAGGACCGTTGATGCACTCCAGCAGGGTCACCGGCTGCTCCTCATGTGCTGTGCGGGCCTGACGGGAACGCGAACGACCCTGAGTCTACGACCGGGACGTTTCGGATGGCTCATCGCGGCGCCCCGGTCCCCGACACGCGTGTCGGGGACTGCGCCGGCCCGGGGAGCGGCAGCACGAGCGGCCGGGCGGCCAGGACCCCGGCGACGAGGCCGACGGCGCAGAGCACGAGCAGCAGCGTCACCGGGATACTCCAGCTGCCGGTGACGGTGTGGAGCAGGCCGACCTCGAGCGGCCCGGCGCTGGACACCAGGTAGCCGACCGACTGCGAGAAGGCGGCAAGTGAGGCAGCCACCCCCGGATCAGGGGCCCGGGCCATCATGAAGAAAATCGCCAGGCCGAGGCAGGATCCCTGGCTGATGCCGAGCACCAGGACCCACAGCGGGGCCTGGCCCAGCGGCGCCCACAGCGAGCCGGCCAGGCCGACCGCCATACCGATCATGCTCGGCACCACCAGGGCGCGCTGGCCGGGAGCGCGATGGGCGAGCACGGGCACGATCAGCGCGGTAGCCAGGTTGCCGACCCCCATCAAGGCCAGCAGGTTCCCGGCCGTGACCGCCGAGCTGCCGCGATCCTGGAAAATGGTCGGCAGCCACGACAGCGCCGCGTAGTACAGCAGGCTCTGCAGCCCCATGAACGCCGTCACCTGCCAGGTGAGCGCGTACCTGTAGATCTTGATCCTGGCCGCCGGGGCCGGCGGTACCGGAGCGGGCGTCGGCTGGCCCGCCGCCCGCACGGACGCGGCCCCGGCCGACCGGTACCTCAGCTGGGGCAGCCATAGCAGCATGGCCAGCGCGGCCGGCGCCGCCCAAAGCCCGAGCGCGAGCCGCACCGAACCGTGCGAGCTCCGGTACAGGGGCACGCTGATCAGCGAGGACAAGATCGCGCCCAGGGACAGCATGGTCAGGTAGATACCGATCAGGAGCCCGGCTCGCTGCGGCCAGCGTCGCTTGACCATGCTGGACAGCAGCACGTTCAAGATGGCGATCGCACTGGCCGCCAGCGCCGTTCCCGGGAACAGCAACACCGCAGGTGCCGCGCCCCGCAACAGCAGTCCCGCGGTGAGCACGCCCAGGGCGACCAGCAGGATCGGCTCCTCGCCGTAGCGCCGGTTCAGCCAGGCGGCGAACGCCGAGGCCACGCCGAAGCAGATCACCGGCGTCGCCGCGAGCACCGACAGCTCGGCCGACGACAGGTGCAGCCGGGTGCCCAGGTCAGGGAAGAGCGGCGGCAGGCTGGTGATCGCGGTACGCAGGTTGAACCCGGCGGCCGCCACGGCCAGCACGAGCAGCGGGATCTGGTATTTCCGGCGCGATCCGCCGGCCGGGGACTCAGCCATCAGGAGCTAAAGCTATCGGACATTTTACCGAGCCGAACGAACCGTGCTGCGTGCGCCAGCACAGGTCAGGCGCACGCAGCGCGGGTACGACGGCGCCGTACGGCCGCGACCGCGGGCGCTACAGGCCCGGCAAGAGCAGCAGCTTTCCGGTGGTTCGCCGGGCCGCGAGATCCTCTTGCGCCTGACGGGCCTGCGCCAGCGGGTAGGTGCCGCCGATGCGCACGTCGAGCTCGCCCTTGGCGATCCAGGAGAAGACCTCGCCGGCCCGCCACCTCAGTTCGTCGTCGGCGGCGATGTAGTGCACCATGGTCGGCCGGGTCAGGAACAGCGAGCCGCCGCTGTTCAGGCGCTGCGGGTCGATCGGGGGCACCTGGCCGCTGGCCGCTCCGTACAGGACCATCATCCCGCGCGGGCGCAGCGCCGCCAGTCCGTCGTCGAAGGTGTCCTTGCCGACGCCGTCGTACACCACGTGCGCGCCCACGCCGTCCGTCACGTCGTCGACCACGGCCCGGAAGTCGTCGTAGCCGGCGATGTGGTCGGCGCCCGCCCCGCGGGCGAGTTCTGCCTTTTCTCCACCTGAGGTGGTGGCGACGACGATCCCGCCGCGCCGCTTCACCAGCTGGGTCAGCAGCAGCCCGACCCCGCCGGCCGCCGCGTGCACCACGGCGATATCGCCTTCGCGCACCGGGTAGGTGCTGGTCACCAGGTAATGGGCGGTCATGCCCTGCAGGATGGCGGCGCCCGCGACCTGCGAGCTGATCCCGTCGGGTACCGGAACGACGCGGCTGGCCGGCAGCGCGACCTGCTCGGCGTAGCCGCCGCCCGGCCCGGCCCAGGCCACGTGGTCGCCGACGGCCAGGTGGGTGACGCCCTCCCCCACCGCGGCCACCATCCCCGCGCCCTCCGCGCCGGGCACGAACGGCAACTCCGGACGGTAGCCGCCGACGCCCTGGCGCTGGTAGATGTCCATGAAGTTCACTCCGGCCGCGGCCACGTCCACCACGACCTGACCGGGGCCCGGCCGGGGGGCCTCCCGCTCCGCGACGCTCAGCACTTCCGGGCCGCCCCGGCGGCCGACCTCAACCACGCGCATGCTCATGCTCCCTTGTCGTTTTCGATCCGACCAGCCTTCCACAAGCCGGTCAGGGGGACCAGTCAGAGCCAGCCAGCCGACCAGGCCGAGCGGGTAGATGAAGTAGCCGAAACGCACGTCGGGGCCGAGCAGGAACATCAGGGCCAGCCCGATCGCCAGCCGCAGACCTGCGGCGGACAGGTCCCGCGGCGGCCTGATCACCAGCGAGATCGCGATGGCCAGGCCGGCCGCGAGCAGCAGGCCGACCGAGATCACGTGCCCGGCCGCTCCCATCGCGGTGAGCAGGTGCCCGGGCAGCAGGCTCCCGGCGGGCGTCTTGTCGTGGGTCAGGCCGAGCGGGAACAGCACACTGTTGGTCACCAGGGCCTTGGCCGCCGCCACGCTGGTCACGATGGCGGGAGCCAGGGCCACGGTGAGGACCACGGTGGTGATCACCGCCGCCGCGGTGAAACGGACCGCGGCCCGCGCGCCGTCGCGGGCATAGAACATCGCGGCCAGGACCGGGACCGCCAGCCACGCGGTCGACTTCAGGTCGCAGGCGACGCCGAGGGCCAGGCCGGCCCACGCGGCCGCCGCCGCGATGGCCTTCGTATCCCGCGGAGCACTCAGCGCCAGCGCCAGCAGCGTGAAGGCGAGCACGGGCGGATCCGTGGTGATAACCGCCAGGTTGAGCCCGATCACCGGTGAGGCGAGCGCGATCGCCATGCCCTGCCGCGCGTCCCGGCGGCCGGACGGCCCGCGCCGGGCCTGCCCGGCGATCCAGAACGCCGCGGCCAGCGGGGCCACCGTCCCGAGGGCCAGCCATATCCCGGCGTTTCCCGCCAGGCCGTGCAGCCCGGCCACGCTCGGCAGGCCGAACAGGGCCATCACCGGCAGGTAAGGGTCGTAGGACATCCACCCGGTGACCTGCGCGGCGGGCAGGTAGGGCGAGCCGTGGTGGATCAGCAGCGTCGCGGACCGCTCGATGACGGACATCCCCGTCTCGAGCGGGTAGGCGACGGACACCCAGAGCAGCGGCGCAACCACCGCCACGGCCACCGAGACAGCCAGCGCGGCGGTCTGGCCGCGCGAGCGCCACCTCCACATGATGAGCAGCGCCGCGGCGTAGCCGCAGGACGCCCAGATGGCCCAGGCCTTATCCTCACCGCCGGCGAAGACCGCCGAGACGGCCGCGTACGCCAAGAACACGCTGTAGACGGCGATGACGCGGCGGCACCCCAGCCACGGCAAACCCGGCTCGCGGGCGGCCGGGCGTCCTTGATCGTCAGTCTCGTGGTTCAGCTGGGTCCCCGTCAGCCATAGCGGTTTCCTCCCCTGCGGGGCAGGCACCGCACACGTTACCGCGTCAGGCGTGGGAGTATTAACGACATGGAATCTAGCCCGGCGCCGTGGATCAGCGCCCTGCGGCACTCCCACGATGTGTTGCACGGCGTGGTCGAGCCCCTCGACGTTGACCGGCTTGAACAACGCTCGTACGCCAGCGAGTGGTCGATCGCCCAGGTGCTGTCCCACCTGGGGTCGCAGTCCGAGATCTTCGGCCTGTTCCTCGACGCCGGCCTCAGCGGGCAAGATCCGCCGGGGGCGGAAGCGTTCGGCCCGATCTGGGATACCTGGAACGCCAAGGATCCGCAGGCCCAGGCGTCGGACGCCCTGCGTGCCGACGTCGCCACGCTCGAGCGGTTCGAGGCTCTCGACGCGGACGCCCGCGCCCGGCTGCACCTGCACATGTTCGGGATGGAACTCGGCACCACGGGGCTGGCGCGGATGCGGCTGGGCGAGCACGCCATCCACACCTGGGACGTCGCGGTCGCGCTCGACCCGGAGGCGACGGTCGAGCCGGACGCGGTCGCGCTGCTGATCGACACGCTCGATCAGCTGGCGGGGCGGAGCGCCAAGCCCGACGGAAAGCCGCGCAAGGTCCACGTGCTGACCAGCGATCCGGAACGCCAGTTCACTCTGGAGACCGGCGACACGGTCACCCTCACCGCGTCGGAGCAGGAGATCGCGCCCGAGCTGTCGGAGCTGCGGCTGCCGGCCGAGGCGTTCGTCCGGCTGGTTTACGGGCGACTGGACGCCGGCCATACCCCGGCGGTCGCCATTACCGGCGTAGACCTTGATGAGCTGCGGAAGGTATTCCCCGGCTTTTGACCTCAGAGCCGCCCGACGATGACAGTGGCCTCCAGGTCACTGGAACGGCCCACCCGGACGGCTAGGCCGCTGGCGGCGAAGGCCGCCTGCGCCGCGGTCACCTGCCGCTCGCTGGTCTCGATCAGCAGGTGACCGCCGGGAGCTAGCCACGTGGGCGCCCCGGCGGCGACCCGGCGCAGCACCTCCAGGCCGTCCGCGCCGCCGTCCAGAGCGGCCAGCGGCTCGTGCGTGCGGGCCTCGGGCGGGAGAAAGCTGATCTCACGGGTAGGGACATAGGGCACGTTGGCGACGAGGACGCCGACCCGGCCGCGCAGCCCGGCGGGCAGCGGCTCGTACAGGTCGCCGGCGTAGACGTGGCCTGACGGACCTGTGATGTTCTGCCGGGCGCAGCGCACGGCGGCCGGGTCGATGTCGGCCGCGTGCACGTCGGCCCGGTCCACGGCCGCGGCCAGCGCGGCGCCGATCGCGCCCGCGCCGCTGCACAGGTCGACGATGACCTCTCCCGGCCGGGCCAGGGCGGCGGCCTGCGCGACGAGAAACTCGGTACGCCGCCGCGGTACGAAGACGCCGGGCGCCACCGTGATCCGCAGGCCGCAGAACTCCGCCCAGCCCAGCACGTGCTCGAGCGGCTCGCCCGCCGCGCGCCGGTCCACCATGGCGTCGAGCTCGGCCGGCGTCCGGCCGGCGGAGGTAAGCAGCCGCGCCTCGTCCTCGGCGAACACGCAGCCGGCCGCCCTGAGCCTGGCGACGAGCCCAGCGTCAGCTGTCGCTATGGCCAGCCCCGGCCTGCTCGGACTGTGCGTGCCCGGATCGGGGCAACAGGGAACGCAGCACGTACTGCATGATGCCGCCGTGCCGGTAGTAATCCGCCTCGCCGGGCGTGTCGATCCGCACCTTGGCGCGGAATTCCTTGCCGTCGGCTGTCACCACGACCGCGTTCGGAATTTTTCCTGCATTTATCTCTTCGATGCCCCGGATATCGAAGGTCTCGTGGCCGGTCAGGCCCAACGATGCGGCCGACTCCCCGGGCAGGTACTGCAGCGGCAGGACGCCCATGCCGATCAGGTTCGACCGGTGGATGCGCTCAAAGGATTCGACGAGCACCGCGCGCACCCCGAGCAGCAGGGTGCCCTTCGCGGCCCAGTCGCGGGACGAACCCGAGCCGTACTCCTTGCCGCCGAGGACGACGAGCGGGGTGCCGGCCTCGATGTACCGGCGAGACGCGTCGTAGATCGGCATCGGCTCGCCGTCGGCGACCGTGACGCCGCCCTCGGTGCCCGGCGCAAGCTGGTTGCGCAGCCTGATGTTGGCGAACGTGCCGCGGATCATCACCTCGTGGTTGCCGCGGCGGGAGCCGTAGGAGTTGAAGTCGCGCCGCTCCACGCCGTGCTCGGTCAGGTACTTGCCCGCCGGGCTGTCGGTCT
>JBEKKH010000265.1:0-9577 GCA_050010815.1 Streptosporangiaceae bacterium | reverse complement strand
GCGCGCTCCGTGGTCCGGCGAGACCCCGCTCGACGCGGCTCGCGGCCAGCGCGAGCGCGCGGTCGTCGCCTGGCTAACCGGATCCGGCGCCACCTCCGGGTAAGGGCTGGCGGCATCCTGACCGGGTGAACATCCGCCGCAAGAACCCTCGTGGCGGGACCGTACCCGCGAGCCCGGATCCAGGGATCAGGGCGCGCGGCCGGACGGGCCTGGCGCTGGCCGTTATTACCTGGCGGAGGATAGCTTGTGCCCGGTTATAACCCGCAGTCCCGCGGGGTTGGTCTCTGAGCCGAACGAGGTCCCGGCCGTGGCCTGGACGCCGTGCTCGCGCAGCAGCGCCGGGATCCGCGCGGTGTCGAGGAGCACAGTGTCGTGATGCTCGCTTCCGCGTCGCCAGGAGCCGTCGGGGTTGGGCAGGAAGGTGGTGATGTCCCGGATGAACCGGTCGGCGGCGGGCACCGAGAACTCGGTGATGATCGCCCAGTCGGGGCCGGCCTTGGCAAAATTCGGGGTTTCGCGCCGGGCCCGGCCCCACTCCAGGTCGCAGACGTCGAAGGCGAGCAGGCCGCCGGGGCGCAGCGCCGCGGCCATCGCGATCAGCGCCCGGTCGACCGCCTCGGCATCGGGGAGATAGTTAAGCGGGTGGCCGACCGCCACGATCGCGTCGGCCTGCGGCAGCGGGTCATCGGGCAGCACGAGCTTGCGCACGTCCTGGGCGGATTTTCCGACCAGCGCGCGGGCAATGCCGAGCATCGCCGGGGCTGCGTCGGTGGCGATGACGCGGTGCCCGGCGGCGATCAGGTGCCTGGTCAGCAGGCCGGTGCCACAGCCGAGTTCGAGGACCAGGCCCTGGCGGGCGCGGACCGGGGCCAGGAAGTCGAGGATTCCCGGAGCGCACGAAGCGGCGTGCGCGCCAAAGCCCCGGTGATGCACCAGCGCCAGGTCGTGCCGGTAATTAGCCTCCGATGACGTGTTCACCCGGTGATGCTGCCACACCAGCCCGGGGTTCGGCCAGCGCGTCAAGGGTGGACATCGTGTCGCGGTCGAGGGTCAGGTCGGCCGCGGCGACGTTCTGCTCCAGGTGCGCGGCATCGGCGGTTCCCGGGATGAGCAGGATGCCGGGGTCATGGGCCAGCAGCCAGGCGAGACCGACCTGGGCGGGAGTGACGCCGAGCGCGGCGGCCGCGGCCATCACGGCCGGGTGGCCGGTCACCTTCGGCCTGGCCGCGAAGGCCGACCCGAGGGGGAAGAACGGGACCCAGGCCACGTCGTGCTCGCGGCATTCGTCTACCAGCGGCTCGTCCGACCGGTCGAGCAGGTTGTAGAGGTTCTGCACGCACACGATGCCGGCGGGCAACGCCTGGCGCAGCTGGGTGAGGCTGACGCTGCTCAGCCCGATACCGCCGATCTTGCCTTCCTCGCGAAGGGCCACCATTTCCGCGAGCTGGCTGTCGAGGTCGACTCGCTGGTCGCCGGTGGCCTCGATGCCAGGACCGATGTCGAGCCGGCGCAGGTTCACCACGGCGAGTCGCTCGACGCCCAGGCGACGCAGGTTCGCCTCGACCCCCGCGCGCAACTGGGCCGGCTGCTGGGCGGCCACCAGGCCCCGCTGGCCGTCGCGCTCGGCGCCGACCTTGGACACGAGCTGCAGGTCATCGCGGTAGGGGTACAGCGCTGCGCGGATCAGCTCGTTGGCGACACCTTCCCCGTAGAACTCGGCGGTGTCGATATGGTTGACGCCCAGCTCGACGGCCCGGCGCAGCAGCGCGACCGCAGCTTCGGTGTCCGCCGGGCTCTGCGGGCCCCGCTCGGCGAGCTGCAGGGCGCCGTAGCCCACGCGACCCACGAGGCGCCCGGCCAGGTGGCCTGACGTGAGGGCTGACGACGTCGACAGGGTCGACGGGGTCGACGGGGTGCTGCCGACGGCCGGGTGTGGTTGTCCTGGCGCGGTTGTCATGTGTCGCTCCGGTCGTAGGATGGGATCATCAATCGGAGGTTCCTCCGTTTGCTAGTTCAGCTTAGCAGAAGCGGAGGAACCTCCGATTATGACCGGCGAGGTCCGTCCTGCGGGACGCGCGGACGCGCAGCGCAACCGCCAGCGTCTGATCGAGGCTGCCCTGGACGCCTTCTCCTCCGGACAGGGCAAGGTGGCCCTGGAGGCGATAGCCAAGGACGCCGGGGTCGGAATCGGAACCCTGTACCGGCACTTCCCGTCGCGCGAGGCCTTGATCGAAGCGGTGTATCGCAGCGAGCTGGCCCGCCTGTGCCACAGCGCTGACCCCTTGCTGGCCTCGTTGCCGCCCGATGACGCCCTGCGCACCTGGATGGACCGCTACGCCGACTTCGTGACCGCCAAGCGCGGCATGGCCGAAGCGTTGTGCGCCGTGATCGCCTCCGGAGTCATCACCTCCACCCAGACGAGGGAACGACTGAGCGCGGCGATCCAGACCATGCTCGACGCCGGAGCCGCGGCCGGGAGCCTGCGCAGCGACGTCCGGGCCGAAGATGTGTCCGCCAGCCTGGCCGGCATCCTTCTCGCGGCGGGCGCGCCGGAGCAGCGCGCGCAGGCCGGCCGGATGCTCGACCTCCTCGTGGATGGACTACGTCCCCGGTGAGCGGCACCTGGGGGTCCGCGCTGACCGCGGACGAGTTCGCCGCTGTCCGCAGCGTGGGCTTCGAACCCGTCGGCCAGGTGTTCGGCGCCGCCGTCTACGGCGTCGGGCCCGCCGGGTACAGCTGCCCTGGGCCCGGCCGGGTGGCGGGCGACTCAGACCCGGGGCCGCCCCGGCCGGCCACCCAGGTATCCGGGCGCAGCGAGCCGGGGTCGTTCGGCCCGCTGGTGCAGGCCAGGTACCAGGCCCGGGACACGGCGATCGACCGGATGACCACCGAGTGCCGTGAGCTCGGCGGGCACGGAGTGGTGGGTGTCCGGCTGTCCCGGGGTTCGTTCCTGGCCGGCGGGGCGCAGTTCACGGCCACCGGCACCGCGGTCCGGGCCCCGGGGGCGGCGGTCGGGGGGTCACCGGTGCCCTTTACCTCTGACGTGTCTGGGCAGGATTTTGCCAAACTCGTGATGAGGGGCTGGATGCCGGCCGGGCTCGCGCTGGGCATCTCGATCGGTTCGCGTCACGACGACCGGGGCACCGCCCGCCAGACCCGGTGGGTGTCGGGTAACGCCGAGGTCGCCGGCTGGACCGAGCTCGTCGGCGAGTCCAGGCGCGACGCCCGGCGTCAGCTGGAAGGTGACCTCGCCCGGCTCGGCGCCGAGGGCGTGGTCATCGCCACCATGGAGCTGCGGGTACGCGAGCGGGACTGCCCGGGACAGGTGGGCCGTCGTGATCACATCGTGGAAGCCACCCTGATCGGCACCGCCATCACCCGGTTCTCCCGGACCGGGCCGGTTCAGGCCGGGCCGGGGTCGGCCGGGTCGGCCATGACCATCATGTCGCTGGACCCGCAGCGACGTCAGGCGGCCAGAATCCGGATATAGGGTGTACGGCATGATTCTGGTGACCGGAGCGACGGGGCGAGTTGGCTATCACCTGATGGAGGCGCTGGCCGACGCGGGCGCTGACTCTACCGCCATGGTGCGGGTCGAGGCGAAGGCCGCTGACCTGCCGGGGGCGCCGCGGTACGTGGTGGCCTCGTTCGACGATCCGCCGCCGGCCGAGGTCCTGCGGCAATTCGACCGGGTCTTCCTGCTGAGCCCCGCGCACGAGGAGCAGGCCTTGCTCGAGACGGTGTTCATCGACGCGCTCGCGGCGGCCGGTCACCGCCCGCATATCGTCAAGGTCGCTGCGGACGGCTTCGCCGATCCCGACTGCGAGGTGCGTTTCATGCGCAGCCACCGCCAGGTGGCGGCGCATCTGGATGCCCTCGGCCTTCCCGTCACCTACCTCGCCCCGTCCCTGTACATGGAGAACCTCCTGGCCGCCGCCGAGGCTATCCGCTCCGACGGCACGATCGCCGTGCCTGCGGGCCGGGGCCGGGTCGGGTTCGTGGCGGCTGCGGACGTCGCCGCGGTCGCGGCCCGGATCCTCACCAGCGACGGGCATGACGGCGTGATCTACGTGCTGACGGGGCCGGAGGCCCTGGGCTACACCGATGTCGCGGCGCGCGTCTCGGCCGTCTTCGCGCGGCAGGTCGACTACCAGGACCAGCCACCCGAGCAGCTGCGAGAGATCCTGCTGGCCAGCGGGCTCAGCCGGTGGGAAACCGAGGGCACCCTCGAGCTCTTCGAGTGGATCAGGCACGGTGGCGCGAGCACCAAGACGACGGCCGTGCGCGAGGTGACCGGCGCCGACCCCCACCCGATCGAGGACTGGCTCGCCACCTCACGCGCGAGCTTCCTCGTGCCGCCGGACCCGTCCCCGTCGACCTTCTAGCATCGCCCGCGGCCCGGCGGCCGGCCCGCCCCAGCGGGCAGCCGGGGAACCTTTACCACCAGCACGACGGTGTCGTCGCTGAGCCGGCCGCCGCTGAACGTTCCGACGGCGAGCTGGATGGCCTCGGCCATGGCGGCCGCGGTCAGGTCGGCGGGCCGGGCGACCAGCTGGCGGAGCCGTTCATCGCCGTATAGGTCCCGGTCGAGATCGCTGCGGGCCTCGGTGACGCCATCGGAGTACAAGATCAGGCTGTCGCCCGGCTGCAGGAGCCGCTGCGAGTCGTGCAGCTCGGGATGATCAAGGACTCCGAGCAGGGTTCCCGGCCGCCCGAGCTCATGCACGTGGCCACCTGCGGTCCGAACCAGCGCCAGCGGGTGCCCGGCGGAACTGATCCGCACCCGGGCCCCGCCGCGGACAGGCCGCACCGCCGCGTAGATCGCGGTCATGAACCGCGGATCATCGGTAGGCCAGTCAAGCAGCACCTGATTAAGGTCCGCCAGCAGCAGGCTCGGCCGGGTCGCCTTGCGGGCCACCGCCCGGAGGGCATACCGGGCCAGCGCGGTGCGCCTGGCTGCGAACGAACCCTTGCCGCACACATCGCCGACGACGACGCCCCAGGTCCCCCCGACCGACGGGAACACGTCGCAGAAATCCCCGAGAACCTCTGACCCGGTCCCGCCCGGGGCATACCGCGCGGCGACCTGCAGGCCGGGGATGGCCGTTAGCGGTGGCGGCCGCAAGCTTTCTTCTAGAGTGTGGGCTAGCGCGGCTCGTCCGGAGCTATGGGCCAGTGCCGCTCGCAACGCCACTTCGTTCGAGGCGACTTGGGCCAGCGCCTCCAGGACCGCGATATTGTCGGCACTCCACTGGCGTGGTATCCGGTCAGCGGCCCAGAGCACCCCCGCAACCTGGCCGTCCTGGTCGTGCACCGGGACTCCGGCCCACGCGATGATGCTGGCCGTACCGGGCAGGTCGGCGGCACTCACCCGGCTGTCCGACCGGGTGTCGCCGATGATCAGCTTGTCTCCGGCGGTCACGACGTCCGCGCACAGCCGTTGTTCAAGCGAGCCCTGCTGACCACCTGCCCCCGCGGCGATGCACAGCCCGGGTAGTGCACTTGTCCCGGCAGGCACAAGGGACGCGTACGGTGCGTTCAGGGCAGTTGCCGCCAGCGACGCCACCCGGCTCAGTGACTCCCCCAGCCCGGCGGCCGGCAGTTCGGCCTGTCCGGGTGCGGTGAGCCTGCCTGGCTCGGCCAGCTCCCGCGGCGTGGGGTCCGACAAGATATCGGCGTAGCCGGAATCCTGACTAGATTCCGGATCGGCGAGTGACATATTTCCCCCATGCGTTCGCCCAGGCTTCAAGCAGTCGGTACAGCCTGGACCCTCAATAGCGTTAGTCTAACCACAGATCAGCAGGAAGAGTTACCGTATTCACCCGGAACTTAAAGGCGATAAACGTTCGGCGCCGCCATTCGGCAGAAGATCTCTGGATTCCCCTTTTGGGACGATTCGGCGCATTCAGGGAGCAGGTTCTTACCGATATAAAACATCTCGGTAAGAAGATGCTTTATATCTCTTCTGCCGGAATCCCGACGGTCGAAAGGCTGCACGCTCGAAGGCTCAACGGTCGAAGGGCGGCACGGCGGCGGAGGGCATGAGGGCTTCGCGGGTGCGGGTCCGTATTGCTGAGGCGGCAGGGTTGCCTCAGCAATACGGACCTCCGTGTCACCCGGGCGGGCCGCCGTAGGGGGCTGGCCGCGCTCGGAAGCGAGGAACTCTGATAGCAATCATGCCCGGCCACTTACTAGCACCCGCACCTGAAGAGGTTCAGGTGTGGTTAAGGTTTGCGCCGGGGTCAGCTCAGGGGAGCGGGACGATATCGGGCGCGCCGAGCCGGGCGGCCTCGGCGGCGGTGTCGTCCGGTTTGGTCTGCGAGTCGCGCTCGGCCTGGACCCGGGCCAGGTAGTGCTCGACTTCCCGCTGTTCGGTGCCGGAGTCCCAGTTCAGCGGGCCGGCCATGAGCCCGGCCACGACAGGGGCGGCGGCCACGCCGCGGTCCCAGGCCTCGATCGAGATCCGGGTGCGCCGGGCGAGCACGTCGTCTAGGTGCCTGGCCCCCTCGTGGGTCACCGCGTAAAGCGCCTCGACCTGCAGATAGTCGTCCGCGCCTGCAAGCGGCGCCGCCAGCGACGGCTCGTCCCGCAGCATCGCCAGCAGCTCATGGATGCAGGAGCCGTAGCGGTTGAGCAGGTGCTCGATCCGGGCGACGTGCACGTCCGCCGACGCGGCCAGCGCGTGGCGCTGGTTCCACAGCGCCCGGTACCCCTCGGCCCCGACCAGCGGTACCTGGGCGGTGCAGGACTCGGGCACCCGGACGTCGAGGCTGCGGGCCGCCTCATCGACGGCGTCAGCGGCCATCACCCGGTAGGTGGTGTACTTGCCGCCCGCGACCACGACCAGGCCGGGCACCGGGTGACCGACCACGTGCTCGCGGGACAGCTTCGACGTCGACTCCGACTCCCCGCTCAGCAGCGGCCGCAGCCCGGCGTAGACCCCCTCGACGTCCGCCCGGGTGAGCGGGGACCTGATGACCGAGTTGACGTGCTCGAGCAGGTAGTCGATGTCCCGGGAGCTCGCCGCCGGGTGGGCCTTCTCCAGCGACCACTCGGTGTCGGTGGTGCCGATGATCCAGTGCCGCCCCCACGGGATGATGAACAGCACGCTTTTCTCGGTCCGCAGGATGATCCCGGTGTTGGACTGGAGCCGGTCGCGGGGCACGACGAGGTGGATGCCCTTGGACGAGCGCACGTGGAACTGGCCGCGGGTATCGGCCAACCCCTGGGTGTCGTCCGTCCACACGCCGGTGGCGTTGATGACCTGCCGGGCGGCCACCTCGAACGTCTGCCCGGTCTCGATGTCTCTGACCAGCGCGCCGGTCACCCGCTCGCCTTGCCGCAGGAAGTCCACGACCTGGGTTCCGTTGGCCGCCAGCGCGCCGAACGAGACCGCTGTCCGCACCACGGTAAACGTGTGCCTGGCGTCGTCCACCTGCGCGTCGGAGTACTGTATGGCCCCGGTGAGGGAGTCCGGGCGCAGGCAGGGCGCCTCCCGCAGGGCGTGCTTGCGGGTCAGGTGCCGATGACGCTTCAGCCCGTGGGCGGTGCCCGAGGTAAAGGCCATCGTGTCGTACAGGGCGATCCCGGCGCCCACGTAGGCCCGCTCCCAGCCCCGGTGCTGCAGCGGGTACAGGAACTGCACCGGCCGGACCAGGTGCGGGGCGATCCGGTCGAGCATCAGGCCGCGTTCGGTCAGGGCCTCCCGGACCAGCCCGAAGTCGAGCATCTCCAGGTACCGCAGGCCGCCGTGGATGAGCTTGCTCGACCGGCTCGAGGTGCCGCTGGCCCAGTCGCGGCCCTCGACGATCGCCGTGGTCAGGCCGCGGGTGACGGCATCGAGAGCGGCACCAGCCCCGACCACGCCTCCGCCCACGACCAGGATGTCCAGTACTCGCTCGGACATCTGGGCGATCGCGTCTTGCCGTGCGGCCGGGGATAGTTCCGCCACCACGAGTCAGTCGACCTCCACCCAGTCCAGCGTGCGGGTTACCGCCTTCTTCCAGCCTGCATACCCGTCTTCGCGCTGCTGCTCACTCCATTCCGGCAACCATCGCTTGGACTCGTTCCAGTTGACCTTGAGCTCGTCCGTGTTGGACCAGAATCCGGTGGCCAGGCCCGCGGCGTACGCGGCGCCGAGCGCGGTGGTCTCGGCCACCACGGGACGGCTGACCGGAACGCCGAGCACGTCGGCCTGCAGCTGCATGCACAGGTCGTTCGCGGTGACCCCGCCGTCGACCTTCAGCACCTCCAGGTGCACCCCGGAATCGGATTCCATCGCCTCGCTGACGTCGCGGCTCTGGTAGCAGATGGCCTCCAGCGTGGCCCGGGCCAGGTGGGCGTTGGTGTTGAAGCGCGACAGCCCGACGATCGCGCCGCGAGCGTCGCTGCGCCAGTAGGGCGCGAACAGCCCGGAGAAGGCGGGCACGAAGTACATGCCGCCGTTGTCGTTGACCTGGCGGGCGAGCGATTCCACCTCTTCCGCGCCCGAGATGATGCCCAGCTGGTCGCGCAGCCACTGGACCGCCGATCCGGTGACCGCGATCGAGCCTTCGAGGGCGTAGATCGGCTTGCCGTCGCCGAACTGATAGCACACCGTGGTGAGCAGCCCGTTCTTGCTGCGTACCAGTTCCTCGCCGGTGTTCAGCAGCATGAAGTTGCCGGTGCCGTAGGTGTTCTTGGCCTCGCCGGGCGCGAAGCACACCTGGCCGACCGTCGCGGCCTGCTGGTCGCCGAGGTCGCCGGTGAGCGGGACGCCCCGGACCGCGGCCAGCCCGCTGATCTCACCGTAGCCGCTGGGGTCGGAGGAGGGCCGGATCTGCGGCAGCATCGACCGCGGGATGTTGAAGTAGCCGAGCAGCTCGTCGTCCCAGTCCAGGGTCTCGAGGTTCATCAGCATCGTGCGGCTGGCGTTGGTCGGATCGGTGACGTGGACGCCGCCGTCGGGGCCTCCGGTGAGGTTCCAGATGACCCAGGAATCGGTGTTGCCGAAGACGGCGTCGCCGTTCTCGGCGGCCTCCCGCACCCCGTCGACGTTCTCCAGGATCCACTGCACCTTCCCGCCCGAGAAGTACGTGGCGGGCGGCAGCCCGGCCTTGCGCCTGATCACGTCGCCGCGCTCGTCCCGGTCCAGCGCGCTGGCGATGCGGTCGGTCCGGGTGTCCTGCCAGACGATGGCGTTGTAATAGGGCCGGCCGGTCTTGCGGTTCCACACCACGGCGGTCTCGCGCTGGTTGGTGATCCCGAGCGCGGCCAGGTCGGACGGTCCCAGCCCGGCCCGGTTCAGCGCGGTCTGGATGACCGAGGCGGTCCGTTCCCAGATCTCCACCGGGTTGTGCTCGACCCAGCCGGCCTGCGGCAGGATCTGCTCGTGCTCAAGCTGGTGCTTGGCCACCTCATTGCCCGAATGGTCGAAAATCATGAACCGGGAACTTGTGGTGCCCTGGTCGACGGCACCGACGAAATCCGGCATGCGCTCCTCCAAGATTCGATGGGATGGTCCGAGGTCAGCAGGCGTCTTTCCGCGGCGGAGGCAAGAGCTGGGCCAGGCCGACGTGGTGCGGGGTCGACGTGGTGC
>JBEKKH010000264.1:0-9588 GCA_050010815.1 Streptosporangiaceae bacterium | reverse complement strand
GGTAATGGCCAGGTGGTGGGCATCGACCGGGGGGTGGCGGTCGCCGCAGCCCTGTTCGCCGGCGAGCTGCTGTGCTGCCCCGGCCTGACCGCACGGGAGCGGGCCAGGCTGCGGGCCCGCGAGAGCGACCGGCGCAAAGACTGGGCCGAGAAGACCAGCACCGGCCACGCGGACGTGAACGCGGCCATCAACATCGCGGCGGGGCTCGCCGTGACTGCGCGGGGAGGCGACGGGATTGCCCGGCCTGTGAACTGCGAACCTCAACTGCTGCTCCCATCGGCGTAGTAGCTGGAATCCCTCGCCCTTCAGGCGAGGGAGGTTGTCAATAGGCGGTCACCGCCCGGAGGCCGGCCGCGGGTGCCGCGAACGGGTCACCGGCGAACGAGTCCCTGGCGACCGGGATGTCCTGCGGAAACGGGGTATTCGTGACGGGGATATCGACCGGGTCGGCCACGGCCACGGCGCCGTCCTCGGCCGGCAGCCAGAGCCAGCGCGTGCGGGCCAGGGCCGCCTCGCCACGCCCGTCTGCCGTCACCTCCGCACAACACGCCCGGACCCGTCCGTGCCCGTGGCCCAGGCCGGTCCACCGCTGGGTCAGGACCTGGAGGCGCACCTGGGCCCCGGGCCAGTCCCCGGCCACGAGCAGCACGCCGCCAGCCCGCCGGAGCGCGGCCTCAAGACGGCGCCGCACCGGAGCCTGCGCCATCGCGGGCGGCCGCACCAGGACGAGCTCGCACCCGTCGAGTAGCGACGCCACCACCTGCGGCCAGGCGGGACCCGGATCCGGGACGAGCAGCATCCGCTCGATGTCCAGGCCGAGCCCGGCGGCCGCGAGCAGGCCCGCCTCGGGTATTCCCGCGATGCTGCACCACGCCCCCGCCGCCGAAGCACCCGCCGCGAGCGCCAGGCACAGCAGGCCGAACTCCGGGACCGCCAGCACCGATCCGCGGGCCAAAGCGCCCCTCGGCAGCAGTTCGCGCAGCGCTGGCAGCGCCGGCAGCATCCCGGTCCCGGGCGCCGCAGATGTGCCGAAGCCGGGCGCCGCAGGCGTCTTGGTTCCGGATACCGCCTGCGTGCCGGAGGCGGGTGCTCTGAAGACCACGGATGCCGCAGGCTGACTGGCTGGTATCCGCCTGATTTCCGTAGACGAGCTCCCCATCTCACCAAGTATCGAACTGAGGTTCGTTCGAGTCAAGCCAGGTCACAGGCCCGGGGGTGGCACGGACGCCCGTCTCTGGCCCCTGGTCATGCGAAAGCCCGTTCCCGCCTGGGTAGCCGTGACGCCGGGTCTACCCAAAGAAGTTGGGATATTTCCACGCCCGGGCGGGGAGGCGGCCGTCCCTGCCCGGCCGGGTGGCCGCGGCATCTCAGCTTGCGTTCCCAACCCGCTCCTGATGTGCATGAGGTGGCAGCCGATATACATGATGTGGCAGTCGACGTCACGGATAGGCAGTCGATGCGTATGGATGTGGCACCCTGCACATTCTTTTGTGCACGGTGCCACACCCATACGTACGCGAGCGCGACGACCCGGCGGTCGGGGCGAGGGTTGACCGGGAGATCGGGATCTGGGTTAGGGGCGGCGGTGGACCAGCTGGCCGCGGAGGATCACCGCGCGGGGGACGTCCAGCTGGGCCAGGTCGGTGCGCGGGTCGGCATCGTAGACCACGGCGTCGGCGGGGCGCCCGGGGTCAGGCCGCCCAGGCCCAGGTAGGAGCGCGCGGCCCAGGAGCCGGCGGCGATCGCGTCCTGCGGGCGCAGGCCTGCGGAAGCCAGGGTCCGTATCTCGTCCGCGACCCGCCCGTGCGCCGGGAAGGGAGGTACCGGGAAGGGAGGTACCGGGAAGGGAGGACATTTCCTTTCCCTAGCCGCAGGCAATTTTGTATACAAATTCGGGCGATTACATAGTGGCCTACATAATTCAAGCGATGCGGGCCACGACGCTGGCCGCGTACCGTGAAGCGTCGGTGAGATCTGGGCTATCTCCAGGAACCGGAAACGTTAGGAAGAAGCGTTCTCGAGGGGGGTGGGGGTAGCCCAGCTCACCGAGCTTGCTGTCCGCCCTACCTCCGGAGGGCCAGGCGATGGTTTACTCCAGGTATGTTCGTCTGCCCCGATGCGCCGGCAGGTCTTAGCTACGGCATGATCGTGACTAGGCGGGCGCGCCTGGCCACAGCGAAATGACGTGGACGAGATCCAGACCCAGCTGCCCGAGGAACCAAACAGCTTCATCGGCCGGGAACGTGAGCTCAGCGAGCTCCGCCAGATACTGCGACGTACCCGCGCGCTGACCCTGTGCGGGCCCGGGGGGATCGGGAAGACCCGGCTCGCGCTGAGGTTGATGGCCACGGTGGCGGCTGAGTTTCCTGACGGGGTGTGGTTCGTCGAGCTGGCCGATCTGCGACAGCCCGAGCTGGTGGTCTCGTGCGTGGCGGCGGTCATCGGCGTCGGCGAAGAGGCCGGGCACCCGCTGCTTGAGACGCTCGCCGACGCGCTGCGGCCACGTCGGCTGCTGCTGGCCCTTGACAACTGTGAGCATCTGGTCGGCGCGTGCGCCCAGGTCGTCCGGCACCTGCTGGCCAGCTCGCCGGGGTTGCGGCTGCTGAGTACGAGCCGCGAGCCACTGCGCGTCGCGGCCGAGACCATATGGCAGGTGCCCCCGCTTTCCATGCTTCCCGCAAGCGCCGGCCCGGTGACGGCGAACGCGGATCGCGGTGAGGCGATTCGCCTGTTCGCGGACCGGGCCGCCGCCTCTCGTCCCGGATTTACGGTCGGTCCGGACAACGCTGCGGCCGTCATCTCGATCTGCCGCGCGCTCGACGGCGTGCCGCTGGCGATCGAGCTGGCCGCGGCCCGGGTCCGGGTGCTGTCAGCCGAGCAGATCGGCGCCCGCCTCGACGACCGGTTCGGACTGCTGACCGTGGGCGACCGGTCGGCCGCACCTCGCCAGCGCACCCTGCGCGCTGCCATCGAATGGAGCTACGAACTACTCACGGCTCAGGAGCAGGCCCTGTTCCGGCGGCTGTCCGTCCTCACCGGATGGTCGCTCGAGGTGGCGGAGCAGGTGTGCTCCGATGACAGCATCCCTGCGCATGATGTGCTCGGCCTGGTCAGCGCGCTGGTGGACAAGTCGCTGGTCGTACCCGACTCCGAGGTACTCGGTCAGATGCGGTTCCGGATGCTCGGCACCATCAGGGAGTATGCGGCCGCGCGGCTGGCCGAGGCGGGTGAATCGGTTACCTTCTCCACCGCGCTCCGCGATTACACGCTGCGGACCGCGGAGCGGAACCTGGCCATCGGGATGGCCAGGGTGGCGGCCCCATGGCAGGCGCGCGTCGACATCTTCCGCCAGTACGACGCCGAATCCAGCACCGTGTTCCAGGTGCTGAAGTGGTGCCTGGACCGGTCGGACGCGGAGACGGGGCTGCGGATCTGCATCGCGGTCAGCCCGTGCTGGATCGTGTGGGGCACCTTCGCCGAGAGCGGCGAGTGGCTGGAGGAGTTCCTGGCCCTGGAGCTCTCCGCCGTCCCGGCCGCGGTCCAGGGCGCGGCCATGGTGGTGCGGGCGCAGCTTGCCCTGTCCAGCGATCCTGCCGCGGCGGAATCGCTGGCCGGAAAGGGGCTGAGGCTGTGCCGTGACGCCGACGACGAGTTCTGGACCGCGGTCGCGCTGAACCTTCTCAGCGAGATCGCCTTGCATACGGGCCAGCCCGGGCACGCGGCCGCCCGCGCGGACGAAGCGCTGTCGGTCGCGCAGGCCGCTGGGGACGGGTGGAACGAGGGCTACGCTCTCGGCACCCAGGCCGCGGTCGCGGCCCGGGTGGGCAAGCTACGCGAGGCTCAGCAGCTGACTAGCGCCTCGGCCAGCGTCATGCGCCGCATCGACCAGCAGTGGGGAGTCGCCCGGGCCCTCCTTGGCCTGGGTGACCTAGCCAGGCTCCGCAGTCATCCGGGCGAGGCCCACAGCCGGTACGTGGAAGCGCTGGCGATCCTGCGGGAAATCGGCGCCCGGCCGGAGATCGCCCGCTGCCTGACCGGACTGGGCCGGGTCGCCATGGACCTCGGCGCGATCGAACAAGCAAGGCGGCACCTGTCCAGGAGCATCCAGCTCAGCCACGCCACCGGCGCGCGCATCGGCGTGGCGCGCGGGCTCGAAGCCTTCGCTCACCTGGCCATTCACGAGAACCGGCCCGAGCTGGCGGTGCAGCTGGCCGCCGCCGCCGCGGCATTGCGGGAGACAGCGGGCCTGCCGCCGCGGCCCGGCGCGCGCACGGAAAGCTACCTGGCTCCGGCCCGGCGCCTCGGCGATCCCGCCGTCGCCCGGCTGTGGGCCCGCGGCCGCACCCTGAGCAGCGAGGCCGCGGTCGCCTTGGCCCTGGACCTGCCGCAGGCCGCGGTCCCAGACGGTGATGGCACCGACGACAGCCCGACCCTGACCGTGGTGGGAGCATACAAGGTGGCAACCGCACCGCCGAGCTCGCTGACCCCCAGGGAACACCAGATCGCCGCGCTGGTGGCAGGAGGCCACAGCAACAAGGCCATCGCGGCCGAACTTTCCATCAGCCCGACCACCGCGGCCAGGCACGTCGCCAACATCCTGGCCAAGCTGGGATTCAGCTCCCGCACTCAGATCGCCGTCTGGTTCGCGGACAGACCGCAGGAAACCGTCGCCGCGGACGTCACCACCCGTCCAGCGAAATAACGGGCGGGGCCGGGAGCACCGCGGGCCGTTCGGACTAAAGGTTGCTGGCGGGCGGGGCCAGTATGGGGCTGATGACCGGTGAAGGTGAACATGCGTGCTCCCTTTTCCAGTGGGACAGGGGTGCCGGTGAAGCGGTGCGCGGCGGCGCCCCAGCGGTGCGCCGGGTCCGAGACCCACAGGTGCTGGAAGCCGCGGGCGCCGAACCAGGAGCAGATCTGCGGCACCAGGTCCGGTTGCCACCGGCCGCGGGTCCACACCACGGTGCCGCCGCGCGCGCAGAGCTGAGGGCAGTAGCCGACCGTGCGCTGGACGTCGTCGTCGGTCATGTTGCCGAACACGCCGCAGGCCAGTACCAGGTAGGCCGGCACCAGTCCGGCGTAGGAGTCGGTCAGCGCCGCGTCCCCGGTCACCACCTCGACACCCGGCAGGCCCGCGAGTCCGGCCGCCTGGCGGGCCGCCTCGGCGTTGCGCGGATCGAGCTCGAGCAGGCGGGCCACCACGTCGTCGCGGCGCGGGTGGCGGGCCAGCACGCCGATCAGGTCCCGGCCCTGGCCTGCGCATAGGCTGATGGCACGAAGCGGGCCCGGGGGCGCCAGGTCGAGCGCCAGCTGGATCTGGCGTTGCACGGCCGCCAGGCGCTGGGCCAGCGCCGTGGCCGGATCGTCGTAGTCACGATGCCAGGCGTACCAGTCGCGTTCGGTCACCTGACCATGCTACGGACGTGATCGGCGCGTGAAAACTTGCCGCGCAGGTGTATCAGGAGCATCCGGCGGCCCTCCGAGCAAGAAAGGGGTTTACTGCCACGGACCGAGGCACTGGACATGGTGGAGAGCGAACAGGCAGGATCTGGCCATGCGTGATGACCCGGATGTGGTCGCACTGGTCACCCGGGCGGCCGGGAGTGATCAGGGGGCCTGGAACGAGCTGGTCGAGCGCTACGCGCCGCTGGTGTGGGCGATCTGCAACCGGTACCGGCTGAGCAATCACGACATCGAGGACGTCGGTCAGAACGTGTGGCTGGCGCTGGTCGAACAGCTTGGCAAGCTGCGCCAGCCGGCCGCGTTGCCCGGCTGGCTGGCCACCACCACCAGACATGAGTGCCTGCGCGTGGTCACTACGGCCAAGCGGCTGGGAAACAGGCTGGACGAGGCGGCGGAGTTCGTGGACGACGCCGTGATCGACGAAGAGATCCTGCGGGCCGAACGGGACGCAGGGCTGCGCGCGGCCTTCGCCGAGCTCCCGCCGCATTGCAGGCAGCTGATGGGCATGCTGATCAGCGATCCGCCCCACACATACGCGGAGATCAGCGCGACGCTGGGGATCCCGATGGGAAGCATCGGTCCGCAGCGCGCACGGTGCCTGGACCGGCTGCGCCGGTCCGATACCCTCATCGCCCTCGGTGCGGGTGAATTCGAAATCAATTCTCCAGGAGGCGGGCCAGGTGCTTGACGGACGGGACGATGAGCAGCTCCTGACGGCCCTGCGCGAGGCGATGCGGGCGCGCCGGGTCGTGCCTGACTCGTTCGTCGATACTGGGAAGAGCACCTATACGTGGCACAATATCGACGCCGAACTGGCCCAGCTGACCTACGATTCCAGTCGCGAGCCGGCCGTCGGGCTGCGATCGGAGACCGCCTCGATCCGGGCCCTCACCTTCACCTCGGCCCGGGTCAGCCTGGAGCTCGAGGTCACCGAGACCTCCCTGCTCGGCCAGGTCATCCCGCCGCGGGCCGGAACGCTCGAGACGCAGACCGGAACGGGCACGATCACCAGCACCCCGGTCGACGACATCGGCTGCTTCGCGGTCGAGCCCATCCCGGCCAGCCCGTTCCGGCTGCGCTGCCAGACAGAGGACGGCACCGACGTGCTGACCGGATGGATCACGCTCTGAGTGGGCCTCAGGCGCCGAGGGCCACGAAGGAGTGCGCGGTCGCTTCTGCCAGCGGGTCGTCGCTGGTCGCCTTGCGTGCCGCCAAAAGTGCCTCGGGGAGGGTCGCACCTCGCTGCAGAGCATCGTGCAGGGCCAGCATGAGAGGCACGGCGGCTTGGTCATTTACCGGCACGATGCTGGCCACGATTCCCGCCGCGCCGAGCGGGACAAGGCTGCTCACGAGGCCGAGGAGTTCGTCGGCGCCCACTGGCGCGGCTACTCCGGAGTCGCAGCTGGAGAGCACTAGCCAGTACGGTGAGCGGCCCAGCCGCTCGAAATCGTGCACGGTCAGCGGTCCGTCGTCGAGCTGTATCGACGAGAACAGGGGGTTGTCGGCCCGGAACGTGCCGTGGGCCGCGATGTGGGCGAGCCAGGCGCCGTCGAGGGCACCGAGCACATGCTCAGCGGTCGCACTGCCCTGACCGAGTATCACGGCTTCGGGGTAGCGCGGGCGCAACTGGGCGACCTCCGCGCCCTCCGTGGTCAGCCCGGGCCCGACAACCAGGGCGATGCGCCGCCGGACCGGGGGCCTCCTGCGGCGAGCACGCATCCAGGTCGACGCGGACGGCGCCACGGTCACGATGCGATCTCGCAACGACGGCATGAGCGTCCACGGCACAGCCTCGAGCCGACCCGGTGGGATGACGACGACCGGACCGTCCCCGAGTTCCGCTGTCGCCGGGCCGAGCAGCGAGGACTCCAGCTCAGCACCTCGGTAGGCCAGCACCCGCTCGTCGCCTAGCCGTGGGGGTCGGTGCCCGAGGCGACGCAGCACGAAGCGACTCAGCTGGACCTCACGTTCAGGAATGCCGCTGCCTAGCTTGTGCAGGCGCACCTGCCGATCCGCGACGATGATGACGTGAAGCACGCTGTCGACCTCGACGAGCTCGATCAACGTGGTCTCGCCGAGCTCGTCGAAGAGCGCGCCGAGGTCGAACTCTCCTGCCTTCTGCAGGCCGCTGCCCGGCAACCGGCGAGTGCGGGCCTGTACCGCCGCCTCGAGTCGTCGCCGCTCACGCTCGAGGGCGCTCCGGCGGGGGGTGGCCATCTCACTTGTCTCGACGAGCCGCGTGACGCTACGTAGCGCTGACAGCTCGGCCGCGAGCTCCCGGTCGTGCCGGGGCGCCGTTTCCGCGGAAGCCAGAGTGGTCGCTCGCCATCGTTCGGTCCGGACCAGCAACTGGTGCACATCGCCACGCCGGACCGCGTCCCGCTGCGCCAGCACGGCCAGTTCGGCGCCGTGCGCCGTACCGTAGGCGCGCAACTCAGTGGCCCCGAGCGTCATCTGGTGCTCGTCGAGGGCCGCCAGCCCCCGCGCGCAAGCGGCGAGGGTGGCTCGGGCGTTGGCTCGCGCATCGGCCTGCAGCGCCCGGGCGAGCCAGGCCACGCTACGGATGAGAGGAGGCTTGCGGCGGCGCGACCGCGCGGCGCGTTCGAGGTGCTGCTCCGCTGCGGCCGTCCACCCTCGGCTCAGGGCGAGGCGGCCGGCCAGCAGATGGGCATTCATGGCCTCGTTGGCCCGGGACGCGTCCAGATAGGCGGCCACGCGGTCAACGGAACGGAACAGGCTGGCGGATCGCTCCCCGGCCGCGTAGCTGGCCTCGGCGAGGAGGAGGTCAGCGCGCGCCTCCCAGAGGGCGCGCCCCTGGGCCCGGAATCTGCGACGCGCCTGGTGTGCCCGTTCTTTCGCGGTGGCTGGGTTGCCCGCGGCCAGGGCGGCGGTAGCTGCCGCGAAGACCAGTTCCGCCGTCTTGTACGCGATGCCCCCCTCCGGGGGTATCCGGCTGAGGGCGATGTCGGTTTCTTGCGCCGCTTCTGTGGCCAGCCCGGCGGCCAGCAACGCCCAGCAACGGTCAATGGCGAGGTCCGGGTTGGTCTCGCCGAGGGCGCCGTAGCGGTTCCCCGCCTCGTCAAAGTAGGTGAGCGCCAGGGGCAGGTCGCCGCGGCTCAGCGCCGCCAGTCCGAGGTTATGCCGGGCCATGGCGTACTCAAGTTCCTGCCCGTTGGTGGCGAACAGTTCCTCGGCACGCGCGAAATCTGCGGCCGCGCGCCCGGGGAGGCCGAGCCCGAGGAAGACCTGCGCACGCCAGGTCAGTGACCGCGCCTCCCATACCGTGTCACCGGCCCGGCGGAAGTAGGGCAGGGCACGGCACAGGTCCTGGTGTGCCTCGTGGAAGCGGCCCAGGTGCTTAAGGACCTGGGCGCGCCGCATGAGCACGCGTCCGGCGGGACCACCGCGCGAGCCTTCCACCGCCCGGTCCAGGAGAGCTAGCCCTTGCTGGCTGCGGCCCATCCATGCGAGCGTGACCCCCAGGGTGGCCTGCACGTCGACCTCCCGCTCGGCCCGACCCGACGCGCGGGCCAGCCTTACCCCTGTCCTTAGCTCGACGGTCGCTCCTGAGAGGTCACCGCGGTCGCGCAGGACGATCCCGATCGCGTGGTGAGCCAGTGAGGCGTCGTAGGGGCTGGGCCGGCCGGCCAGCACGGTGCGCGCGGCGAGCAAGGCGTCCTGCGGACGGGAAAGGGCGAGCGGCAGGAGCTGGACTGGGTCAAGAGGCAAGTTTTCCGTGTCAACACCCCCCGGGTAATGCTAAAAACAGTTCTCGACACTTATCAAATGTGAGGCCGCTATGCCAATTAATAACAACGATCAGGGCGAACCGCGAAGCCGGCTCGAAGCACAAATTAATTTGATCTTGCATGGTATGCCCGGTATTGAGGAAGGCCTGCCAGGCGCGGCCGCCTGGCCGCCCAACTGGGCCGAGCTCGATGAGGTTGACTACCTCTACCGAGAACGGACGCTTCTCGTTCGTGACGCCGACGTCGACCGCGTGCGGGCCATCGTGCCCAGCGAGCCGGTCGAACATGACAACAACCTGCGCGGCCTTACCCGTCTGGAGTTCTCCGCTGACGAAACTCGCAGCGTGGACGCGGCCTGCGCCGCTGTCGACCGGGC
>JBEKKH010000263.1:0-9612 GCA_050010815.1 Streptosporangiaceae bacterium | reverse complement strand
ACCGGCCTCGACGACCGCAACGTCCAGCGACTGGTCACCGCGATCCTGCACGCGTCCGGAAAACGCCCCGAACCCGGACTATGTCGATGATCGTCTCTAGTTCAGAGAATGACCAGCGTGTTAGCCCGGCTCCGCAGCATCAGCTTCTGCAGGTTCCTGACCTTGGGCCAGTCCTGCTCCTGCGCCGCCTTGAAGATCCGCTGCCGCAGCCGCCGTACCTGCCCCTCCTGCGCCCGCCAGTCAACCTTGTCCCACTGGGAGGGGGCATGACGAGGCCGGTCCTCCGGTCCGTTCGCTTTGGGGGCCGCAGCCGTCACCTCGGCCACCACCGGGGTGACCCAGGTACCGCCATCCCATACCGGGGTGGAAAAGCTGTAACCCGTCATCGCGTCTAACTTGCCCTTCGGTTCCGGCGGCCCTGGCCGCCTGGCTTCAACAGCTCACCTGCCTCATGTCAGCGCGCTTTCGCGCCCGGGCACCAGGCCCGGTATCCGGCCAGTTATGCCGCGCCCCCGACGGGAGAACCAGGTAAGACGGCGCGGGTTTCCTGCTGCCTTTCGGCCGCCGGCATTCGCTTCTTGGGCATCCTGTCCCGCCCGGGGATTCCGCCCCTCTTACGATCGGCCTACCGCACCGCCAGCCGACGGCGCGGACCCGAGCGGGGTTTCCATGTTCCGCACGCGTAAGACACGGCCGGGACCGGGTGCCCTCTGTACCCCGGGGACGGCGGTGCCTGCACGGCCACGCATGCATCCCATGGCCGCCGCCTGCCGCCTTCCAGCGGCCGGTCCCTGTCACCCCGGTACCGCAACCCATCCCGGGATGTTTTCCTCACGAGGCATCAGCAAGGGTTCACTGGCATTCACCCCTCCCGGCCATTCCCCTCACCTGCGGCTCCCGGACGGAACGGGAACCCTTGGGCTTTACCCTGGGCTCCACACCCGGCTGAGCAGGACCCAGCCGCGCATGCCAGGGCGGGGACGAGCCTCAGGCACTGGCCCGGGATCACGCCATCGCCATCAGCGACCTCCCTCAGCGGACCCACTCAACACGAGCGGCATCACGTCGCAATGCATGCAGAAAGTGCTCCTCGAACTCGGGACAGCAAGGACTTCGAACACCCTCACTGTCCCAGCTCAGGAGCACTTTTTACGTCAGGCACACCGCCCAGCCCTCAAACCCCTATGAAAAGACAGGGCTAGCGCTACTCGCCCTTCGCGATGCCGGGGGCGAGGTTACCCAGGTTGTTCTTCATCACCGACCAGGCACCTCCGGCTCCTCGCTGCTCCGATGTGACCTGCCTCATGGCAGGTGTGGGCCGATCGGCCCATACCTGCCGTGCTCGATGGGGCCGTCCGGCCCCTGCTGTCGAGTTCCGGTCGGGCGCAGGCTGGGTCTACTGCCACGCCACCTGGGCGGGGACTGCGAATCAAAGGGGCAGACATGGGATGGATGCGAAGGACACGCTCAGAGCACCTCGTCACCGCTGAGGTACCACGCGGACAGCGCGAGGCCCTGGCAGTGTCAGCCGGTTGCCCTGGCCGATCGGTCGGCGGTCACCAGAGGCGGGTTCGCTCGAACGTGCAAGCTGTTTCCTGGACGCGCGGGCCCGCAGGGCGATACGCGGCGACGGCGCTGGGGGCTTTGGCGGCGCTGGCCTTGGGCGTCTTCGTCCCTGCCGCCGCGCAGGCCGCTGCGCCGGCGACCTTGTACGTGTCGCAGGGCGGTCTCGACAGTGGCACCTGCACGTCGGCGAGTCCCTGCGCCACCGTCAGCTACGCCCTTACCCAGGCCGCCTCCGGCGCCACTATCGAGGTCTCGGGCACGATCGACGACCATGTGAGCATCTCGTCCCCGGTCACCATCACCACATGGCCTGGTGGCCCGGCCGGCTCGCCTGCGGTCCTGGACGGGTCGGCGAGCGGGACCGTCGTCCGCGTCAATGTGGCCGGCGTAACTATTAACGACCTGACCATCCAGCACGGGGCTCTGGGCATCTTCAATAGCGAAGGCACCCTCACGCTCACCGATAGCACCGTTTCGGGGAACGCTACCGTGGCGGAACCATACGCCGGAATCTGGAACTACTACGACAGCACCACGACTGTCATCGACAGCACTATCACGAAGAACTCGGGCGACTCGTCCACCAGTGTTGGTGCGGGCATCTACAACATCGGGACGATGACGGTCATTGCCAGCACCATCTCGGGGAATACCGGCGGCGGCATCTATAGCGGCCAGGGCGACACTGCCACCCTCGGTGCCACGATCGTGGCCGGCAACACCGCGGCCAACTGCTACGCGTACGACGCTGCGAGCCTGTCTAGCGCCGGGTACAACCTGACCAACGACACGAACGGCAGCGCCTGCGGCTTCACCGCCGCGACCGACCTGGTGAACCAGAACCCACTCCTGGGACCCCTCGCCAGCAACGGGGGCCCGACGCAAACCCTGCTGCCCGGCACCACCAGCCCGGCCGCCGATGTGATTCCCGGTTCCGTCACGTTGCGGGGGGTTGCGGTGTGCCCGGGCACCGACCAGCGCGGCGTCGCCCGGCCCGGGCAAGGTGAGACTCGCTGCACCATCGGAGCAGCGGAGGCGGGTTTCACGAACCCCACCACGGTCTCGGTGACCGTTAACCCGACGACAGTCGCGGCTGGCACCAGGGTCGTCTACCTGGTCGTCGTGACCCCGAACCCGGGTACCGGCACGCCCACCGGGACGATCTCCTTCACCACCGGCTCCACCACCTTGTGCACGGCCGTCCTGTCTGGTGGCGTCGCCGCCTGCGGAGCCACCAACGCCCCGGCGGGAACCGACACCGTGACCGGGACATACTCTGGTGGTGGCGGCTATGCCAGCTCCTCGGGTACCGCAACCCTGACCGTGACATGAGCCCAGCACCCGCCAGGACCACCGGCGGGCTCGCCACCTCTCGCCGGAACTAGCCTCTATCCGGCCCAAGACCGGGAGGTCGACCCGGCGAACTCGGCAAAACAGCAGAGGTCCCCAGGACGGGTAAGAGGCCAAGATCATCCCGTCCTGAGGACCTCCGTTGCGCAGACCGGCCCGAAGTAACGGTCAGCTGGCCATCGCGCAACGCAGACTTGATCTGACTGAGAGCTTCGTCATCGTCAAGCGGGGCCAGCGCCTACCGCCTACGACCGGGCGGCGGGATGAGCTCTTGAGCGATACGGGCGGCCGTCCTGCGTGGGCGGGAAGGTGAAGCAGGTGAAGGGCATGGCTGCCGTGGAGCCCGAACTGCGGGAGCTGGGAAGGTACTCTTGATGGCAATGGCCGGGCGTGCCCGCTGAACGGTCATTGCCTGGGCGCGGACCGCGGCGGGCCGCGGTGTCCGGCCTTCAGGTAGCAGGGGCGATCGCCTGGATGCCGGCTTGGATGGCGTAGCGGACCAGGTCGGGGCGGCGCCGGGCGCCGGTCTTGTCGCGGATCCGCTCCAGATGGGATCGGACCGTGTTGACCGACAGGAATAGCCGTGCGGCGATCTGGGCGTCGGTCGCCCCGCCGGCCAGCAGTGCCAGGATCTCCCGCTCTCGTTCCGAGAGCGGCACGCTGGCGGATGCGACCGCGGGACCGGGCTCGGCCGCGGCGGTAGCCAAGGCGATGGCGTCGGCCCGGCTGAGCGTTCGGCCGCGGGTGTAGGCGGCCTCGAACGCGCCATCGCCCAGCGTGGCGCGCAGCCGGGCGTGGTCGCCGTCGCGCAGCCCCGCTTCGGGGGCCTCGAAAGGGCGTCCAGCCCGCTCGTAGTGTGCGTCGGCGGCGCCGTGCAGGGTGGCGGCGACGGCAGGGTCGCCGTCCGCGCCGGCCGCCAGGGCCAGGCCGAGGAGCCCGCCGTGGACATACGCCGTGACACCGGTGATCCGGTCGGTTTCCAGGCTGCCGAGGAAGCAGCGGCGGGCACTGCCGGGATCGCCGTCGATGAGGTCGGCGAAACCCAGGTCTTGGCGCAAGCCGCCGGAGAGGTTCTGGTAGCCGAGATCGCCGGCAAACGTGCTCGCCTCCTGGTCGGCGGGGTTCGTGGCTGTACTGCCTGAGGGACTGAGGGATTGAGTCGGGGTATTGCTGGCGGTGCTGGCTGGTCCCGCTTGCGCGAAGGCGTCCAGTTCGGCGGAAATGCCGTCGGCCTCAGCTGCGCCGGCTTGACGGAAGATCTTCAACGCCTGTTGCAGGTTTGTCTCCGCGTCGGCTGCTTGGCCGCCGGCCAGGGCGCAGCGGCCCAGGCCGGCTAGTGCGTGGGCTTCGTCCCAGGAACTGCCGAGCTCACGGGCTAGGTCCAGGGCCTGCTGGTGGGAGATCCCGGCCGCCGAGTAGTCGCCGCGGACCCGGTGCAGCGTCCCTGTCTCATTGAGGGTTTCGGCCTCACCTCCCCTGTCGCCGAGGTGGCGGTAAAGTCTGAGCGCGTCCTGCAGCGCCTGGGCCGCACCGGGGCAGTCGCCGGTCGCGCGCCGCACGATCCCAAGGTTGAGGAGGGCGTTGGCCTGGCCGCCGCGGTCGCTGAGGCTGGTGTAGAGTTCTAGCGCTTCCTCCTGGGCACCGGCCGCGCCCGTATAGTCGCCACTAAGCCGCCGCGCCGCTCCCAGATAGCTGAGGGCGTTGGCCTGGCCGAGCCGATCCCCGAGGTCGCAGGACAGGCTCAATGCCTCATGCAGCACCTGGGCCGCGCCCGGGTAGTTTCCGGTCTGCCACCGCACGGCTCCGAGGTGGAGGAGGGCGTTGGCCTGGCCGGGCCGGTCGCCGAGACCACGGGACAGGCTCAGTGCTTCCTGCAGCGCCTCGGCAGCACCGGGATAGTCCCCGGTCACCCGCCGCATCATCCCCAGGCCGGTGAGGGCGTTGGCCTGGCCTGGCCGGTCGCCAAGGTACCGGGCAGCCTGCACGGCGGCGGCGTGACGGATGACGGCGTCGGCCCAGGGGCCATCAATGCGCAGGAAAGCGGACAGTGCGGCGGTCAGGGCTACTATCCGGGCGTGCTGACCGGTCCCGGTGGCGTGATCTAGGCAGCCCAGCAGGCTGGTACGTTCGGCCCGTGCCCATGTCAGCGCCCGGGCTTGATCGGGCAGGTCGGGGACGGCGGCTGGCGGTGCAGCCGGGGCCGGGCTAGTGCGGGCCTGGCGGGCCAGCCGGGTCTCGATGATCTCCGCGGTGTGCTGGTAGTAGTCCAGCAGCCGGTCCAGTGCCTGCTCTCGGTCTGCGGCAGGGACGGCGGCGGCGAGATCGCGAGCGTAGCCGCGGATCAGGTCGTGCATGCCATACCGGTGGTAACTGACCTCGGTCAGCAGTCCCTCGCCATGCAGGGCATCTAGCTGCCGGGCGGCGTCGGGCAAACTGGTACCGGCCAGCGCAGCGGCAGCGTAGGCGTCGACCGTAGCGCCCGGGTGCAAACCGAGAAGGCGGAACAATTCCTGCTGACCGGGTGCGAGGTACCGGTATGACACCTCGAACGCGGTGGCGACGCTGTCCGTTTCCGCCGCCAGGGTCAGCATGCGCGCCTGGGTCTCAGCGGTCAGTTCGGCCAGGGTCCAGGACGGGTGCCGTGCGTATGCGCGGGCCAGCAGCGAGATCGCCAGCGGCAGGCACCCGGCCAGCTGAGCCAGTCCTGCCACCGCCTCGGCCGGCCCGTCCGCAGCGCGGGGGGCCAGCCGCACGAACATCTCACACGCCTGGCCTGACGGCAGGGCTTCCAGCACCAGCGGGACCGCTGCCCCGGGCAGATCGGCAAGGTGCCGGCGGCTGGTGACCAGCACCAGGCAGCCCCCACTACCGGGTAGCAGGGGGGCGACCTGGGCGCTGCTGGCTGCGTTATCCAGGACCAGCAGGGCCTGCTGCCCGGCCATCCGGTCCCGCCACAGTCCTGCCCGCCCGTCCAGATCTTCAGGGAGGTGACGGACGTCGACACCGACGGCGCTGAGCAGCCCGGCCAGGGCTGCCTGGGGGGTCATCGGTTCCTGGCCAGGGGTGTGCGCGTGCAGGTCGATAAACAGCTGCCGGTCCGGGAACCGGTCCCGGAGCAGGTGAGCGGCGTGGACTGCCAAGGCTGTCTTGCCCGCCCCGGGCATCCCACCGACCGCGTGGATCGCCACCACCCCGCCGGGCCCGGCCAGGCCAGCCACGGGCATGATGCGGCGCAGCTCCTCATCCCTGCCGGTGAATGCCGCATCCGAAGGCAGCGAGTACCTGATCACCAGCGGGGAAGCCGCCTGCCCAGCGGCGCTGCCCCCGGGCAGCGGCGGGGGACCCGCACGCCTGGCCGGGGAGACGCGTCCGCGTGCGACAGCCTCGAAGCCGACCCGATCATCTCCGGACAGCCCGAGAGCCGCTGCCAGCTGCCAGGTTGTGTCCCGGCGCGGCGACCGGCTGATCCCGCGTTCCAGGTCGCTGATGGACCGGTAGCTGAGCTTGGCGGCGTCCGCCAGCTCTACCTGAGTCAGGCCAGCCGCCAGCCGCAGCGAGCGCAGCAAACTGCCAAAGGGCAACGCAAGCGACTCGGACACCTGATCCCCAATCATGCCCGTCCGGCAACTTAGGGTAAAGCCAGCCCTACGCGGCCGACAAGCCCCGAGGTACGGGGCCGGCGAGCCCTGTTCCTGTGCGTGAATCCGTGCCCTGACTGTGTGGTCTCAGCGGACCTGCTGACGCACCGTAGAACCAGCCCGCAGTTCGCGGGCAATCCCGCAGCCACGTCAGGACCGCTGACCATGGAACTCGTAATAGTCATCCTCTTCGCCATCATGTGCTCGGCCGCTCAGGGCATCATCGACTTCATGGCCGGCCGGTGTGCCAGGAGATTGCCCGTCGGCGGGATGCTCCCGCAGGTCGTGTATAGCGCACGATTCGGCCCGGAAACGAGTCGGCCGTGACGAACCCATCACAAGCAGGATGAAATCAGCTCACTGAGCGGATCTCACCCGCTTATCATCCTCCGCGATCCGTCCCGTGGTGCGCAGGTTCGCGGTAGCGGGCGCCGTCCGGCTGGTGTGGAGCAGGCGGGTGGTGCCTTTATTATCCAATGGACGTATTTAGCCGGTTAATGCGGTCGTGTAATTACCTGCCGAAGTCTTTGCATTCCGGCTAATCGGGGGGCGAGCCGCATGAATTGCGCGATCCTGAAAGAGGAAAGCGTTCTTCCGCGCCAGGAGGGGAATGCGATGGCAGCAGCAGCAGTCGGCGGCGGCGGGCTGACGGAATGGGCGGAGCGGTCAGCGTTGCGCCGTGTCGGCCGCCTGACGGCCGGAGGGCCGGCGCCTGGGCGGCTGCGGTTCGTGTTCTACGGGCAGGTCTCGACCGAGGACTGGCAGGATCCGGTGACGTCGCGGGCGCGGCAGTGGGAGCAGGCCGGGGCGCTGGTCCGCGGTCACGGGCAGATCGTGGCGGAGTTCTTCGACGTCGGACACACGCGGAAGCTGGCGTGGGCATGCCGCCTGCAGTCCGCCGCCCTGGTCGCTCAGCTTGCTGACCCGGACCGGGGGTGGGATGCGATCGTGATCGGGGAGTACGAGCGGGCGTTCTACGGCAGCCAGTACGCGGCGATGGCGCCGCTGTTCGAGCACTACGGCGTGCAGCTGTGGACACCGGAGACCGGCGGCCCGGTCGACTTCAGGTCCGAGCACGACGAGAAGACCATGACGATGCTGGGGCTGTCTTCCAAGCGGGAGGTCGTGCGGACTAGCATCCGGGTCCGCACCGCGATGATGGTCCAGACCCGCGAGCAGGGCCGGTACCTGGGCGGCCGCCCGCCGTACGGGTACCGGCTCGCTGACGCCGGGCCGCACCCGAACAAGGCGCACGCCGCATGGGGACGCCGCGCGCACCGCCTAGACCCCGATCCGGCGACCGCGCCGACCGTCCGGTGGATCTTCGCCCAGCGCCTGGCCGGACATTCAGTGGCGCGGATCGCGCGGGCGCTGAACGAGGCCGGGGTACCGTGCCCGTCCGCAGCCGACCCCGACCGCAACATCCACCGGGCCGGAACCGGGTGGACACTCGGCACGATCACCACGATCCTGGAGAACCCCCGCTACACGGGCCGGCAGGTATGGAACCGGCAGCGCACCGACAGCGAGCTCGCCGACCCGGGCAACGTCACCCTTGGGCACAAGAGCGTGCAGCGGTGGAACCTGCCCGATGGATGGGTCATCTCCAAGAGGCCCGCGCACCCGGCACTGGTCAGCGAAGAGGACTTCGTCGCCGCCCAGGCCATCAACGCGGCCCGCGGCCCGTCCCCGCAGGCCGAGCCCGTGGCCCGCCGGTACCTGCTCGCCAGGCTGCTGGCCTGCGGGCTGTGCGGGCGCCGGATGGAGGCGGCCTGGACCAGCGGCCGGGCGGCATACCGGTGCCGGCACGGCCACACCAGCGCGATGGCGCCGGACCCGTCCCGGCCGAAGAACACCTACGTCCGCGAGGACAAGCTCCTGCCGCACCTGCCCGCCCTGCACCTCATGCTCACCAGCCCCGCCGCGCGGACCAGGCGCCGGACCCGAGCCGGCGCCGATCTCAGGAGCACCGTGAGCCCAGACGATGTGATCGCCTACCTGCGCGAGCACAACATCACCATCACGTGGAATCCGGCCGCCGCGACCCTGCAGGCACGCGCCACCCAGACTGCCAAGACCGCCACCGTGACAGCACGCTAACTCTGGCTGCAAAGCCCTGACCAGGAAGGATAAGAAAGCACGGAACGCCGATCGCCTGGCGCTGGCGGGAGCCTGCGCTCAGGTGACATTCAGGCATGCCCGGAAATGGGCAGATATGGGGATTTAACGTGTCCGAGCCGGCAGTCCCACGATCCAGGCCAGGCGACCTGCGGAAACGGCGGACTGTGAGCCGGAACGCACCACGAGTTCAGCCGGGACCGCAGCAGCGGCATCCCGGCGTCTCACTTTTCAATGGACCGCGGTAACCCGTATGCCCCTCTGCGCCACGCAGATCAACCGGGCCGGCCAGGACGCCACCTTGGCGGACTCAGCTCCGCAAACCGGGATCAAAAGCCCTGCTACCGAGTTGAACCCCCATGGCGTGAGAGGCCCCGCTGCCGGGCCCGCGCGGACTTCGCCCATGCCCGGAGCGCTGTCACCCCCGGGCAGGCAACCCGGACCGCCGCTAGCGGCGGCAGCATAAGGGCGCAGCCTGCCAGCAGCTACACCAAGGCGCCAAGACCAGCCGGTGACACTCACCTAGCGTGACCGCCTGTCACGGCCACAGACGCGGTGCGTGGCCTGCAGGCGGCTGCTGGCGGCGGTGGTGGTGGTGCGCTGTAGGACAGCTTCTGGGTGGGGCTCGTTCAGCTGTATGCCCGGGTGCTGCGCCGCGTGTCCGCGGCACGCTGATACGCACGTTCTGGAGCCGCTGTCGTAGGCTCCAGCTGTGCCAAGGAGCCCGGCCGGATCCGGGGATGACTGACCTGGATATCGTGACGCCGCTGTCGACCAGCGGCCGTTTTATCGTCGACGCGCACGGAAAGCGTGTCCGTCTGGCCGGGGTGAACTGGTACGGCGCCCACGAGGATCTCGGCGTGGCGCCAGGGCTGGACCGCACGGACCGCCGCGCGCTGGCCCGGGCGATCGCAATGCAGGGATTCAACAGCGTGCGGCT
>JBEKKH010000262.1:0-9633 GCA_050010815.1 Streptosporangiaceae bacterium | reverse complement strand
GGCTTGCGCGGTACTGTTCGCGGGCGAGCGCGCCCAGCGAGCGACCAGGGCCGGTCTCGAGGAACACGACATCAGGCTCACCGCAGGCAACGCGCAGGACGTCGCCGAAGGGGGCCGGGTTCCCGAGTTGCCGTGCCCAATAGTCCGCGTCGGTGGCCTGTTCCGCGGTCAGCCACGTGCCACTGAGGTTTGAGCCGACGGGGACCGCCGGCGGGGACAGGGGGACGCCTCGCATGTGTGCGGCACATTCGGTAAGAAGCTCCTCGGGCAGCCGGGCGTGGTCTCCTGGGCGGCTGGCCAGAGGGCCTGACGGCATGCGTTCCATCAGCTCACCGCACACGAGCACCATCTTGACCGCATCCTCCAGGGAGAACACGCCTGCCAGGCATGCGGCCGCATATTCTCCGTCGTCATGGCCAAGCAGCGCTTGCGGCCGGACACCCCACGATATCCATAGCTGCGCTACCGCGTATTCCACGCTGAACAGCGCGGCGAGTTGCTCCTGCGCGGTGCCAACGCTGCCGTGACGGCGGATCACCGGGTGGAACTCTCGGCCGAGGACGGCCGTGACCAGTTCGGCGCACCTGTCCGCATGCCCGGCGAACACCGGCTCCTGCTCATACAGTTCCCTGGCCATACCCGGATACTGACCGTCAAGCCCGGGGAGCAGGAACACCACCGTGCGCTGCGTACCCTCGTCGTGGCCGGTCAGGGCTCGCTCCGGATCTGCTCCGGACAGCGCGGCGGACGCCTGCTGGGGACGCTGGCATACGACAGCGCGCCGATAGGGAAATTCGCGCCGTCCAACCTGCAGCGTGTACGCCGTATCGGCTAGCTCGGATCTCGATGAGAGGCCGTCGATGACCGTGGCGACGCGCCGAGAAGACTCCTCAAGCGCGGCTGCCGAACATGCCGATACCACGATGAGCTGCGACGGCCGTGACCTGTCCGCAGCGGGCCGTGGTGGCGGTTGCTCGATCACCGCGTGCGCGTTTGTCCCGCCCACGCCGAACGAAGACACCCCGGCTCGTCGCGGCGCTGCGCTATGCGGCCAGGTCAAGAGCGATGTGGGGACGTAGAACGGGCTGGTCTCCAGGTCCAGCTTCGGATTCGGCGCGGCAAAGTTCACCGCCGGGGTAATCAGCCCGTCGCGCACTGATAGCACGGCCTTGATGAATCCGGTCACTCCCGCGGCGGCATCCAGGTGACCGACGTTTGCCTTCGCTGAGCCAAGCGCGCAATAGCCGGCGCGGTCGGTGTCCGCGCGGAACGCCCGGGTCAGCCCGCGCACCTCAATGGGGTCACCCACAAGCGTGCCGGTGCCATGCGCTTCCACAAAGCCGATGGTGTCCGCGGAAACCCCGGAGGCAACCAGGGCATCCGTCACCACGTGAGCCTGGCCGCGCCCGCTCGGGGCAGTGAATGCCGCCTTCCCGGTGCCACCGTCGTTGTTAACCGCGGTGGCCAGCACCACCGCGTGAATGACGTCCCCGCCCGCAAGAGCGTCAGAAAGCCGCCGCAGCACCACGATGCCCACACCGCTGCCGTTGACTATTCCGCTTGCGGCACGGTCGAACGGGCGGCAGTGCCCGTCCGCGGACAACAGCAAGCCTTCCCGGTGCACGTAACCCTCAGGCTGCTCGGAGCGGACTCCAGCCCCGCCGGCCAGTGCCATGTCGCACTCTCCGCCGCGCAGTGACTGGCATGCCAGGTGAATAGCGACCAGGGACGTGGAACACGCCGTCTGCACTGTCATCGCCGGCCCGCGCAGGTCCAGCTTGCAGGCGACGCGGGTAGCCAGCGAGTCCTTGTCACTTGCGGCGAGGGCCTGGTAGTCGGATGCGAGTATCTCGAACATCGCCGGGTCGCGGGCTACGGCGGCGAGCAGGTACGTGTTCATTCCCGCACCGCCGTAAACCCCGATACGGCCGTCGAACCGCGCCGGATCGTAACCCGCGTCCTCCAGCGCCTCCCATGCGCATTCAAGGAAGATGCGATGCTGCGGGTCGGTTATCGTGGCCTCCGACGCGCTCAGCCCGAAGAACCCGGCGTCAAATAGTTCCGCGCCGTCAAGCTTCCCCTCGGCCGCTACATAGTTCGGGCGCCGGTAAAGCGATTCAGGGATACCCGCCGCCGCTAGGTCGTCCGGGGAGAAGAACGTCACTGTCTCCATGCCCTCGCACAAGTTTTTCCAGAACGACCGGACGTCCGGCGCCCCCGGAAACCTGCCCGCCATGCCGACAACCGCGATGGCGCTGCTGTGATCGTCTCGTTCCTGGGCCATGCTCGACGAGCGCCCCTTCCGAATACCTGAGTTCTCGCTTTTCACGGCTGGCTGGCGTAGAAGTAGCTCGCCTCAGTGATCTGCCCGGCGCTCAGCTCGCCATCGACAATCAACTCCGGTGTGGTAATCCAGCTATCAGAACTGGCCGCCCGGGCCAGCCTCGCGATCGGCTGGCCGGGATCATCTGCCAGTGCCGCCAGCGCGCGGAGGAAATCAGTGAGCACTGTGCGAGCAGACTCATCGGAGAGCAGGCCACGGTCGTAGTACAGCACCACGCCGACTTCGACGCCGGGTGTGATATCCACCCGGATGGGTGTTGACATGCGAGTGAGGACAAGGGGCAGCGGGTCTGTCGACATCCACTGATCAGGGTCGAGATTCTGGAGCACCATGTAGTTGTCGAACAGTGTTTGACCTTCCGGCATGCCTGCCCAGCTGCTGAATTGGCTTGGCGCTACGTATTGATGGTGCGCGATATCGACACCAGCCCGCATGACCTCCCCCAGCAGATCGGTCGCCGGGCGGTCCGGTGGCGGCAAGACGATCCGCATTGGCGGAATGCTCATGGCCGGGCCGATGATGTTCTCTACCTTGGGGAGCCCGGTCGGCCGCCCATTCACGTAAACGCCGAACAGAGCTTCCTGGCGGCCGGCGTACCGCGCAAGGAGTATTGACCACGCGGCTTGAATGAACACGCTCGGTGGCATTCTTAGCCGTTTCGCGGCGGCGCGCAACCGTTCAGTGTGCGGCGCGGGCAGGTAGGCATGCTGGCGGGCGTGTCCGTGGCCACCTGGACGGTTATCGGGCGCGCAGGAGGCCAGCAGCGCTGGGCCGGGGAGACCATCCAGTGCCTGCCGCCAGAACCGCTCCGTAGCGGCCGACATGCCGTACGTACGGGTCCACGCGACGAACGTGCTGAACGGCTCTTCGGATACCGGAGCCGGTGCTAGTCCAGCCAGTTCACGCTGGTAATCCTCGACAAGGGACGCGAGGACCATCCTGACCGACCAGCCGTCCAGCCGCAGGTAACTGAAGCTGCATACGATATAAAAGGCGTCGTCGCGCAGCTTCGCGACAAACAGCCGGATCACCGCGAGCCCGGCCGACGCGCAGCCTATGGCCTGGTCTGCCCTCATATACTCAGCGAGCAGCGCATCCTGTTCCGCGGGCGTGCGGTTCGACCAGTCCGCGAACGTAGACGGAGCGTCGGCCTCGTGATACACCACCTGCAACGGCTCGTCGAGGTCCGCCCAGACGAAGCCGGTCCGCAGCGCCAAGTATTGCCTGGTCACGCGTTTCCAGCAGCGTTCGAGCAGTTCACGGTCGACGCTGGGGACGGTGTCGACGCGCTGCACCAGATACAGGCCAGGTACCGGATTATTCAGCGCTTCGTTCAGCATGTATGCCTGGAACGGGGCGAGCGGATAGACATCCATCACGTTCGGGTCAGCCAGCACCTGCATTCGTCGCTGTTGATCTCGCTCGGAAAGCGTGCGCAGCATCCGGTCATCAAGATCCTGCGATGAAAGCTGCGCGGTGGCCTCCTGCTGGGTGCGCTGCTCGGCGACGCCGGCGAGTTCGGCTACGGTGGGATACTGGAAGAGATCCCTGGGCGCGAGGGGAAGGCCGGCTCGATTGGCCAGGGATATGGCGCGAACGGCACGGATGGAGTCACCCCCGAGGGTGAAGTAATTGTCCGTGGCGCCCACATATTCCAGTCCGAGCACATCGGACCAGATGGTAGCCAGCACCTTTTCTGGACCATCTTTTGGCGATACGTGCTCGCCCGAGGGCGTACCAGTCGACGGCGGCGGCACAGGCAGCCGTTCGTGGTCTGCTTTCCCGTTAGGGCTCAGCGGAATCTCCGGTACTGGCACGAAAACCGCGGGTATAGCAAATTCAGGCACACGGTCCTTGAGGTGGCCGCGCCATTTCGGTCCCATCTCGGCGAGCAGCCGTGCCTGCTGGGGCCAATTCGTTGCCGGGTGCGGCGACGCCGGTTCGGCTCTCGCCGCGGCGACCAGCGGGAATTCGGGCGGGACCGTTCCAGCAGGATGGAAGGCGACGTCGAAGAACAGCTCCCCGGACAGGGATGGGCAGAGCTGGGCGGCCGCGCCGGCGCCCTCGGCCAGATCGTACAGCGCCTGCGGTTCCACCCCCTGGGCCGGACCCGCCTCGGCCGTCGACCGGAACTGGCCGACGGTGCGGTCGCCCGGGTCAGCCAGTGCCGCCACCAGCGTATCGAACCCGGACAGTCGCCCGTTAGGCACACCGGTGACACCCAGCGCTTTGCCGTCCGCGACTGCGGCACTGGCCAGCTCGCCGAGCCGACGGAGGGAATCGGATCGCTCCGCTCCAGCATCTGCCCAGGCGAGCCACTGGGTCTGTGGCCGTGTGATCTCGTCAGCCTCGCCAACGTGGAGGATGACGTCGTAGCGGAAGCGGCTGAGTTCATTGCTGTAGCCGCCCGGCTTGAGCCGGACTTCGACACGCCCCATCCTCGTCAGCTGTGCCCCAAGCGAGGCAAACAGCCGAGGGGAGACCGCGAGTTCCTGCTCCTGCCAGACACCACGGGCGACGCGTTGGCGCAATGACCGCAACGGCAGGTTATCGTCGGCCGCAGCGAGCTCGATCGAGGAGTGCAGTATGTCGAGTAGTTCGAGGGAGCGCAGATCGCCGAGTATGATCCGGCCGCCGGATACGACCAGTTCGCTCGCGGCGGCCAGCACGTCGAGCAGGTAGTCCACGTCCGGGAAGTACTGGACAACAGAATTGATCAGGACCGTGTCCACCGATTGACGCGGTATGTCATCCAGGTCATGGGCGGCGTGCTTGCTCAGCCGCACATTGCTGAGGTGCGGATTACTGGCGATATGGCGGCGGACCATATCGAGGGCGGTGTCGGAGATGTCCGTACCGTAATAGCTTTCGCAGTGCGGAGCAATGCGGAATAGCAACAGCCCTGTACCGCAGCCTATCTCGAGTACCTGCTGAGGTCGGTGCCTGAGGACTAGGTCGACGGTGTGTTCCACCCATTCCCGCATCTGCGCCGCGGGAAGCGGCGCACCGGTATAGCTGCTGGTCCAGCTCGAAAGGTTCAGCTCAGGGTCATCGTCAGCCGCTGAGACAACGTAGCTGTCATTGAAGACCTGCGCCCACTGGGTCACATGTGCCTCAGTCAGCTCCTCGGCGTCCGGGGCCGCTGACCGTGCGGTGCTGGGCAGCACATAGGCGATCAGGCGCGCGGCCGATCCGGTGTCGTCCGGTGTACCCCCCGCGCCTGAATCGTCAGGGCCCCCGTCCGTCCTGGCCATGACGACGACGTCCCGGACCGATGGATGCTCTCGCATCGCCGCTTCGACCTCACCCGGCTCGATGCGGATGCCGCTGATCTTGACCTGACGGTCCTGTCGACCCAGGTACTCCAGCGCGCCATCGGCTCTCCAGCGGGCGAGGTCACCGGTGCAGTACATCCGGCCGCCTGGCTGTGGGCTGAATGGGTCTGGTAGGAACTTCTCATCGGTTAGATCTGGTCGGCCAAGGTAACCCCGCGCTACCTGTATCCCGCCGATGTGCAACTCGCCGGGCACGCCAACGGGCGTCGGCTCGCCGTGGGCATCCAGCACGTAGATCACGGTGTTGTCCACTGGACGGCCGATGGGCACCTTCGGCCCCGGATCATCGCGGTCACAGTGCCATGCGGTCACGTCCACCGCTGCCTCGGTCGGGCCGTAGAGATTGTGCAGCTCGGCGCCGCTGATCGCGAAGAACCGGCGCTGGAGCGCGTACGGCAGCTCTTCACCGCTGCAGATCACCCGGCGCAGGCTCGGACAGCGCGCGGCGAGTGGCTCGTCGAGAAACAGGCGCAGCATGGACGGCACGAAGTGTACGGTGCTCACCTGCTCACGGGCGATGAGCCTGGCCAGGTAGGAAGGATCTCGATGACCCTCGGGACGCGCGAGCACGAGCGTCGCTCCAGTCATCAGCGGCCAGAAGAACTCCCATACCGAGACGTCAAAGCCTATCGGTGTCTTCTGCAGCACCCGGTCCGCGCCGGTCAGCCCGAAGGTGCGCTGCATCCAGCGCAGCCGGTTCACGATGGCCCGGTGGCTGATCATCGCGCCACGGGGCGACCCGGTGGAGCCTGACGTGTAAATGATGTAGGCGAGGTCGTCTGGCCGCACGCAGACCGGCTGGAACTCCTCGTCCGTGGCCGCGGAGAGCTCGTCAATGTTCAGCACCGTACCGGGAAAGTCAGGCAGCCTGTGCGCGGAGGATCCGTCCGTGACCAGCACCGCCGCTCCGCAGTCCCCGAGCAGATAGGACAACCGGGCGGCCGGGTAGCCGTAGTCCAGCGGCACATACGCACCACCGGCCTTGAGCACCGCGAGCAAAGTGGCCACGAGTCCCGGGCAGCGCTGCATGCATACCGCGACCGGGGTATCCGGGCCGACTCCGAGTCGCCGCAGCCGTAGGGCAATCTGGCCGGACCAGCGCTCGAGCTCGGCGAAACTGACCTGTTCACGCTCGAAGACAACGGCCGCGGCGGACGGCGTGCGGCGGCATTGTTCGCTGATCAGCTCGTGCAGTAGCTGCGGCTCCTCGGCGGGGACCGCGGTCCGGTTGAAAGTGCTCACCACTAGAGACCGCTCGGCCGGGTCGAGCAGCGAGAGGGCGGACAGCGGGCGATGCGGGTTGCCGGTGACCGCTTCCAGCAGCGTCAGCAGATGCCGGACTAGCCGTTCCGCGGTCGACCGGCTGAACAGGTCGGTGGCGTATTCCAGCTCACCGGGCAGTTCGTCGCCCATGTCGGCTATCACCAGCCACAGGTCGAACTTGGCCGAACCCGTGTTGCCCAACTGGACGTCAGTGGTGCGCAGCTCGTCAAGAGACCACGAGAGGGAAGGCGCCTTGTTCATGGCCAGCATCGCCTGGAACAGCGGGTTATGGCTCATGGTCCGGTCTGGGCGCAGTTCGTCGACGAGCTTCTCGAATGGCAGGTCCTGGTGCGCGTAATCCTGAAGCAGGCTCTCGCGCACGCGGGCCAGCAGCTCAGCGAATGTCGGGTTCCCGGACAGATCGACGCGCAGCACCAGCGTGTTCGCGATGAACCCGAACACGCCGCGTAGCTCAGGCTGCGTGCGGTTCGCGATCGGACTGCCCACCAGCATGTCCTGCTGCCCGCTCCAGCGGGACAGCACCATGGTAAACGCCGTGAGGAAGGTCATGAACAAAGAGGCGTCGCAATCCCGGCTGAGCGCGCGCAGCCGGCCCACGATGTCGCTGCCCAGAGTGAACCGCACGCTGTCCCCGCGAAAGCTCTGGACGGCCGGGCGCGGATAATCGGTGGGCATGTCCAGTGTCGTCGGCGCGCCTGTCAGCCGGGCTCGCCAGTATGCCAGCGCGTTCTGCAATGTCGCGCCGTTCATGTGATCGCGCTGCCACCAGGCGAAATCTCCGTACTGGATCGGTAGCGGCGTCAGCTCAGGCTCCTTGCCTCGAACCAGCGCACGGTAGCAGGCCGTCAGCTCGTCCCAGAAGATCTGCAGTGACCAGCCGTCAAAGATCAGGTGACTCCAGTTCAGCAGCAGCATGTGTTCCTGCGGGGCGAGCCGGAGCAGGCCGAACCGGAACAGCGGGCCATGGCGCAGGTCATACGGCTGGGTGGCATCCTCGTCGGCCAGGCGTGACGCCTCGGCCTGACGGGTGTCCGCGGGCAGCGCGGACAGATCGGACACGGGCAGCGCGACGGACATGCGCTCGGCGACGACCTGGACCGGCTTCCCGTCGGCGTCGTCGATGGTGGCGCGCAGCGCATCGTGCCGGTCAACTATCAACTGGAGGCATTTCCGGAGCAGCCCGACCTCCAGCGGGCCGGACAGCCGGACGGCGATCGGGTTGTTATAGGCGGCGCTGTCGGGCACCAGATGGTTAAGGAACCACAGCCGCAGCTGGGGGAATGACAGCGGAGCGGTCGCCTCCCCGGACCGGTGGCTGATCCCGGTGCCCGCTCCGTCACCTCTGCCTCGCGTCCAGGACGCGAGCAGCGCCTGCTTAGCCGCGGACAGATGCGGCATGCCCTCTTCGTGCTGGCTCATGCCTGAACCTCTTCTCTTGGCGTAACCAGATGGGTCTGCTTTGACTGGATGTTTGCGCAGCCCGACCAGCGTCCCGGCGGCAGCCAGTACCGTTCCCGCTGGAACGCATACGTCGGCAGCCCGGCCCGCCTCGCCCCGCTGCCCTGATAGAAGGCACACCAGTCGACCGCCACGCCCGCAGCGTGCGCCCGCATGAGGAAACCCGCGAATTCCTCCGCCTCCGGCCCGCCCGCCCGCAGCGCCGCCACGAACAGCGTTCCGTCATCATCGGCCAGGTTTAGCGACTGGGGGCCCAAAGCAGTCAGCACCGCATCCGGCCCCAGCTCCAAGAACCGGGTTACGCCTTCGCGCCGCAGGACACGCATCCCATCAGCGAACCGGACCGCCCTGCGGACATGCTCGGCCCAGTAACCCGGGTCAGCCAGCTCACCGCACACCACCTCGCCGGTCAGGTTCGACACCACCGGGATCCGCGGCTCGCCGAACGCCAGCCTCGCCGCGACAGTCCGGAACTCAGCCAGCATCGGCTCCATCCGCGGCGAATGAAACGCATGGCTGACCCGTAGGCGCGTCGTCTTGCGGTCCCGCCACCGCGGCAGCCACTCCTCGACCGCGTCCGCATCACCCGACACCACCACCGCCGCCGGGCCGTTGACCGCTGCGACCTCTAGCCGGCCGCCGAAACCATCCAGCGATTCCCGGACCTCCGCCTCGGCCGCCTGCACCGCGGCCATAGCCCCCCCGGCCGGAAGGGCGCCCATCAGCCGACCCCGCGCCGCGACCAGCGTGCACGCATCCGCGAGCGACAGCACCCCGGCCGCATGCGCGGCAGCCAGTTCGCCCACCGAATGCCCGATCAGGAAATCCGGCCTGACCCCCAGCGAGACAACCAGCCGGAACAACGCGACCTCGACCGCGAACAACGCCGCCTGCGCGAACTCCGTCCGGTTCAGGCAGGCCGCCTCCGGCGACCCCTCAGCGGCGAACAGCAGCTCCTTCAGCGGCCGGTCCAGGTCCGCGTCCAGCACCGCGCATACCTCATCCAGCGCCCGCGCGAACAACGGATACGCCGCGGCCAGGCCAGCCCCCATCCCCGCGCGCTGTGCACCCTGGCCGGTGAACAAGAACGCCGTCTTGCCCTCGGTGGCCCGGTGCCGCAGCACGTGCGCGGCGGGCTCCCCGGCAGCCAGCGCCCCCAGCCCCGCCAGCAGCCCGCCGCGATCGGCAGCCAGCACCGCCGCACGGTCATCC
>JBEKKH010000261.1:0-13200 GCA_050010815.1 Streptosporangiaceae bacterium | reverse complement strand
ACACCACCGCGGCCAGCCCGTCGCCGTCGCCGTCGCCCACATCCAGCCCGGTCACCGGCTCGCCGGTCAAGGGCTACGACGGCAAGTGCCTGGATGACAACGGCAACAGCTCCGCCAACGACACCAAGATCCAGATCTGGACGTGCTACGGCGGCAAGCCCCAGCTGTGGACGTACAACAGCGGCGAGCTTGTCCACAACGGCAAGTGCCTGAACGATGACGCCTGGGGCGGCATCCGGACCAAGCAGATCCTGTACACCTGCAACCGTGCGCTGAACGAGCTGTGGACCCACCTGTCCAACGGCGAGTTCGTGCTGAACGCCAAGGGCTACAAGCTCTGCCTCGACGACCCGGCGTACTCGACGAAGAACGGCACCCAGCTCATCGTGTATACCTGCAAGGACAGCTCCAACCAGCGCTGGACCCTGCCGACCGTCGTACCGTAAGACCGGTCGTGACAGCATGGCCGGATGAAGGCGCTACGCACCCCTGACGACCGGTTCGCCGACCTGCCGGACTTCGGCTATCCGCCGCGCTACGCCGAGGTCGGTGGCCTGCGGCTGGCCTACACGGAAGCCGGGCCGGCCGACGGCGAGCCGGTGCTGCTGCTGCACGGCGAGCCGACCTGGTCGTTCCTGTACCGCAAGGTCATGCCGGTGCTCGCGGACGCCGGCCTGCGGGCGATCGCGGCGGACCTGGCCGGGTTCGGCCGGTCGGACAAGCCAGCGGCCATCGGCGATCACAGCTTCGCCCGCCACGTGGAGTGGATCCGGGCGCTCGCGTTCGACCATCTTGACCTGCGTGGCCTGACCATCGTGGGGCAGGACTGGGGCGGCCTGATCGGCTTGCGCCTGGTCGCTGAGCATCCGGACAGGTTCGCCCGGGTGGTCGCGGCCAACACGGGACTGCCCACCGGGGACGAGCCGATGCCCGATGTCTGGCTGCGGTTCCGGGAGGTCGTCCGCACGGCGCCTACCCTGAGCGTGTCGCGGCTTGTGCAGTCCGGCTGCCAGACGCCGCTGCCGCCGGCGGTCCTGGCCGCTTACGAAGCGCCGTTCCCCGATCCAAGCTTCGCGGCCGCGGTCCGGGCCATGCCTGAGCTGGTGCCGACGTCTCCGGACGACCCGGCCACCGAGGCCAACCGGGCGGCCTGGCGCCGGCTATCGGGCTGGGATAAGCCGTTCCTGGTGGCGTTCAGCGACGGCGATCCGATCACCGGGTCGATGGCGCCGGTGCTGAAGCGGACCGTGCCTGGGGCTGCGGGCATCGATCATCCGGTGCTCACCGGCGCGGGTCACTTCCTGCAAGAGGACGCGGGCGAGCGCCTGGGCGCGGTGATCGCCGACTTCGTCCGGGCGCACCCGGCCTCTTAGGATCGGGCCCTGGACCGAGGCGGAGCAGCAATTAATCTCATGACGTACGGCTCGCCGACCTGAAGACTGGAAGCCTGCCGTTATCGAACCTCGAACCGGGAGAACTCGATGAGCGTGGCCAGTACCGCGGGCTCAGCCGGCCGGTCGAAGAGCCTGGTGCTGACCGCCATGATCTTCGCCGTGGCGATGACCTTCATCGACCAGACCATCGTCTCGATCGCCGCGCCCAAGATCCAGGAGGACCTGGGCCTGTCGAGCAGCGGCATGCAGTGGGCGATCAACGCCTACCTGCTCTCGCTGGCGGCCCTGTTCGCGTTCGGCGGACGCCTGGCGGACACGGTCGGGCACCGTCGGATGGTGGTGCTCGGGGTGATCATCTTTGCCGGGTCCTCGGTGTTGTGCGGACTGACGCCCCGCGGTGGCATCGCCGAAGCCTGGATCGTGGCGTTCCGCGCCGTCCAGGGCCTGGGCGGGGCGATCATGTTTCCCGCCGCGCTGGCCATCGTGGTGCAGACATTCGAGCTGCGCTCCCGTGGCCGGGCCCTGGCGCTGTTCTTCGGCATCGCCGGAGGCTTGACCGCCATCGGCCCGCTGGCGGGCGGCTACCTGCTCGACTGGACCTGGCGGGCGATCTTCTGGATCAATGTGCCCGTCGCGCTCATCGCCCTGGCCCTGATCGCCATCTCCGGGCCGGCCACCGAGCATCGCCCGTCGCCGATGGACTACCGCGGTCTGGCCTTGATCGTCAGCGGCGTGGCCCTGAGCGTGTTCGGGCTCCAGCAGTCCTCCATCTGGGGCTGGAGCAACCCGGTGATCGAGCTGTGCATCGTGGCTGGCCTGCTGCTCCTGGGTGTCTTCGTCGCCGTGGAGCACCGGACCGCGTCCCCCCTGATGAACGTGCGCATCTTCGGCAACCAGGCCTTTCTCGTGGAGAACATCATCTTGCTGATCGTCATGATGGTGTTCATCCCGGTGTTCTTCTTCGCCAGCTTGTACGGCCAGATCGCGCTGGGGGAGCAGGCCACCGTGGCCAGCCTGCTCATCTTGTACTTCTTCCTCGGCTTCGTGGTGTGCGCGCAGATCGGCGGGAGGATGCTGGACCGGACCGGGGCCAAGCGGCCGGTGGTGATCGGCTGCGCGCTGTCGGCGGTGGGGTTCGCGCTGTGGGCGCACCAGTCGACCGACCTGCATCCCGGATCTCAGGTGATCTACATCGTGCTTGCCGGGGCCGGCATGGGCCTCATGCTCGGGCAGGCCAACACCGACGCGGTGAACCGGGCGTCCCGGTTCTCCTACGGGGAGGCCACCGGCATCACCCAGACCGTGCGCAACTACGGCGCGAGCCTCGGCTTCGCCATCTTGGGCACGATCTTGATCACCGAGTTCCGGTCCAGGATCACCTCCTCGCTCGTCGCCCGGGGTCTGCCCCAGCAGGCGGCCGCCGCGCAGGCGTCCAAGCTCGCCGAGCTGCAGGGCGGGAACGGTAACGTGGCCGCCATACCGCAGTTCATCCGGGCCGACTTCGCTGCCGCCACGCGTGAGGTCTTCTACGTGATGGCGGCGATCATGGCGGTCGCCGGGCTGGTGGCGCTGCGCGGGCTCAGGCGGGGAGTCCAGGAGGAGCCGGCCGCCGTGGCCGGTGCCGAGAGCGAGGTTCCCGGCGCTAATCCAGACGCCGACCTGCATTCGTCCGGGTCACGGTTAGGAGCGGCGGCCGGTCCTAGAGCTCGAGCGGCTCGCCGGTGCCCAGCGGCTCAAGCGCTTCCCCGCTCTCCATCGGCTCGGGTGCGGCCGGCAGCACTTGCTCGATGTAGGCCCGGGTGGCGGCGGTGGTACCGACGTCGCGCCCGGCCGCCTCCGACATGTACCAGCGGTGCTCGAGGACCTCGTGGAAGATCTCGGCCGGCGGCAGCCGGCCCCGCAGGCCCTCGGGGATCGCGGCGATGACCGGGTCGTACACCTCTTCCAGCCAGCGGTTGGCCGCCACCACCTCGGAGACGGGCCGTCCCTGTTTCTGCTCCAGCCAGGCCCGGAACCCGGCGATGTCGTTCAGCAGCCGCCGGGCCTGGTGCTCGCCCGCGTCGATCCCGGTGCGCAGGAACAGCTGGCGGGAATCGTGCCCGCTCTCCGCCACCCGAGTCCGCAGCCGCAGCCTGTTGCCTTGTCCGGTGCTGATCAGCTCGACCTCGTCGGCGTCGAATCCGAGCTCGTTGAGCCGGTGCAGGCGCTCCGCGATCCGGTACCGCTGCTCCTCCGGGCGCAGGATCTCCTCCCTGGTCAGCTCCTGCCACAGCGACTCGTACCGCCGTCTGAGCTCGTCGGCGATTTCGAGCGGCTCGACCTCTGCAGGTAGCATCTCGCCCGCCTGCAGGTCGAGCAGCTCGCCGTAAATCCTCTCGGTGGCCAGGTCGACGTCCCATTGCCGCTGTCCGTCGGACAGAACGGGGTGCTGCTCGCTGGTCTCCGCGTCGACCAGGTACGCCTCCAGCTTGCCGGCGTCGTGCCGGAACAGGGTGTTGGACAGCGAGCAATCGCCCCAGAAGAACCCGGACAGGTGCAGCCGGACCAGCAGCTCCACGAGCGCGTCGAGGAGGCCGTCGGTGGGTGCCATGCCCCGCGGGTGCGAAAACACCGCGCGGTAGGTGGTGGCGTAACTGAGGAACTTGGTGACCAGGATCGCGTCCGCGTTGTCCTGGCCCACGGTCGCTTCGTCCAGGTCCACCGCGATCCCGACCACCTCGACCGCGGGAATGTTCAGCTCGGTCAGCGCCCGGAGCAGCCGGTACTCGCGCCGAGCCAGCCGTTCGCTCAACTCCTTGAGCGCGTAAAGGACGCCGTCGTCGTAGACGAAACGAACCACGTGTCGCGAGATGCCCCGCTGGCGGATCTCGACAAGCCGGTCATCGTCCCATTCGGACAGCGGCTCTGACCACGGCAGCGACAGCAATCCGGCCGCGTGGTCAGCGGGAGGCGTGAAGACGAAACGCACAGTTCCTCAGTCTTCCCTATCACTGCCGGTGAGTGTGTGACCGCTCGCTTCGAGCTGGGCCGGCGACATGTTGGCCCCGCTGATCACGACGGCGACACGCTCGCCCGGCGCGGGCTTGTAGGCGCCGGTGAGCAGGGCCGCGATCCCCACGGAGGCAGCGGGCTCGGCGGCGATCCGCAGCACCTGCCACAGGGCCTGCTGAGCGGTCAGGATCGAGGCGTCGTCGACGAGCACGACGTCCTCGACGTAGGACTGGGTAATGGGAAACACCAGGTCGCCCACGCGACGCGGGGCCAGCGCGTCGGCCGCGACGCTTCCGGCCGGGGCGTCGGCTGGGTGTCCCTGCGCCCGGGCGTAGCTGAGGGTGGGCGCACCATCCGGCTCGACTGCGATGACCCGCACGGTACCCGCGAAGTAGGCGGCGATGCCCGCGATGAGGCCACCGCCGCCGACCGGTACCAGCACGGTATCCAGGTCCCCGATCTGCCCGGCCAGCTCAAGGGCCACGGTGCCCTGGCCGATCAGGGTCTCCCGCTGATCGAAGGCGTGCACGGCCATCGCGCCCGAGGTCTGCACCCAGGCCTGGGCGGCGGCAAGGGCATCGGCGTAGCGCTCGCCGGTCACGACCAGGTCGGCGCCGAGGATGCGGATGCGCTCCACCTTGGCCGGGGCGGAGACCGTGGGCACGAAGATCTTGGCCGGCACGCCTCGCCGGTGCGCGGCGTAGGCCACGGCCACGCCGTGGTTGCCGCCGGAGGCCGCGACCACACCCGCGGCCGGCACGTCACGCAGCAGCAGGTTCGCGAACGCGCCGCGGGCCTTGAACGACCCGGCGCATTGCAGCTGCTCCAGCTTAAGCGTTACCTCCGGCAGGGACGGGCCTGACGCGTCCAGCTCGCTGAGATCGGCCCGGATGACCGGGGTGCGCCGGATGTAGGGCCGGATTGTTTCGTAGCCGCCGCGGATATCGTCACGGGAGATCACGCCAGCCAACATACCGGCCGGGTCAATCTCTGTCCGGAGCCTGGTCCCGGCCGTCGCGGGCGGCTGGCGGCGGCCCGGCTCGTACCCAGGCGGCCACCTGGATCCGGGAGGACACGCCCAGCTTGGCCAGGATGTGCTCGATGTGGGAGTCGACCGTCCGCTTGGAGATGACGAGACGTTCGGCGATGTCCTTGTTGGACAGCCCCTCGGTCACCAGGACCGCGATCTGCTGCTGGCGCTCGGTCAGGGTGCTCGCGGCGGCCTGCCGGTCACCGGCCCTCGGCGTGCGCAGGTCGTCCTCGCCGCCCATCGCGGCCTTCACCACCGTCTCGAGCGGGCACCGCGCGCCCCGGCGGTGCAGCACGGCGTACTGCTCGGCGCTGAGCGCGTCGCTCACCTGCTTGTCGACCTGCCGGTGCAGCTCCTCCATCTGGGGCTTTCCGCTGAGCCTGACGCCCGCCCGGTCCCGGAGCGCACCGGCCGCGCCGAGCAGCCAGGCGGCCCGCCGGGGGCGCTGCTGAGCCGCCGCGACCCAGGCCAGGACCTCCAGGCAACAGGCGATTCCGACGTTGTCGTCAAGCTCCCGCTTCATCCCGAGCGCCTTGCTCACCGAGCTGGCGCTGCGATCGAGTCGGCCGAGCGCGAAGCAGGCGAGGCCGATGAGAAGGTACAGCCAGCTCTGCAGCCACTTCTCCTGGCTCTGCCCGGGAAGCCGGCCCAGACCCCGCTCGCACCGCTCGATGGTCCGGTCGGGCTCCCCAGCGAGCAGATGCATGACGCCTATGAAGATGTCCAGGCTGATCAGGCCGCCGGTGTCCTCGACGGCCGCCAGGAGCTGCTCGGCTTTGGCGGCCGCGGCCGCGGCCTCGGCAGGCCGGCCGGCGATGGCGAGCGCGAGCGTCCGGTGCGAGTAACCGCGGCCCGCGGCCATGGTCTCGCCGAGCTGCTCGGCTATCGGGATTCCCTCCGCCAGGGCAGCGAGCGCGTCGCTGATCTCACCCTGGAGGTTGGCCAGGACGCCGGTGCGGACCAGCGCCCACGCTCGTTCTGGTGACGGGGACGGGAAGCGGTCCAGGATCTTCGCCATCCAGTACCGGCCTTCACTCAGCAGGCCCGAGGTCTGCCAGTAGGCGTAGAGCTCGGTGGCCAGGTGGGCGGCTTCCGTGTCATGGCTCGGCCGGGCGAAGGCGTAGTTGAGCGCGGCCCGGACGTCGGCGTGCTCGCTCAGCAGCTCGCGGTAGCACGAGGTCTGATCCTCGCCGCCCAGGTGGGCGCCCAGGTACCTGGCCATGGCCAGGTACCTGCCGATGTGGCGGTCGCGGACCACGGCTTCGCCTCCCGCATCGGCCAGCTTCTCGATCCCGAACTCGCGGATGGTGTCGAGCTGGCGGTAGCGGGGCTCCTGCGGGCTGTCCGCAGCGACCCGCAGCACGACGGACTTGTCCACCAGGCTGATCAAGGTGGGCAGGATGTCACCGGGGGCCAGCGGCTCGCCCGCGCACACCTGCTCGGCGGCAGAAATGCCGAACGGGCCAGCGAAAACCGACAAGCGGGTCCACAGCAGCTGCTCGGCCGGCGAGCACAGCTCGTAGCTCCACTGGGTCGCGGTGCGCAGCGTCCTGTGGTGCGGCAGCGCGGCCCGGCGCTCCCCGGTGAGCAGCCGGAACCTGTCGTCGATGCGGCCCGCAAGCTGCTTGAGCGGCACCGCCCGCAGCCGCACCGTGGCCAGCTCGATGGCCAGCGGGATCCCATCCAGGCGCTGGCACAGCCTGATCACGTCGTCGCGGTTGTCGTCGCTGATGCCGAAGCCCGGCACGACCGCGGCGGCCCGCTGCGCGAACAACTCGACCGCGTCCCCGTGACCCGCGTCCTGCGCGCCGAGCTCGGGAACCGGCAGCGGCGGGATCTGGCAGATGTGCTCACCGGCCACATCCAGGGGCTGCCTGCTGGTCGCGATCACGCTCACCTCCGTGGTCTCGCGCAGCAGCCTGGTGACCAGGCTCGCGGACGCGTCCACCAGGTGCTCGCAGCCGTCGAGGATCAGCAGCAGCTCGCGCCGGCGCAGGTAATCCAGGATCGCGTCCAGCTGGGACCGGGTTTCGGAATCGGGCAGGCCGAGGCGGGACGCCACGGTGGCCGGGAGCAGTTCCGGGTCGCGCAACCCGGCCAGCTCGGCCAGGCACAGGCCGTCCGCGAACTGGCCGGCGACCTCGGCCGCGGTGCGCAGGGTCACCCTGGTCTTGCCGACGCCGCCGGGGCCGGTCACCGTCACCAGCCTGGTGACCCGCAGCTGGCCGGCCAGCTGCGCCAGCTCACCGCGGCGGCCGACAAAGCTGCTGACCTCGGCAGGCAGCGCGGCTGGGGAGGGCGGGGTTCCCGGTGTCTGCGGGGTTAAGCGGGTGGCCATGACATCCTCGTACATCACGAGACGGTATTGCCGCCACCGTACATCGCGACCACGTCGCGCGCAGCCCACTGCCGCGGCCCGGCGCCCGGTGGCGGTGCCAGCCGGAGCACGAGACACTAGCTGTCATGACTGAGCACACGCACCAGGAAGACTCGGCCTGCGCGGTGGCGCACGGAGCGGTGAGCCCGTCGGCCCCGGCCCCCGCGGCCTCGACGGCCGGTCGCCGCGACCAGGGAGCGCGCACGCTGGTCGCGGTTTTCGCTTCGCCGGTCGCCGGCTACCTGCTGAGATACGCGGCCGACATGGGATTTCGCGGTCTGCTGCTCGAGCCCGACGAGGCGCGGGCGTCGGGTGCCGCCGCCCTCGGGTTTCCCCTGCTGGCGGCCGTGCCCGATGATCTCGACGACTCCGCGGACCTGGTCGTCACCGACCACCACCGGCCCGAGCTCGGCGTCATGCTCCGTGACGCGCTGGCCACCAAGGCCAGGTGGATCGGGCTGATGGGCAATCCGCACCACGTCGGGCCGCACGTGCAGATGCTCACCGACCTGGGCGTCCCGGCCGGCGAGATCGCCCGCGTGCACCGTCCGATCGGGCTCAACATCGGCTCGCGCACCCCGCCCGAGATCGCGGTCTCCACCCTGGCCGGGCTGCTCGCCGACCGCAATGGGCGCTCCGGCGGATTCGAGTTCTGAGCCGGACGCCGTCCTCGCCGTCGCGGGTGGGAATCTCGGGCCTGCCGTGATGGAAGCGGTTGCTGATCACCCCTTGCCGTAACTGCCTCGTCCATTTGCTACGACAAAAGCGCCAGCGGCGGGCATAGCCGCTACCGCGCGAGCGTTGCAGCGGACAGCTGGTTGCGGAGGATGTCTCCGGTTGGCGGCCGGCGGCCGGTTTCACCCCGGCGCAATTGCGGAACGTTAGGCTGATAGCGGCCGATGCGGGGGCAATGGCATGCGGACTGAGGATCGGGCCGGAGGCTTCTTCCGGCACCGGGGTCTCATCGCGTTCTCGGCGGGCGGCGCCATGGCCGAGGCGACCTTGCTTGCCCTCCTCGTGCCCTCCGCCAGACCACTTGCGCCGCAGGTCACCGCGCTCCCGCCGCTCGCGGCCTACCACGACCTGCGCTGGCTGTTCGCGTTCAACCAGTCCTGGGCCGGCTTCGTGGGCGTGCTCGTGCTGCTGCTGGTCGCCCGTTCGGCCGTGGACGCGGTGCTCGTCATGCTGGCCTGGCCGCAGACCGATGACCCGGAGCTGCCGCGGCCGCGTTTCCTCGTCTCCCTCCTGTCGTGCGCCGTGCTGACCGTGCTGGTGTGGCTGGTGATGTCACCTGTGGTCACGCTCATGTTCGGCGTGGCCCTTGTCCCGTTTTCCTGGCCGTACCTGGCCGCGGTGCCCATCTTGCTCGGCACCGCGGTCGCGCTGAGCCAGGGCGGTGTGGGGCAGGCCTGGTGGCGCCGCCTGCCCCCGGTGCGGACCGCCGCGTGGCTGCTGACCACGTTCGCGGTCCTGACCGCGGCCTCGGTGCTGATGACGCACCTGGACACCGCCGCCGTGGTGGCCCTGGCCGGGCTGGCGGGCATCGTCGACGCACGCGCCTGGTACGGCCTGACCGTTGCGGCGGTGCGGCGCTCTGTGGAACGGCCGCCGCACCCGTGGCACTGGCGGGCCGTGCTGTGGCGCATGCGGCGAGCCTGGCACCAGCGGACCAGCTGGATACCTGTGGCGCCGCTGGCGGCGGTGCTGGTCCTGGTTTTCGTGGTGGGGCTGGCCCGGCTGGCGTTCACCGGGACCCTGCACTTCAGCACGGGTACCAGCCCGGTCACGGCCGGCGCAGCTAATTCCAGCGAACCGGCCGGGATCGGCGGCCTGGCCGCCGCGAGCAAGCCAACGCCCCCGGGATCGGCGGCCTGGCCGCCGCGAGCAAGCCAACGCCACCCGCCACCCCCACCACCCCCACCACCCCCGCCACCACTCCCACCACTCCCACCACTCCCGCCATTTCCGGCACGCCTGCCACACCCGCCACGTCCGGCTCCCGGTATCACGGGGCGGTACTCGTGGTCGACGGCTTCGGGTCCAGCTGCTGCCACAGCGCCAACGCGCTGCGGGCCGCGGAGCCTGGCCAGCTCGTGCGCCAGTTTTCCTACTTGGGCCTGAACGCGGCCGGGCAGCCGATCCCTTACGGCCCGGACGGCGGAGACCTGCCCATCCAGGTGCTGGGCGACCGGATGGCCGCCCAGGTGGACCGGCTGTACCAGCAGGCTCATGCGCCCGTGGACATCGTCGCGGAAAGCGAGGGCACGCTCGGCCTGTACGCCATGCTGGCGCGGCACCCTCAGGTCCACGTCGGGTCGCTGGTGCTGCTCAGCCCCATCGTCGAGCCCGGCGAAGCGGGCGCCGTCGGGCAGGCAAACGCCACCGTTCCCGGCGAGGCGCTGACCACGCTGGACAACCTCGTCGGCGGCATATCCCCGTACGGCAGCGCGGGCGCGCAAGCGCTGATCGACTCCGTCAGCGAGGTCGGCGCCAGTTATTTCGCCAGGGCGAGCCGGGACCAGGGCCGGCCCTGGCTGGCGGTGGTGCCGCTCGCCGACGCGGTCACGCTGCCCGCGTGCTCGTGGCCGCAGAACATGATCTTCGTCAACGCCTTTCACGGCGGGCTGCTCGGCGACGCGCCGGTCCAGCAGATGACCGAGGCCTTCCTGGCCAACGGCACGCTCAGCTCGGCCAGCCCGCCCGAGCAGCAACTGCGCCGGGCGGCCACGCTCATCGCCGGCGCGGCCACCGCCTGGCGGATGCCGGATCTGCACCCGGCCTGCCAGGGGTAGCCGGGTAGCGGCCGCCCGGACCATCCGCTACGCTATGGCCCGTGACGCAAACCGCTGGCCGGCAATGGTGGCGCCGCCTTCAGGCGGCGTGCTGACCCAAGCTGTTTCGCGACACAGCCAGGCAAACAAGCGACCGCCCGGGACCGGCGGCCGCTTTTGTTTCCGCCGTCGGCCGGGGCCCAGAAACCTAGGGGCCAACGTGGACTCCCACCCCAGCGAACTACTGACCCGCGGCGGCGTGCGGGTCACCCGCACCGCTACCCCCTTTGACCCTGCCGAGCTCGGCCGGGTCGCGGCCCTGGTGGACCAGCGCCGCGGCGGCGTGATGAGCTCGGGCATGGAGTATCCGGGCCGCTACAGCCGCTGGCACATGGCCTACGCCGACCCGTGCGCGGAGATCGTCGCCTCCGGCCGGCAGGTCACGGCGCGCGCCCTGAACGAGCGCGGCCGCGTCATCCTGCCCGTGATCCGCGCCGCCCTCCTCCGGGCCGTCGCCCCAGCGGGGCCTGGAGGGGCGGCCAGCCCCTCCCCAGGGGGGTACGGGGGGGCGGGCAGCCCCCCCGTAAGCAGGGGGGGTCTGGGGGGGATCGCTCCCCCCGAGGAAACAGAGGCAACACAGTTCAGCGTGCTCATCCCGGAGGCTGACCAGGAGTACACCGAGGAAGAGCGCAGCCGCAGGCCGACGGTGTTCACCGCGGTGCGGGAGATCGCGGCGGCATTCGGGTGCCAGGACCCGCACCTCGGGCTCTACGGTGCCTTCGGCTATGACCTGGCGTTCCAGTTCGAGCCCGTCCGGCTGCGCCAGGAGCGCCCGGACAGCCAGCGGGACCTGGTCCTGCACCTGCCGGACGAGATCTGGGTGCTGGACCGGATGCGCGAGGAGGCGGTCAGGTATTCCTACGAGTTCGAGGCCGAGGGCGTCTCGACGGCCGGGCTCGACCGCCGGACGGCTGGCACGGTGGTGGGGCAGGCACCACGGCTCGTTCGGCCCGAAGACCTGCCTGCACAACCGCGGCCGGGAACCTATGCGCAGGTCGTCGCGCAGGCGCGGGAGCGGTTCGCCCGCGGTGACCTGTTCGAGGTCACCCCGGGTCACGTTTTTTACGGCCGGTGCGCGTCCCCGGCCGCGTTCTACGAGCTGCTCCGGCAGCGCAACCCCGCCCCCTATGAGTTCCTGTTCAACCTGGGGGAGGGGGAGTATCTCGTCGGCGCGTCGCCCGAGATGTACGTCCGGGTCACCGGGGACCGGGTGGAGACCTGCCCGATCGCCGGCACGATCGCGCGCGGCGAGGGCCCGCTGGAGGACGCCGCGAACATCGCGACGCTGCTCGGCTCGGCCAAGGAGGAATCCGAGCTGACTATGTGCACGGACGTGGACCGCAACGACAAGTCCCGGATCTGCGTGCCCGGCTCGGTGCGGGTGATCGGCCGCCGCCAGATCGAGATGTACAGCCGCCTCATCCACACCGTCGATCACATCGAGGGCCGGCTTCGGCCGGGGTTCGACGCGCTGGACGCGCTGCTGACCCACATGTGGGCGGTCACCGTCACCGGCGCGCCGAAAACCTGGGCCATGCAGTTCATCGAGGACCACGAGGAGACCCCGCGCCGCTGGTACGGCGGCGCTGTCGGCAAGATCGGCTTCGACGGCTCCATGAACACCGGGCTCACGCTGCGCACCGCGCACATTACCGGCGGCATCGCGGCCGTCCGCGCCGGGGCGACGCTGCTGTACGACTCGGTGCCCGCGGCCGAGGAGAAGGAGACCCAGATCAAGGCGCGCGCCCTGCTCGAGACCCTGGAAGAGGCCAGCAGGCTGGCCGAGGGCGGCGCGGGCCCCTGCCCGGCGGGCCCCGTCACGGTCGCGGACGGCACCGTGCTGGCGGCCGGAACCATGCTGGCCGGCGCGGGCGCCGCGGGGGCCGGCGGCGAGCCGGCGCCCAAGGTGCTCCTTGTGGACCACCAGGACTCGTTCGTGCACACCCTGGCCGACTACTTCCGGCAGCATGGCGCCCAGGTGACGACGCTGCGGTCCGGGTTCCCGCCCGCGCTGCTCGACTCCTACGCGCCGGATCTCGTCGTGCTCTCGCCCGGGCCGGGACGGCCCGCCGACTTCGGCTGCGCCGCGCTGCTCGATGAGGTGTACGCGCGCGCGCTGCCGGTCTTCGGCGTCTGCCTGGGCCTGCAGGCCATGGTGGAGTACGCGGGCGGCGCGCTGTCCCTGCTGCCCGAGCCGGCCCACGGCAAGCCCGGGCTGGTCCGGGTGGCCGGCGGCGCCCTGCTGTCCGGGCTGCCCGCCGAGTTCACCGCCGGGCGGTATCACAGCCTGTACGCGCGTCCCGGCGATGTCCGCGGCGGGTTCCGCGTGACCGCGTCCCTTCTTTCGCCGCAGGGGGTGGACGTGGTGATGGCGATTGAGGATGAGCAGGCGGGCCGGTGGGCGGTGCAGTTCCATCCCGAGTCGATCCTGACCGCGTCCGGCCGGGCCGGTCACCAGATCATCGGCAACGTCCTTGACCTGTGCCGTGCCCGGGAGCCCGCGCGTGTCATTCCGTGAATAGCTTCGCCGTTTGCGTGCTTTCGTTAGTGTGCTGTTCCATGAGGAGCGTTGCGCCT
>JBEKKH010000260.1:0-9720 GCA_050010815.1 Streptosporangiaceae bacterium | reverse complement strand
GAGCAATCTTACCGACCAGTCGCAAGAAACCCATGGCTCGGCGGTCCTGGAGCCAGCCCTCAAAAACCTGCGAGATGCCGCGACCTCGCTTGCCGCCGCCTGGTTCTCCCTGTGCGGCTTCACGGCGGCTATTCCGGTGGAACCGGCCGTCTACGACCTCCTGGTCTCGATGCCGGATGGAATCAAGCGGATCCCGGTCAAGACGACTACGCACAACAGCAAGAGCGGCTGGATGGTCCAGGTGGGCCGGCGGCCTTATTCCATGACCAACAGCGCACGCCTTGTCCCGTATGACCCGGACTTGATTGACCTGTTCTTTATCGTAGACGGCGGCCTGTCGCTGTACCTCATCCCGAGCGAGGTCATCGCCGGGCGGGTAGGTATCGTGCTGCGCAGCTACACCAAATACATCGTGGGTAATGCCGCCGGGCTCATGCCGCACCATCCTCAGGCCGCGTAAGGGAGCCTGATCCCGGCCGGACCACGCGGACCTCGCGCCCCGGGCTGCGGCGCCCGGAGGCTCTGGTGTTGACTATCCGTATGCCTGTTCAAGGAGAATACGAGCCGAGCGCCCAGGCCTGGGTGCGCGATCAAGTCGAGCTCTACGAGAGCTCGGGCGGGACCAAGGGGACAACGCTGCGGGACTCCGGAATCCCGGTGGTGGTCGTCACCAACCTCGGAGCCAGGAGCGGCAAGGTCCGCAAGACGCCGGTGATGCGGGTGGAACACGACGGCAAGTACGCCATGGTGGCGTCGAAGGGCGGCGCCCCTGAGCACCCGCTGTGGTACTACAACCTCCGCGCGAACTCGCTGGTCGAACTCCAGGATGGCCCGGACAAGCGGGACATGATCGCCCGAGAGGTCAGCGGCGCGGAGCGCGCCGAGTGGTGGGACCGGGCGGTCGCGGTGTTCCCGAATTACGCGGACTACCAGCAGAAGACCACGCGTGAGATCCCGGTCTTCGTGCTGGAGCCCGTGGCCGGCTGACCGCGGGCTCCAGCGGGCGTCAGCCGTTTATCGTGCCGACGCCGGGCAGGATGGGCTCGACGCTCATATAAACGGGTCCGGCGTGCGAGCACGCCTCCAGGTCGAACGCGGCAATCGTGGCGTTATACCGGTTCGGCGGGTAGACGCGCAGCACGACGGCCGTGTTCACGGGATCGCAGCCAGGGGCGCTCACCTCGGCGTCGCCGTACCGCAGTATCGTGTGCCCGGTCGCGCCCGGAGCCAGCACGACGGTACGCGCGGCCACCCTGGTGGCCCAGCCCGCGGGACTGCCGAGCTGATGCCCGTTGCGGGCAATCGCGGAAACGCCGGGGAAGCCGTGCAGGTAGCAGGCGTGCGTGCTCACGTTGGTGAAGTTCAGCGGGTAATAGATGGTTCCGGCCGCGCCGTTGGACTGGGCCAGCGCCATCCAGACGCCGAGCTGGCTTGCCTGGCACGCGGGGACCGAGGTCGGCGAGACGGCTGTGGTGTCCGAGGCGAGCGCAGTGCCGGAGGCGCCGCCCGGCGACCCTGCGGCCAAGGCGGCGGCGGTGACGATGAGCCCGGCGGAGGCGGCGGCGATGACCGCGATGACCCGGCGGGCGGTGTGCGAGGTGGTGGAGAGGTACTTCATGGTGGTTCGTCCTGTAAGAACGGGACCCGCTCTCTGCGGTGTCCATCAGCCTTTAGGACTGCGGTAACCGGTCCGTGGTTGGAACCGGGACCCATTCGGGCAAACTGGTGCGATGACAGCACGGGCAGAACTCACGCGCAGAGCGCGCCAGCACGGCGTGGCCGTCTCCTACCAGGACTGGCGGGGGCGTCTGGTCGAAGTCCCCGGCGAGACGCTGGCGGCCGTGCTCAGCGCCCTGGGAGATGACAGCAAGCCCGCAGGTCACGGGGTGCCCGCCGAAACGGCCAGCTCCGCCGTGGCGCCGTTTCCCCGGCGGCGGTCGTGGGGCTTCACGGTGCAGCTCTACTCGGTGCGTTCTCGCGCCTCCTGGGGACACGGCGACCTGCACGACCTCGCCGAACTCGCCACATGGAGCGGTCGTTCGCTGGGCGCGGACTTCATCTTGGTCAACCCGCTGCACGCCGCCGAGCCGCTGCCGCCGGTCAGCCCGTCCCCCTACCTGCCGATGACCCGGCGCCAGGTGAGTCCGCTGTACCTGCGCATCGAGGATATAGCCGAGTACGGCGGGCTGAGCGCCGGCGGCCACGCGCGGGTCGAGGCGCTGGCCGCGCCGTTGCGCGCCGCGAGCACGACGGCGGCCCTCATCGACAGGGACGCGGTCTGGACCGCCAAGCGGACGGCGCTCGAGCTCATCCGCTCGGTGCCGCTGAGCACCAGCCGCCAGGCGCAACTCGACGCCTTCGGCGAACGCGGCCGCCGTGCCACGCAAGACTGGGCCACCTGGTGCGCAATCGCCGAGGTGCACGGCCCGGACTGGCGGTCGTGGCCGTCCGCGCTCGCCGATCCCGGGTCGGCGGAGGTGGCGGAGTTCGCCAGGACGCGCGCGGACCGGGTCGAGTTCCACGTCTGGGTGCAGTGGCTGGTGGCGGAGCAGGCGGCCGCGGCGCAGCGGAAGGCCAGGCAGGCCGGGATGGACATCGGCGTCATCGCGGACCTCGCGGTCGGCGCGCATCCGGGCGGAGCCGACGCCTGGGCCCGCCAGGACGTCATCGTGCCCGGGATCAGCGTGGGCGCCCCGCCGGACGAATTCAACCAGCGAGGACAGGACTGGACGCTGCCGCCCTGGCATCCGGGACGCCTCGCCGCCCAGGCGGGCAGGCCGCTGGGCGAACTGGTCGCGGCCACGACGCGGAACGCAGGCGGCATGCGGGTGGACCATGTCATGGGGCTGGCCCGCCTCTGGTGGATACCGGCCGGGATGCCGCCCGAGGCGGGCACATACGTGCGGTACGACCACGAGCTGCTCGGCGGCGTGGTCGCCGCCGAGGTAGCGCAGGCGGACGCCCTGGCGATCGGCGAGGATCTCGGCACGGTCGAGCCCTGGCTGCGTAAGTTCCTGGCCGCGCGCCGAGTGCTCGGCACGTCGATGCTGTGGTTCGAGCGGCGCGCGGACGGCACACCGCGCAGGCCGGGCGGCTGGCGGCGCGGTTGCCTGGCCACGGTCGGCACCCACGACCTGCCCCCGGCCGCTGCCTTCCTGACCGGAGACCAGGTCACCATCCGGGCCGAGCTCGGCCTGCTCATCCAGCCGGAGGACGAGGAACGCGCCGCCGCGCGGGCCGAGGCGGACAGGTGGCTCACGATGCTCGCGGGCGAGGGCCTGCTGGCGGGCCAGGCTCCTGCCTCGGCCGCGGAGTTCACCGTGGCGCTGTACGCCTACCTGACCCGGACGCCGGCCATGCTGATCGGTGTCTCGCTGGCCGACGCGGCCGGCGAACGCCGCCCGCAGAACATGCCGGGGACGGTGGACGAGTACCCGAACTGGCGGATTCCGCTGACCGACAGCGACGGGAAACCGGTCTTGCTGGAGGACCTGCCCGCGCACCTGGGCGTCCGGGCCGTCGCGGACGCGGTGTCCGGCGGCCTGCGCGGTTAAGGTGCGCTGGTGCGCGGGCCGCCGTAATGCCGCTGGGGTGCCCGTCATTTACGGCGAGCACCCCAGCGTCTAAGCGAGCTGAACTTTCCCGCGCCTCGCGGTTACACCCGGTGCGCGCAGTTGGTCGTGAACTCGGGATTAGGCTGCACGGCGCTGATGTTGGTGCCGCCGTACCAGCTCAGGTCGGGCTGACCGTACTCGGCGTCCTTACCGAAATTCTTCACGGTGGTGTTCAGCTGGCCGCCGAAGTTCCACACGCACGATCCTCCCGAGGACTTCGACGTGCCGAGTGACCAGAACGGGTAGAAGTCCGAGCCGATCGGCTTGACCTGGCAGCCCGCGCCGGTGGCCACGTTGCACAGGAACGACGATCCGCTGACGTCAGTCTCGTACTGGACCTGCGGATACGCCTTTCCGTTAGTAAACGGCCCGACGTACTGGAAGGCCGTCGGATGGTTCGGGCTATTTCCGTGCGGCCAGGCGAAGGACTGGTAAGACAGGCCGTCGAAGTCCAGGTCTCCGTTCTGGAACCGGTTGGCGAAGCACTCATTGGCATCCGCCGACGCCGTGGTCGAGACCCCGTTGATCATCACGGTCCGCGACCCCTCCGGGAAGCAGTAGCCGTCGGCAAACTCGCAGAGCTGGCCGCTGGCCGCGTTGTCAGTGGGACAGGCCTGGGGGCCGTTGGGGCCTTGTGTCTCCGCGTTCTGGCAGATGGCCGCGGAGTTACACGGGCCCTCGCCGGTCTGCCCCGCGCCTTCCGATCCGCCCACGCAGGTGTCGTAGACGTCGTTGTCGGTGAAGGACTGCCCGTTGGCGAAGCTCTCGGTGACCGGGTCCTGGTTCGCCAGCGAGCTGCAGACCTCGGAGTGACCGATTTCCTGCTCCATCAGCACGCCGCCCTCAAGCGCCGCCCACGGAGTCCGGTTGTCGACCGACGCGGTGCTGTACTCCGCGTGGAAGGTATGCGGGGTGCCGTCGCAGTTGCTGATCGAGGTGTTCATGAAGCCGTTGGCCGCGCTGGCCGTCATCCACCCGGTCCGGCCGGTGGTCAAATCTCGGATGGTGGTCGTGAACCCCTGCGCCGGGTCGGTGATCGAGACCTCCAGCGTGTCACCCTGGTTGATCATGAGGGTGCTGGCGTTCGGCGTGAAGGTGCTCACGTCCGTGAGTTGCGGGCTCGGCGGTCCGCTGGGGATGCCATTGGTCTGCAGGAAGGCGAAGTTGGACGGCTCCTCGCAGTTGTTGTTACAGGACGCGAAGTTGAAGTTGCATTCAAGGCTGTCGATGGTGAGCGCCGCGCACCACTTGGTCGTGCTGCAGCTCTCGCCGTCGACGAACGGGGTGAAACCCGGCGGGTACAGCTGCAGCTCCATGAACGCGGAGCCGGCCGCGTTGGCGACGTTCAAGCCGGCGTTGCTGTCGCTGTCCGGAGTGCACGGGTTCTGCGGATAGGAATCCGAGTCGCACAGCGGCAGGCCGAACCAGGGGGCGACGGACAGCTGCCCGTAGTTGGTCACGCTGCCGGACGCGGTCGGAGCGCGCCGCGGGTCGACGGCCACCTTGGTCAGGTAGGTCATCGTGTTGCCCGAGCCGGGCGCGCTTGAGATGAACTTGATGGTCGGCTCGTCGTGGCCCACGTACCAGCGGTTGTCGACAAAACGGGCGGCCTTGCCCTTGACCGGGTCGGTGCACAGGTCGCCGGCCAGCTTCCTGACCGTCTTGTACGACGCGCTCCAGCCGTTACAGTCCAGTTCGTTGGTCGCCTTCGGGGCGACCGTACCCGCCGCTGGTGCCGTCTTGGCCGCCGCCGTCGAGGCGATGGCGGTCATGCCCGTCAGGCCGAGCTGGCAGATGACCGCGACACCCAGCATGGGAATGAGCAGCAGCCGCCATCTTCGCCTGCCTGCCGATTGCGTCGCTCGGCCGTCCGTCGCCGAAGAGCGGTGTCTTGACCAGGGATTTCGCATATGCGATCCTTCTCGCTCCCGCGTGCCGCCAGTCCCAGTACCCCGCCAGGCCTACCGGTCACGTCATTATGACCGTCCCGCGATACGAGACGCTAACGGAATCTAACAACCGCCGGAAATAACAGTCAATGATCTCTGAGGCCGTTATCTATTCTTTAACCGGCAAGTCATGCCTTCGAGCGGTTTGACGCGGACCCTGGGCGGATGAGGCGGCCACGATTACGTTCGGAACAAAAATTCGAGAACTGTCATAAATCGGTCATATGACTGCTGACCGGCAGATAGCAGGACCTGAGAAACGTTGGTAACGTCAGCCACATAAATCCGTCAGTTATTAGTGCCTGAGTCGCGCATAGCCGCACGAAATCATTTATCGAGAGAAACTTAATGCCATCTGGCCGCAATGGCTATCGGCCAGCGTCTGCCCGGGGCCGGGCCGGGGTAAGGGCTAGTCTCACGACGTTCCGCCCACGCGGGGCATCGCCCGGGACGGACAGGCGATAGAGTCCACGCGTGACCACCCGCGATGAACTGGACGCGCTTTCTTCCCGTGAGCTGCATGACCTCGCCATGCGACGGGCACTGCACCACGTCGACGTGGAGTTTCTGTGGGAGCTTCTGCGCGCTATACCTGCGGCAGAGGCATCGGAGGGAAACTCGGTCGAGGCCGGGAGGGACATCAGCAAAGTCACGGTGCTGCTCTCCGACGCGATCAACTCCGGGGAAGGCGAGGTCGCCGAGGCGCTGCGCCCGCTCTACCTCGACTACCTCGTCAAGCACGGCACCAGCCGCTGACCTCGCCCGCATCGCCCCCATCGGCGGAGCGGGCGGATCGTTCCGCACATGGCCGTGGGCCGGAAAGACCGCGCTTGCGGTTCTTCCGGCCCACGATGAACCCGGTCGGCCTCCGATAAAGACGGCCGGCTTTATCGGACGTGCCTACTCGGGCTTGGCGAGCACGCCCTCGATCTCGAGCGTGATCGTGACCTTCTCGCTGACGGCCACGCCGCCACCGGGAATCGGGCCGTTGTAGCTGACGCCGAACTCGCTCCGGTTGATCTCGGTGGTCGCGGAGAAGCCCGCGCGCGTGCCGCCGTAGGCGTCGGGGCCGAAGCCGTTAAGCTCTAGCTTCAGCGTGACCGGCTTGGTGATGGCGCGGATGGTGAGGTCACCGTCCAGCAGGAAGTCGCCGCCGTCGCGGCGCACCCCAGTGGAGTGGAACGTCAGCGTGGGGTGGGTCTCGACTTCGAAGAAGTCCGCGCTGCGGATGTGGTTGTCGCGGTCAGGCGCGCCGGTGTTCACCGAGCTGAGGTCAACGGTGGCGTTCACGCTGGACTGCAGCGGGTCAGTGGCCGTGATGATGGTCCCCTCGAACTTGTCGAAACGGCCGCGGACCTTGCTCACCATCATGTGCCTTACGACGAAAGACACCTCCGAGTGCACCGGGTCTATGGTCCACGTCCCGGCGACGTAGCCGGGGATTTCCACGGCTGTCTCGGTCATCATTCCTCCAGGTAGATGATTCTTAGTCGTACGCGACTTCGTTCGCGTACCTAGCTTCCTTAGAGTAACCAAGTTATGATTGAAGCGTCAAGCACTAGGCCATACCGGCTTCCGCAACGTAGCCTGGTGATCTACGAGGAGGCGATTTCTTGGACCCCGGGCACGTTGGCCCGGTTTGCGAGCCGTCAGAAGCGGCAGGCGAACCGCTGTCAGAACCGGCAGGCGCACTGTCGGGCACCAGCGAGCCATCGACCTGCCGGGCGCGGGAAGTGCTGCAGCGGGTCGGCGACAAGTGGTCGGTGCTGGCGATCGACCTGCTCGGACAGGGCACCATGCGGTTCACCGAGCTGCACCGCGCGATCGACGGCATCACCGCGAGAATGCTCACGGTGACCCTGCGCGGGCTGGAACGCGATGGCATCGTGACTCGAACCATACATCCGGTCATCCCGCCACGGGTGGAATACGCGCTGACCCCGATGGGACGCACGCTCCTGGACACCATCGGCCAGCTCGTGACCTGGACGGACAGCCACCTGCCCGAGATTGAGGCCGCCCGAGCCGCCTATGACGCCAGGCACGCCGCCCCGTAAGCTGACGCGGGTGGACGACCAGCCCAGAGCAGCCGCGCAGGCCGAGGCCGAGGAACGGCTGCGGCACGGTTCCTCCTTCGGCGCCGCCGCCGCGGCCTATGCGGAACACCGTCCTGACTACACCGAAGCCGCGGTCCGGTGGGCCCTTGAGCCTGTCCGGTCACGCCAGCCGCTCCGGATCATTGATGTCGGCGCGGGAACCGGCAAGCTGACCGCGACCCTCGTCCGTCTCGGTGCCGACGTCACCGCGGTCGAACCCGATCCGAACATGCTCGCCGAGCTGCGCCGGGAATTCCCGGCGGTGCGGTCCGTACCTGGCCGCGCCGAGGAAATCCCGCTACCCGACGGCAGTGCCGATGCCGTCCTGGCCGGCCAGGCCATGCACTGGTTCGACATGGACCGGGCGATACCCGAGATTGCCCGGGTCCTGGCCCCCGGAGGGGTACTCGCCGGGCTGTGGAACGTTGACGACGACCGGGTCGGCTGGGTCGCCGAGTTCGCCGAGATGACCAAGCGCCCGGCCAGCATCACGCTGGTCAGGTGGCGGGATGGCGCCGCCCGTGCCCGCCGGGAGGGCCTGGTCACAGCCGGTTCCGGGCTCTTCCACGCCGCTCAGACGGCTGAGTTCGAGCACGGGCTGACCCGGACCGCAGAATCCTTGCTGGCCATGATCGCAACCCATTCCAATTTCCTGGTCATGGAATCTCCTGACCGAACTGCCCTGCTGGCCCGGGTCCGCGACTTCCTCCATGCCCGGCCGGAGACCTCAAGCGGCGAATTCGTTCTGCCGATGGCTACGGTGGTGCTGCGGGCCCTGCGCACGTAGCCGGCTGTGATGCGCAGCCGCTGCTGGCCCTGACCACGAGTTCGGGCTTGAACTCCAGGCGGCGATGCTCGTGTTCGGTGGCCCGGTCGGCCTCATCAAGCAGCAGCTCGGCGGCCGCCCGGCCGAGCTGGTACTTGGGCTGGCGCACCGATGTGAGCGGGACGGCGGCATCGGCGGCGAACTCGATATCGTCATAGCCGACCACGGCGATATCAGCGGGTACCGTGACCCCGGCCTGGCTAAGCCGGCGCAACAGCCCAAGAGCGAGCATGTCGTTGGCGCAGAACACGGCGGTCGTCAGCTTCCCGCCGAGCAGCTCGTCAGCAGCCGCGGCCCCCGCCCGCGCGTTCATGGCCGGGACGGTAACCTCGGTCAGGACCTCGGCCGGGTCTAGCCCGGCCGCGGCCACGGCACGGTAGGCGCCCCGGCGACGGTCGGCGCACTGGCGGATCGCCGCCGGCCCGTTGACCACGGCGATCCTGGTGTGCCCGAGGCTGAGCAGGTGGGCGACGGCCATCTCGCCGCCGCGCCGGTCATCGACCGCGACCGAGCATTGCCCGGCTGAGCCCGGCCGGTCAAGCAAGACCACCGGAGTACCGCGGTCACGGATTCGCCGCAGCTCAGGGGCCCGGCCGTGCACCGGGGTGATAAGGATGCCGCGCACTCGCTGCTCCTCGAGCACGCGCAGGTACTGGCGTTCCTTGTCATCGGCCTCGTCGGAATTGCACAAGATCACGGCATAACCCGCGGCCTGCGCGTAGTCCTCGACCCCGCGCGCCACCTCGGTGAAGAACGGGTTAGTCACGTCCAGGACCACCAACCCGAGACAGCGGCTCCGGCCCGCCCGGAGCTGGCGCGCGGAGCCGTTCGGGATGAACCCGAGTTCCTCCATCGCGGCCTCGACGCGCGCGCGGGTGAGCGGCCGCACCAGATCGGGATGGTTCAGCACGTTCGATACCGTGCCGACCGCTACCCTGGCCAGGCTCGCCACGTCCTTGATGCCCGCAGCCATCAGTCCTCCGGACTCCTAGCCCTACCATGCTCGCTCCGCACGTCCTCGGCATTTCATCGTAGACGCCAGCGGGCCGATAACGATTCGGTGGTGAGCCGCGATGGGGTCATTGACACATTTGCCGGTCACGACCACACTACGAATCGAATTGAAACGTTCCATTAACAATCGAGGACCGGCGCGACCGCCGGGCGCCCGGCGCGGCCCCCGGCCATGAGGGAGCTGGGCGGAGGATGGAAAAGGCATCCGACGGTGTCTCAGG
>JBEKKH010000259.1:0-9774 GCA_050010815.1 Streptosporangiaceae bacterium | reverse complement strand
TCGTGCCCACCCGCTCCATGCCGGCCGGGCTGCGCCAGTTCGCCGAATACCAGCCCTTCACCCCCGTCACCCAGACTGTCCGCGGCCTGCTCACCGGCACCCCGCCCGGCACCGGCACCATCATCGCCGCCCTGGCCTGGAGTGCCGGCATCGCCCTCGCCAGCTATCTCTGGGCCATCCGGCTGTACAACCACCGACGCCCCGCTGACCCCCACTGACGGGTTCCCTCGGAGGAGAAAGAGATTCGGTGCGGAGCGGCAGACCGTGGTTCGCATCGAGCGGCCCGCCCGGTTTGACCGGATGGGAGAAGTCCCGGGCGGCGGCTTCAGCTTGGCGGCGGGGCCGGGGCGTTCTTAGTAGGTCGTCAGGATCGTCTCCATCTGCTGCAGGATGTTCTTCTTCTGGGTCAGGATGTGGTAGTCGGTGTACGCGGGCAGGGAGCGGCGGTACTGCTTCACGATCGCCCGTAGGTCGCGCGAGTGGGTCGGGGCGATCCAGTTCTCGGCGTTGTTATCGCAGACGAACGTGACCTTCAAGAAGACGGCCATGGCGGTGGAGTTGACAGCCTCCCCGGGTTGCTGGGCGGGCACCACCGACTCCAGGGCGACGCGGGCGTACAAGGTGGACCCGTCGCGGACGGTGTCGATGTGGCCCGGCGCCAGGCCGCGGATCTGCTTGTCCAGCCCGTCGGCGACCTGTGTCATCAGGTCGCGTCCGGCATCGTTCGTGTAGGCGATGATAGTGAGGACGTTGAGCGGAAGGGCCTGCTTGAGCGAGTCGGGCAGGTCCGGATCGGCCGCGATGGCGAAGTCCTCGACCACCGCGCACCTGACCCGCCGGGGGTCGTTTCCGAAGGCATCGCCGATCCCGGCCACCACGGGAGCGGCGATCCCGCCGGCCAGCGTGTCGTTCGGGATGGGCTTCTGCCTGAGCTGGCCCAGCATGAAGGTCTCGTTGTAGATCATCCTGCTCAGCTGGGTGAAGACCTCAAGTAGCCCCAGGAACGTCTTGTCCGTCAGCGGCGTGGTCAGGAACCCGGTGATCTGCTTGGCGAAGGACAACATCATCAGGCTTGAGTCGTTCCGCAGCCTCTCGTCGCAGCCCAGGTCGTAGCTCTCTACCAGCTGTTCGCACATGCGCATGAACACCACCAGGTTGGCGTCCGCGACCGGGTTCTGAGCCTTCAGTGCTTCGGCGAACACGGGGTACCTCGCGGCCAGCCGATCCCGGCGGGCGGCCAGATCGCCACCGAGTTCGGCGGCGTAGACCCCGGCGATCAGGCAGGCCCGCTGCAGCCGCTTGGTGAGCTTGTGCGCCGAGCTCGACTTCTTGTCCAGGACCTCACGGAACATCAGGATGTACTCGTCGATGAAGTAGCTGCCGTCCGGCAGCGGGATCCCCTGGCCATCGGGCCTGATGTGGTCCCTGACGTGCGCCCACTGTTCGGCCGTTTCGAGTGAGTCGTCGCGTGGCACGCTGATGTCGAGCAGTTCGGCCCGGAACTTGAACTGCTGCTTGAACGAGTCGAAGTCCGCGCCCTGCGGGGCGTCGGGAATCAGCCGGTTGTTCGGGTCCTTGTTGCTGAGCTGGCACCTGATCATCAGGCGGAAAAGGTAAAAGTCCCTGATCGTCATGTTTTCCAGGATCGATCCGATCTTCCGGCTGCCCTTTTCCACGCTGACCAGGGTGAATGGGGCCAGCCCCTCCGTCTCCCTCTTCTCCGCCTCCGCCACGTCCTCCGGGTCGGGCTCCTCGCGGTACCTTTCGAGCCGTGCCTCGACTTCTTCCCTGGCCCTGTCCAGCTGATCCCGCTGCCCCTGGTCGAGCATGGCGGTGATCTCGTGGTCGTACAGGGCGGCGGTGGCCGCCAGCATGGCCGGCTGGACGTTCATGTTGGCCAGGCACCATTGGCTCAGTCCCTTCGCCACGACCTGATTGGCCTGCAGGCTGTAACTCAGAGCCTGACCGAATCTGGTCTCCTCGACGGAGCCCCCGTCCGCATTGATCAGCTGCTGGGTCTTCGCGGCCTTGACCTTGTCCCACAACGGGGTCAGCCGATCCCGGTCCTGGCTGGGCAGTGACCCGATCGTCTGCTCGATGATCTCCGCCGGCAGGCTGTTGACCAGGGCGAGATCGGACTGCGACTCCATGAACCTTTCCGTCAGGAACTTGACGATCTGCGGCGTCTGGCCGATCAGCTGCATCCTGAGCAGGTCATAGGCGTCGGAGGCCGCGTCCATGTCGGTCCACGCGCCCTCGGCCACGGTCTGCGTCGTGGTCTTCAGCAGCCTCAGCTCGCGACCGGTCATGATCGAGTTGAGGTTGTCCAAGGCCTGTCCCGGGTGGATCAGCGAATAGGTCAGCGTCGCCTGGCTGTGCGCCTGGATGTCCAGCTCCAGGATGTCCTTTACCTTCGCCGGAACGAGGGACTGGATGCTGCGCCACGGCAGGTCCCAGTGGTTCGGGCCGTTGTCGATGAACCCCGCGGTCTGGCTGGTGGCCAGGAACAATTGGCCGAATTGCGCGGCGACGGCCTCGCGCAGCGCCTTGGCCAGGTCGTTCTGCCGCTTCCTGATCGCCGGATCGGCCGACTTACCCCCCAGCAGTGCCTGATCCACGTTCTGCTGGGGCGGGTATAGCCGGGTGAAGATCGCCAGCAGTCCTTCTTCGAAGTTGTCCAGGTACTCACGGATCGCCGTCAGGCAGTCCTGGAACGCGGCGAACCACTCCGCCCGGGAGAGCCAGGGGTTGATCACCAGTTGCGTGTCCCAGTCGCTGCGCGCGCAGATCCGGTTGATGACGTCGTCGGGAACACGGTTGTTTCGCAGGTACCTGCTGAGGGCCGCGCTACCCTTGACGTAGAAGAACACCCGGGGGTCGGCCTGGAACCTCTGGTAGAGGGCGGCAGAGCAGGTGACCATGTAATCATGGATCAGATCGCTCTGGTTGAGGGTCTTGGTCATGGCGTCGTCGATGGTGATCTGGTTATCGGTTCTCTTGGCCATGTGGCTGTCCTCACTGTCGGGCTCGCGAGACGGTCGGCCCACCTGCCGACCGCCTGCGGGCGGGGGTGCCGGCCATCGCGGAAGCCCCGCCGACATCGGCGAACTCGCCGACCTCTCCCTCGGCCAGTGGCATACCCGCTCCTATCGGCATGGCCCGATGTGGTCACCGAGCATGCCGCCATCCTCACCAATTGCTATTAACCGGCATCTGCGGCTCGCTTGATCCGACATTGCGTCCTGTGCCGGTGCCAGAACTCGCCTGGGCGTGGTACCGCGCACCGCCCGGGACTGGTGATCGCGGTGGCGGTCCTGGTGGCTGCGCGGCTGATCAGGCCGCTCACGGGAAAGTAGGCGAAGCAAGCAGGTCCGCGAGAAGCTGGAAGCCGCGCTAGGGCAAGCGGAGCTGTCTAAGTACAGCCTGCCGCGCGAGCAGCTGCAAGAGCAGCTAGAGACAGTCCTAGCCGAGCAAGCCAAGCGCGAGCGAGCAGGGAACGCCGATGCGAACTCCCGACGTTGAGAGCATTGGATGCGTATTCCCATCAGGTGATCATGCCCGGCTGGGTGGGCCGCCCCCCAAATTAATATTAAGGTCAACGCGACAGCGCATCGGCGCGGCGCACCGGCAGGCGGAGGCAGGACGCTGGGTCCTGGGCTGCAGTCACAGCACGCGCAGCGCCCCGGGACGCGAGTGAGCGGGCTGTCCGGAGCGCCCAGTGAAGTGCCTGGAGGCGAATACCGCCGGGGCCGTTCTGTTTAATTCTTTAATTGATTCAGAACGGCCTGTGATGCTTCGCCTCTCGTACGTCGGGTCGGGTCGGGTCGGTGGCCGGGCGGGGCACGCTGCTCGCCCGGCCGCGCCTGCCCGGCACCGGTCCCCGTGCTACGTGTCGTTGGGCCACTTCTTAGCCGAGACGGACTTGGCCGTGGTGTAGTCGGGATTGGACCAGCTGAGCCGGTAGCTCGTCGAGTCCGCATGCTCGCCGATGGCGACGATCTGGATGATGCCGGTGGGCAGCTCGATGAAGAAGAGCGTGCACGAACTGACGCTGGGCTTGCCGGCGGAGCAGTGGTAAACCCTGGTCTTGCCATCTTTGAGGTAGCCCGCGTAGGTCCATCGGTTGCGCATCGTCAGGTCGTTGGTGGCCTGGCTGATGTTGGCGAGCGAGTGGTTGCCGGTGCTGGTGGTTCCTACCCAGGTCTTGAGCGCGGTCAGGGACGCCAGGCTGGTCGGGTCGGCGCTTCCCGGCGGAATGGCGGTCGCCACGGTGGGGGACGGCGCGGCGACCAGCATCCGGTACCTGGAGTCCAGCCGCCCGATGAGGTCCCGGATGTCGTCCAGGCTTACGTCCTGCCCGAGGCCCTTGTCCAGCACCTGGAGGCCCTCGGCGATGAGGTCCTTGCACTCACGGGCCTGCTTGTCATCCAGCTGCCCGAACGTACCCTGGAACGCAGCCTTGAGCCTGTCGAAGGAGCGCCCGAGTTCCTGCAGGTCGCCGTCGCCCTTGACCCACGACAGGGAGAGATAGCCGTCCTTGAGGATCGCCTCGACCTGGGCGACCCGCGCGATGCGGATCCCGATCTCCTTCACGTCCTCGGAGGTCTTGCCCGACTGCAGCCACTCCCAGAGGCCGCGCAGCTTCTTAGCGGTTCGCGCCTGGAGCCACTTGGCTCGGTCACCCGTGATGCCCTTGTAGGCGGCCAGCCCCTCCACCTGGGAAAAGAAGGAATTGACCTCGGCCTGGTAGCCGACCAGCAGGTCCTCCAGCCACTGCCGCTGCTCTTTGATCTCCATGAGTTCGTCGTAGGGGATGGTCTCCTCGTCCGTCGCGCCCGAGGCCCGGTACCGCAGCCGCAGGATGTCCTCCGTCATCTCCTGCCGCATGTCCTCCCAGGCCATTTCGTCATCGGCGCCCGAAGCGTGCTGCCGGAGGGCGAGGATGCCGCTGCGCAGGGCCAGCTCGTGCTCGACGCCGAACCAGCCCAGCCGTGGCCGCGACGCCCGGGCGTACATCCGCTCGAACAGCGCGGTCAGATAGGCGTGCGAGACGTCCAGGTCCGGGGCGCTCAGCGCCCGGCGCATGATCGAGATCTGGGTGGCCTTGGAGACGTGGACACCCAGCGTGGCCAGCTCGCCCACCCAGTGCGCGACCAGGTCCCACAACTCACCCTGCTGCCGCTCCTGCTCGGCCAGCAGCCAGCTGTCGAGCAGGAGCTTGGCGTACTCCACGTCGCCCTCGGCAGCGGCCTTCTTCAGCATCGCCTGCTTGTCTGCGGCCTGGATCACTATCCCGCGCTTGTCCAGGGCGGTGAGCCGGTCGTCGAGCCAGCTCGCCAGCGCCGCCCGGTCGGCTTCGTCGAGCGGCTCGATGTCGTCAGGCGGCGGGGGCATTGGTACCGGCAGCAGCGGCTCCCCGAACCGCAGCGACCACATGACCTGGTTGACGAAGGCCTTCGCCGAGTCCAGGTCGGGCTGTTCGAGCGCGTGCGAGATCACCCACTCCCGGTGCGCCTGGATGGCGTCGGAGCGCAGATAGAAGAACGGGAGCTGGGCGAGGATCGCGAGCCAGCGGTTCACCAGTTCGCTGACTTCGTAATGCACGTCCTGATCGGGGGCCCAGAGTATGAATGGGGCCGTCATCGGTGATCTTTTCGTCTGCTGCCCTGCTACGACGGCCTCGCTTCGCGAGACGGGCTGCCCGGACTGGGTTGTCGAATGTGACATGGAATGGCCCCCTTGGCAATGGCGGAACTTCTCCATGTATCCTCACCGACCGTCATTAACCGATCTCTGCGTCCGCCTTAACCGCCGGTTGTGCTCCTGGCTCGCGCGTTGCGGTGCCGAGTTAGCCGGATCTGCCCGGCCTGGAGAGGTTTGTTGACGCACGGTCACGGCAGGCTTACCGTGGCGTCAGGGAGATGGGCCGGGCCGGTGCTGCTGATCGTGATGTATGAGTCGCAGACCTGGCGCGTCCGTCCGGGTGAGCCGTTCACGTTCGGGCGGGCGGCGGCCTGTTCGGCGGTGCTGCCCGCCGCAGACCGGGGCGTATCACGCCACGCCGGGAGCTTCCGCTACCGCGGCCGGTGCTGGTGGGTGCATAACGACAGCAGCTCGGCGGTGTTGTGCGTGCTGGGTGACCGCCGGTTCCGGGCCGATTTGCCGCCTGGGCTGCAGGTGCCGCTGCAGCAGTGGCACGCCAAGGTGACGGTGGGCGGGGTGCTGGGCATCTACACGTTGCGGCTGCGGCTGCCCGGCTTCGATGAGGCGCCCGATCCTGCGGAGCAGGATCGGGTGGCCGCTGGGACCGGGGAAGGCGCGGTGACCAGTACCCGTTACCGTGCTCCGCTGACCGGTAGTGACCGGCTGGTCCTGGCCGCGCGGTTCGAGGAATACCTGACCTGGCGGCACGCCGGGGTCCCGGCGCCGGCCAGCGCCAGGGATACCGGGCATCGGATCGGCTGGGCGGCTCATACGGTGGCCAAGCGGTGCGAGAACATCCGGGCCCGCTACGCGCGCCTGGGCGTTCCCGGGCTGGGCGGGCCGCGGGCGCTGGAGCAGCTCGCGCTGCTGCTGGTTTCCACCGGCGAGCTGACCGCCGCCGACCTGCAGCTCCTGCCCGCCAGGGCCTGACCGGGCGGAATCCGCCGGCACCCGCGGCCGCGGCATGGGGAGGCCTCCCCGCAACCTCCGGGCGGCCAGGCCGTCATAGGGGTGCATAGATCCTGACTATTGAGTAAAGGCGAGTACACCATGCACCTTCCCACTTCCTTCCGCAGGCGGCTGACCGGCGCGGCTGCCATCGCCTGCGCTGCGGCGATGCTACCGGCGGCCGCGCTAGCCGCTACATCCTCCTCCTCCGCAGCAAGTACGCCGCGCTGCACCACAGCCGGCCTCGTCGTGTGGCTGGACGTGCCGCCGGGCAATCACTACGCCGGGGGCGCCGCCTACTACCTGGAGTTCACGAACCTGTCCGGGCATGCCTGCACGCTCCGCGGCTATCCCGGGGTCTCGGCGGTCAGCCTCAGCGGCCGCCAGCTCGGCAGCCCGGCAGGCTGGGGCATCCCCGCGACAACCACGGTCAGGCTCGCCAGCGGGGCAACCGCAACCGCGTACCTGCAGATCGCCGATCCGGGGGGATATGGCAACCGGTGCCTTCTGCCCCCGCCATGGCAGCAGCCATGGCGGCCCGGGACGCTGCCCACCGCGGCCGGGCTGCGTGTTTACCCACCAGGCCAGTTCGCGTCGACAGTGATCCCGTACCCGTTCCCCGCATGCGCGCACACCGGACCAGTCTGGATTCACGCTGGCCCGGTAACGCCTGGCGGTCCTCCTCCTGGTATCTGAATTCTGTCAAAATCCCGGCGCGGCAACTCCCTGGTCTGCCTTCCCCGACCAGGGAGCCCGCCGACCATCTGGGCGGAAGCCCAACCGAGGAGGCGCCCCGGCCAGGGCGGCGAAGCGATCGGGCCCCACCGATCAATGACCGCGCCTCGGCGGGGCCGACTACGAGATCGTGAAGGTCGCCGCCCACCTCGAGCCGGCCCGACTGTTCGATCCCGCCGACCTTCACCGGCTCGAAGCCGGCCGTTGGGATCAACCGCTCGACTTCCTCGCCAGCACGGTCGTCGCCGGTCACGTAGAACAGGACCGCCGGCTCCGGTGACCGGTTGCCAGAGGACTCGAAGAGATCGGCGGACAGGGTTCCAAAACGCCATGGCCAAGTGCGCCCCCGCCGGCAACCAGTCGGCTACCACCTCGCCAGAGGATTGCCCTCCGGCAGCAGACGTGAGAGGTTACCTTGTGCGTCGGTGGTGAGCGGGTTACTCGGAGCGACCACGAGCTTGTCGGTTAGCAGGTCGGCGATCTCGTCTATGACGCCCTTCAGCGCGGTAAACCGCAGCGCGGCCGATCTGTGCAGCCAGCGTTCGTGCCGACTCATTGTCGGCGCTCGAGATCCGCAGAGTCTCGCCGCCTGAGGCGAGCTGGCGGGCGATGACCGATCCGATCCCTCCGGTGCCGATGATCGCAGTGGTCATGACCGAAACCTCCTCAGCGTCACAGTACTAACAACGGCGGCCCTGAGCATCGGCCCGAGCCGTCTCGCAGTACCTCGCTGAGAGCGGGGGAACGGCGGGGAGGTGCTGTGAGGATGACCGTCCCCGCCGTCTGGCTCAGTGTCCGGGGGACTGGCCACCGTCGATGTGAGGGATCGCCGGTGATCCCGGCATTCACCCGGGCTCCTCGGCGGGTGTACTCGATGGCCAGTGAGCGGGCGACCAGTCTCCCTCCGGGTCTGTGGTCTGCCCCACTTCGATCAGGTGACCGTCGGGATCGCGGATGTAGCAGCGCTTCTCGTACTGGTGCTGTTTCGGCGGCGTCAGGAATTGAGCACCCCGGGCGCTCCATTCGGCGTACACGGCCTCGATGTCTTTGACCCGGATATTGAGGAAGCTGCTGACCCGGTCCGGATCGCGCGGCGTCTCCAGGGTGACCGCCGGCTTGTCGTCGGTCGGGCCTCCGCCGACATTGATGATGATCCAGCTGTTGGATAGTGCGACATAGGTCGGCTCTCCGGGGAAGACCACCCTGCCGCCGAGTACTTCGGTATAGAAGCGCCGAGAGCGCTCGACATCGTCCGAGACGATGAAGTGGGCCAGCACAATTCCCTCAGGGGGCGGTGGGAGCTCGGCCATCTGGTATCTCCACTGGTTGAGTCTCACACCCCGCTCACGACGGGATGCGCAGCCGATGTTATCAACATCGCGTCGGTCGAGGCGCACACGATCCTCAGGCAGAACCCCGTCTTCACCGCTTTCAAGCACGCGCTGCTCGGCCTGACCAAGGCGACGGCGAGAGCCACAACGCGAACTCCGCCGCGTCGTTGACGACGCCGAGGCAGTCCGCACTCGGGTTACCCGACGTCGGCGGAGGTGACGGCCAGCTCCGGAAGTGCGACGGGCTCGACGCCGGGCAACTGGCGCGCCGTGCCATGGAACCGTCCACGATGTCACTGCTTGGCCTGGTCCGGCACATGGCCAAGGTGGAACGCGGCTGGTTCCGCCGCCACTCACCGGCCATGGATCAGGCGCAGCGCTTGGCCTTGCTCAGTACCGGCGCGTCTGCGAAAGTGAGTTCGGCAGGTCTCGCGGATGTCGCCTAGGGTCGAACGGCCCGGCCAAGCGGGACCTCGGGCCGCAGCGCCCGCTGATGCGGCAAGACAAGGCTGAAGAGGCTGAAGCAGCCCGCGAACGGCGGAGGTGAATATAGATATGACAACCGGGAGGGGACCGGCGAACAGCCGGGACGCGCTAAGGGCCTTGCCCAACCGGGAGTCTCCAGCCCCCGAGCCCGCTGCCCCCGAGCCCGCTGCCCCCGAGCGCGCCCTGCGGACGCTCAGCCCAGCCGAGTGCTTCGACCTGCTGGAACCGGGCGGCGTCGGCCGCGTGGGGTTCACATCCGCAGACAGGATCATGATGCTGCCGGTCAACTTCGCTGCAACGGGAAAGACCATTATCTTCCGCACCGCACCGGACACGCTGCTGGCTCTGTACGCCGACGGCCAGGTCAGCTTCGAGGTAGACCGCTTCGACGAGGCAGTCCATGAAGGCTGGAGCGTCCTGGCGCAAGGTCACGCGCACGAGGTCACTGATGAGCGTGAAGTCAAGCACCTTGAGGACGGAACGCACCTCGAGCCGTGGGCAGCCGGCGCCCGCGACGTGTATGTACGCATCACGCCGACCCGGATCAGCGGGCGGCACATCCAGCAGCTGA
>JBEKKH010000258.1:0-9780 GCA_050010815.1 Streptosporangiaceae bacterium | reverse complement strand
CCCGGGCGATCGTCTCGATGGTGGTGATCCCGTAGGCCATGGTCGGGTTGTCCTGGGTCAGCACGACGATGCTGTAGCTGCCGCCGTGGCCGGTGAAGCAGCCGATGCTGTGGATGCGCCAGCCGTGCGTGGCCAGGGGCAGCCAGCCGTTCTTGACGTGCACGGTGAGGCTGGCGGGCGCGCCGGCCGGGACGCCCCAGCGCTGGGACGGGATGACCTCGGCCATCAGCTTCAGGGCGTAGCTGCGGGAGGCGGGGTCCAGAACGGCGTTGCCGTTCAGCAGCAGCCGCAGCAGTACGACCTGGTCATTGGCGGTGATCTGGGTCAGGCCCCAGTAGCCGCCGGGGCCCAGGGTGGTGTGCCTCATCGCGGCCACGCCGAGGAAATGCTGAAGGTACCTACGCCCGAGCTCGGCCCACAGGGCAGAGGTGGCATTGTTGTCGGACCTGGTGATCATCGACCTGGCCCGGGCGGCCTCGGTTGCGGTCAGATTCCTGTGCTGGTCTTCCGCCTTGCGCAGGAGCGCCGCCAGGATGGTCACCTTCACCACGCTGGCGGAGTCGAAGCTGGAGAACCTGTTCAGCCAGCACACCAGCCCCAGGCCCGGGTCATCGACGGCCACCGCGACGGTGGAGGCACGGCCGCGCCGCGCCGCCTGGATATCACGGCCGATCCTGGCCGCCAGGGCCGGGTGGGAAGAGGAACTGCAGCTGGCTGACGAGGCCGCGGCCGGGCCGGCCGCCGCGCCGGCCGGCCCGGCCGGGAACGCTGTCAGCGCCGCCCCCAGCAGTGCAGCACCCAGAGCAACGGTCAACCCACGCCTGCACTTCATGAGACTCCTCCTGTACCGCCGAAAGCCACGGACCGTGTCGGCAAGTCCTCACGTCCCCGCTAGCCTGCCGCTCTCGGCCTCGGCGAGCATGGGGCCTAACCTAGCGGGCAAACAGCGCCGGCACCTATGATCGCCAGGTCACGGACCGGAATGCGGCGTAGGCCGGATGCCGGTGGCGATGAGAGGCGGTCCGAAGCCGGCCAGGTCGGGTACCCGCTCGATAGCCCGCGATACCTCCAGCGCGACGGACCGGTCGCCGGCCGTGCACAGACCCAGCACCGCCGCCCCTCGGCCGGATCGAAGGCCGAACGACGGCCGGTGCCTGCCCCACGAAACGGCCGGTCCAGCCGGTGGCGTATCCAGCGGTGGCATCACTACGCCGCCGCCCTTTGACGTCCCATAGCTAGGTCACAGACTGTAGCTGCCTTGCCTCGGCCTGACTCGCCTCGGCTTGGCTCGTCTCAGCCCGGCTCACCTGGTCTGCTTCCAGCGCATGCGCGATACGGACGAGCTGCCTGACCGTCACGCCGAAACCGATGGCCGCGACCGCCACCCAACGGTGTAGCCGTGGCCGACCGTATCCAGAGCCAGGCCCTACGCACCGACGCCACCATCATGTGCCCGGGCTCAACCGGGGCACCCCCGAATCGCTACGCTGACGACGTGGCATCGAAGAAGCGGCATTCCGGGAAGGGCAAAGGTCCCCGCCAGGGGATCAGCGGCAACCCGCAGCGCCGAGCCGAGCAACTGGCTCAGCGGGAGGGGGAACCGCAAGGTCACCCGCTGCATGACCTGGCCTACGCCTTGGCCGGCGGGGCGGAACCCGCCCCCTGGTGGGGCGAGTCCCATCGGCGGATTCTCGCCGCCGCCCGCGCCGTTGCCTGGCCGTCCCGTCCTGTCGACCTGGAAACGCAAGCCTGCCGAATCGTGGGTGACGAATTCTACGAGCGGCTCAACTCAGGGCAGTCCGGGCTGCACCCGTTCCAGTGGCTGCGCGTGCTGGCGGAGAAGACCGGGGCGGCGCTGCGGACGTCGGTGGCCGACGGCACCGGCGACTGGCAGCGGCTATGGCCGCTGCTGTGCGGGCTGGCGCTGACGGCACCGCCCGGCGACACCGAGAGCGAGACCGCGAGGCTGGCCCGCGCGAGCTTCCCCGGCATCAAGGACCCCTACGTGACCACGCTGGCCGAAGCGGGCAAAGCCGCCAAGCTGCTGGCAGACCGAGGGCTGGTTTCCGGCACCGGGTACTCCGCTGACGGCTGCCGCCCAACCGGGGACCCCCTGATCGCGCGCGATGCGTACGGCAGCCGCTTCTTGGTCGTGGCCCCGTTCGGCTACGACGGCGCGGCGCTGGACCACTGGTACGCATGGGACATCGACGCGTGCTGGATCCTCAACGTCGTCGGAGCCGGAGTGTTCGACACGGCGGAGGACGCGCTGGCTGAATGGCAGCATGCCGTCGGGGGCGCCGCCGGGACGGCGCTGTCGCCGGCCGCGCCCGAGACGACCTCCGGGCTGCTGGCATCCTGCCTGAAGACCGAGCCGCTGTCGGACATGCTGGAGGGAAGCGAGCCCCGGGAACTCATCCGGGAGTACTACCGGCTCCGGCGCCGCGCTCGCGTCCTCGTCGGCGTCACGGCCGCGAGCGCCGCCGAGGTCTCGCCCGGCAGCAGCGACTCCGATGCGGTGCGCGAAGCGTTCCTGGACTGGTACCAGGCACGGCACGACGATGTTCCTCAGGACACGGCCGACGCAGCAGACTTGATCCTCTACGAGTGGGGACCGCAGCCGCACCCCGAGGAGTGCCCGCGCTACTCCTGCTCACCGCACCGAATCGAGATGGCGGCGCACCTGATCCGTGACGGCTACTTCCCGGATGCCGCCAACGCGGCGCTGCGCCTGCTGCCGGAATGGACGCAATGGTGCATCGAGCAGAGCGGGCTCGACGCCGACTTCGCGGCCCGGTCCCGCGCCGCCGTTCTCACCGAGGCCGCGGCGCTCGTCGACGAGGAGGCCCACGGTCCGGCCGTCAGGCAGAACGAGGCGCCGTTCCGCCGCCAGGAATGAACGGGCGCGGCCGCATAGAAGGATCGGCGGCCGGCTGATCAGCGCCGCAGCTATTCGGCGCGGTTCCACGCGCGTTCAGCGGGATCCCAGGTCGCCGCGTCGATGATGGAGCCGATGATGATCGGGTCCGCGAAGTCCTTGAGCGAGTCGAGAGCATGACCGAACTGTTCGGGAAGAGTCTCGGTGAGCTGGAGTTTGCGCCGCCATGAGGCCCACCTTGGCTGACCGATTTCGGCATACCCGTCGAGCGCGTCATCCAGCTCGGCGAGTTCGACGTGCCGATAGTCCGCGACGGCCTGCAGTGCGTGCCGTATTTCTCCCGCCCTGAAGGTCAGCCGCCCGGTGATCACGAAAATGTCGCCGAAGTCGCGCCATCGGGTGCTAGCCGAGCCGCGCTGCAGGGCAGTCAGTATTTTCTCGGCGAGGACCATCTCCATCGGATAGCCGCGCAGTTGTATCGGTTCCTGCCCGAGCAGACGAGGCAACGAGATGTCGGCCGGCCCGGGCCAGATCGGGTCACCGATGCCGACGTCAACATGAAACGGCTCCCGTGCGCTCGCCAGCCGCGCGACCAGCCGGATCCGTACGCCACCGTACTTATCTTCGTCCCGGATTGCCTCAGCCGTTACGCTATCCAAGTCGAACGTAAGGCCGTCATCCAGATCGGCTGGCAGCACCGTGCTGGCTACGGCGACGACGAACTGCCTAATATCCTCCGCCTGGTTCGAGGTCTGCAGCGCGGCGCCGTCGATGTCGGTGGTTGGCCGGCGAAGCCCGTAGGCTGCGAGGAGTACGCCGCCTTTCAGGACGAACCTGTTCCTTTGTGGCGAGTGAGCGAGACGGAGCAGGAATCCTTCGAGCGCATACAGCCGCAAATACTCAGCGGTCGTGCGGCCCGCAGCCCTGGCTGCCCTTTGCAGTGCCAAGAAGGCTCGCCCGCTGACAGTGGCTTTGGTTGGCCTAACCGTCATAGCAGTACCTGCAGCGTGTGCAGCAAAGCTGGTTTCGCTGCGGGGAAGATCCTGGTAAGGCGCATGAGGTCGGCGGGCTTGCCTCCGGAGCGCAGCCATCGCCGCAATGCCTCATTCGCTATGTCGGGCCCCGCGGCATGACGCAGCCGGAACTCATCGATGATAGTGCGAGGAGCGTCATACAGGCCGATGGTGTATGGGCCGTCCAGCTGCACCTCGGTGCGCCCTACCTCGAATGTGTCCCGGGCGAACTTATGCCACTGGACCGGGGCGGACACCACGGGCTGCCACGCTCCACGCGGTATCGCGATGTCGTGGACAGGCGGAATAACATCGGTCAGCTCATGCCAGGCCAGCGCCGACAGCAGGCACAACGTAGGCTGGTGCGCCTTTGCCGCGACCTCGATCAGGTCATGGTCGGCTGGCTCCTCATCGGTGCGCCGGTACAGTCCGCGCCCGATGCGCTCAACCGCGCCGGTAGCTTGCAGGCGCTGAAGCCTGCGCCGCGACAGCCCTCGTCCTTCGGCCTCCGCGAACGTGAACGTCGCCGGCAGTTCAGGCTCCGCCATGACGCTCACCTCCCTTGCTGTGCATAACCCTACCCACCTACAGCCGTGCTGAACAGGATTACGTACAGAGCTAATCGCGAAGTCACATGCCGGAACGTCCGCTGGTACGCGTGCGGGGTCACGTGGTTGATCCGGGTGAAGTGGGTACGCATCTGGTGGGCGGAGCCGAAGCCGCACAGGCTCGCTATGCGCTCCACGGTCTCGTCGGTGTTCTCGAGCAGGTCCTGCGCGCGGCGGACTCGCTCGGCACACAGCCATTGCAGCGGCGTGGTCCCGGTCGTCTCGCGAAACCGCCGGGCGTACGTGCGCGGGCTCATCATGGCCTGGCGGGCGAGTTCCTCGACCGTCAGCGGCAGCTCGAGGTGCTCCCTGGCCCAGTCCAGCGACGAGCCGAATCCCTGGGACCCAGAAGCGGGCACCGGCTGCTCGACGTACTGGGCCTGCCCGCCTTCCCGGTGCGGCGGCATGACGAGCCGCCGGGCGAGCATGTTCGCGATCCTGGTGCCATGGTCCGTTCGGACGATGTGCAGGCACAGATCCAGCCCGGCGGCCGATCCGGCCGACGTAAGAATCTGACCGTCGTCGGTGTACAGCACGTTCGGCTCGACCTTGATGGCGGGCCATCGCCGGGTGAGCTCGCCGGCGTGCATCCAGTGGGTGCTGACGGTGCGGCCATCGAGCAGCCCGGCGGCGGCGAGGATAAAGGCGCCGGTACAGATAGAGGCAATCCGCGCACCGCGGTCATAGGCGGTGCGCAGGGCCTGCAGGAGCGCTTCAGGTACCTCGCGCTGCCGGTCGGCGCAGCCAGGAATGATCACCGTGTCCGCCTGGCTCAGCTCATCGAGCCCGAACGGGCCGTCGAAGACCAGCCCCTCGGCGGTGCGGACCGGGCCGTCCTGGACAGAGCACAATTGCAGCTCGTACCACCAGGGTACGGGGAAGTCCTCCCGGCCAGGCTCGAAGACCTCGCACGGGATGGCCAGCTCGAACATCTGCAAGCCCGGGGTAACGGGGATAGCGATCCGATGCATGGCAGTAATTTACCTCAAGTTGTCGATTCTGCCACTGGTGGTGCCGGCCCGACGGGTCAAGGATGGAAACATGACCGACAACAGCGCCGCAGCCGATACCCGCAGCCGAGTCCTGAGCTGGATCGCGCTGGGAGTCGTCTACGTGGTCTGGGGATCGACCTACCTGGCCATCCGCGTCGGGGTCGGGCACCTGCCGCCGCTGTTGTTCGCCGGGACCCGGTACGTGATAGCAGGCGCGCTCCTGTACCCCATCGCCCGGCGGGCAGCGGCCCGCAGCCAGGCATCGGCCCAGGACAGAATCAGGCCGGGCGCCAGGGCCTGGCTGGCCGGCGCGGTCGTCGGCATCCTGCTGCTCTTCGCCGGCAACGGCGGCGTGACCGTCGGGGAGACGACGCTGCCCTCGGGCTTCGCCGCCATCCTGGTGGCGACGGTGCCGCTCTGGATGATCCTCTTCGCCTGGCCCATGCAGCATCAGCGCGTCACCTTCCGCGCCGCGGCCGCCCTCGCGGTAGGCCTCGGCGGGGTGATCATCCTGGTCGGCGGCAGCACGGCATCGGGTCATATCTCGGGCGTGATCCTCGTGCTCGGCGCCGCGGCCGCCTGGGGCTTCGGGTCAGTCCTGAGCCACCGGCTCGCTGTGCCGAGCCATGCGATGCTCGCCGCCGCCATCGAGATGCTGGCCGGCGGCGTGGTCCTGCTGGCGGCAGGCGCCGGTTCCGGGGAGCTCTCCCGCATCCACTGGTCCGCGATTCCGGCCACGTCCTGGATCGCCCTGGCCTACCTCATCGGTCCCGGCTCCATCCTGGGCTTCACCGCCTACGGCTACGCCCTGTCCCACCTGCCCGTGACCACCGTCTCCACCTACGCCTACGTCAACCCCGTCGTCGCGGTGCTGGCCGGGATCGTGATCCTCGGCGAGCAGTTCACCTGGCGCGAAGGACTCGGCGCGGCCCTCGTGCTGGCCTCCGTCGTCATCACCCTGCGCCGGTCCCGCAGCTCGTCACGCCCGGCTCCCGCCCATGACGCCGAGATGCCGGAGGCGGAGCAGCTCCCGGAGGACGCCGGCGCACTCACCCGCCGCTAGGACTAGAAGGCGCCACCTTGACGCGGACTATCAAAGTGATATCATTTTTATTAGGTGGCCGGCGCAGCCGGGCACCAAAGCCCACAGGAGGCATCCCATGTACGCACAGGATCACGACACCGTTCCCTCGTCACGGCCGTCCGCCGCAAGCCTGACGGCGCCGGCTCCCTGGAGTCCACCCGACACTGCTGGGCACCCCAGCCGCGCCACCCTGCGGACCCGCCGGCGCATTCAGCGCGCCCTCATCCGGTCCTGGGAGTACATCCAGCCCATCCGGGTCACCTTCCTGGTCATCCGGCTGCTGGTCGTGCTGTGGCTGATCGTGCTCAGCGCGATACTTTTGTCGGCGGGCATCGCCTGGGGCTGGACTCTGATACCTGCCGCCGTGGCCGTGTTCGCGCTTAGCGTCTGGGTGTTCAGCACCGCCGCGAAAGGGTGGCCGGTGGTCGAGGCATGAGTGCCAGACCCGCACCATCAAGGCCCAGGCCCAGGATTATCCCCTGACCTGGGCTTTTGTCTGCCGGTGTAACCATCACCAACGGCGGCTCACCCGATGCCGACGGTCTGCCGCTCAGGCTCGATCACGGCGACGACGCGCTCCTGTCCCCGGGAGTAGGGCTGACCGGTGTACTTGGCAGCCAGCTGGTCGATGATTTCCCACGCCGCATCGCCTTCGATCCATTCGGTGACTCGCCCGCGGATCACGACGGGCTCGAACGGGTTATCAGCGGGTGCGATGGATAGCGCCACTCGTGGGTCGCGGCGCAGGTTGCGTGCTTTGCGCGAGCCCGGACCGGTGAGGAAGACGATCCGGTCGCCGTGGGCGCCGATCCAGAGGGGAACGGTATGGGGCGAGCCACCCGGCAGGACGGTGGCGAGGTGGGCGATCGAGGTGCCGTCGAGTACGCGGCGCACATCGGGGTCAAGCCTCATTCTCGAGATCCTTCCGAAGTTCCTTCAAGAGACTCCATCACCGTAACATCTACCGTTCCTTAAGGGAACCCAGAATGTTATATTGATTCCATGCAGCGCACGGACTTCGGCGAGATGGCGTGCTCGATCGCGCGCACGCTCGACGTCATCGGCGAGCCCTGGTCACCGCTGGTCTTGCGCGACGTGTTTGCCGGGTTCACCCGGTTTGAACAGATCCAGGCAGACCTCGGCATCTCACGCAAGGTCCTGACCGAGCGGCTGAACCACCTCGTCGAACAGGGGGTGCTCGAGCGCCGGCCCTACGACCGGCGCCCCCGGTACGAGTACCTGCTGACCGAGAAGGGCACCCAGCTCGTCGACCTGCTGATGGTGATGGTCGGCTGGGGTGACAAGTGGCTCGCCGGGCAGGCCGGCGCGCCGGTGCTGTACCGCCACCATGCGTGCGGCGAGGTCAGCCATGTCGACCTGCGCTGTGCGCACTGCGGCGAGCCGATGCACGCGGCCGACGTCGAACTGCTTCCCGGGCCCGGTGCCGCGGTGTAACTCGGCCGCGCTCAGGTAACGGCCGCGATCGGCACGCTAGACGATGATGACGCATCCGCATTGCCGGTAGAGGCGGCCAACGTCGCACGCCTCTACCGGCAGCTGGCCGACCTACGCGACGGCACCCAGCACGTGCCCAGCTTCCGCGACGCCCATGCCCTGCACACGCTGATCGAACAGATTCCCTCCGCACCAGCCGCCGGCGCCCCGACAACGAACAGAAGCAGGGGCGGAGTGGAATCCTCCCTGGCTGGACAGTAGGCCAGCAAGCCCCCTCCCCGCCAGATCACAACCGATGCCGAACGGACCGTTGGTGCCAGCGCACCGCCCCGCCCAAGACCGCCCGCCCGCCCCCCCCCGCCGAGAAACAGCGTACAACGCATTATTTGCGTGATACGCAAAACAGTGTTAGGCTCCAGCCATAGTCAGTTCGGCCCCGCGAAGGGAAGCCCCCATGTTGTTCCTGGTCAAGAGCCGCTACCCGGTCCTCGGCGCCGTCCTGAGCGCCCTCTCCAACATCGTCTTCCTCCAGTTCACCTACCGCCGCCGTCATGCCCCCCAGGCCCGTCGATGAGCTGCCCGCCCGTTCCCGCACCCGGCCCGGCCGGGCGCAATAGCTGCCGAAACGAACCGCGGTGCCAGCCCCAGCGCCACGCTATCCGTATGCCTGGCGCCAGCTGCAGGCCATAAGGTGTAGATGAACTGAACGACCTTGTTACAGAACGTCATCCCCGGGGCTATGGTGTCCTGGCCGTCGGCAGAAGGGCGGACGAATGACCACTGCCGGAGAAGCCATCCAGTATTTGCGGTGGAGGAAGAACGTGGCCGACCACGACTATGCCGCTGCCTCCAGCTACCTCAGTATCCGCTTCGGGGAGAGCCGGGCACAGGAGGTGTCGAAGAAGCTGCGGGAGCTCCCGGTGATCCAACGCCGCGCCAACGATATCCTGCGGGCTACCCAGCGTGTCCCGCTGCCGCTGTCGGACCCGGGCGTGCTGAGAGACCTGCAGAAGGTGCTGGCCGGGGAAAAGCTGTCTCCGGTTCTCATAGCGGACGGGGATATCGCGGACGGTTACCACCGTGTCTCCCTCGCCTACGCGCTCGACCCTTACGCGGACGTGCCGCTCAAGCTCGGCTAAGAAACTGCCATGTCACCTGGGTAGGTGCCTACCGTCGCCGGTAGGCCGCGGCGGCTATCTGACCAACATTTTTCCGAACGAGCCGTAGTGCTTGCTTCAGGTAATCGGTCATCAGCGCCGCTTGGTGATTACGCCGTAGTTCGAGATGGTGCGGACCGTGATGTTACGGGGCTTGGTCGACGTATTCGAGGAAGGTCCGGTCGCCGAAACCACCGCGTTCGGCACGCTTGCGGCTCGCCTCCGACACGACGTCCTCCCAGCTCATGCCATGGGTCGCAGCGAGGGCCCCGAGTACTTCCAGGACATCAGCCAGTTCCGATGCCAGTTCCCCGTCCGGCGCCGCCTGCGCCTCATGCGCCTCCTCGAGCAGCTTGGCCCGCAGGGCCGCCTCGTACCCGGCGTCGTCAAGGACCCGGATGACGGGCTGGCCTCCGTCCGCGGTGATGATCGCCGGGATCCGATCCCGAACGAGCTTGTGGTGGGTGGTCCAGCACCCCGTACAGCACCCCGTACAGCATGCCGGTATACAGCTTGACCTGCCCGTCGGACAGCCGGAGTACGTCTCAGCTCGGCACCGTTGTGATACCATAATGGTATGGCTATGACACTTC
>JBEKKH010000257.1:0-9799 GCA_050010815.1 Streptosporangiaceae bacterium | reverse complement strand
TCGCCGCATCGCAATCGGGTCGCCTGGTCAGTCGCTTCGGCCCGCGCCGGCCGATGCTCGCTGGGCTCGTCATCGCCGGGGTCGCAACCCTCGGTCTGCTCCGACTGGGCCCGAACACAGGCGCTGCTCGGGGCGCTCGTCTACGCCCGTCTGCCCGGAGCCGCCGGCCCTCGGCTCGATCGAGCGCAGGGGGCACTTTTCGTCGGCGGACTTCACAACGCGCTGCGGGTGTGCGGCCTCGCTCTACTAGCCGCGGCTGCACTAGCCGCTCTTCTCTTCTCACTCCCTGACCCAGGGAACCCAGGTGAGACGGACTCACAGGCTGACGAGGTACCTGGCGGTGCGCGTCGTATCGGCGACCGGCATCCGGAGCTACCGCATGCCGGTCAACGCCCCCCAACAGCCGGGTTCCTGACTCATACTGCCCAGGCTCCAGCTCGCCGCGCGGCCGATGCCGACGACCGGTCGCTATCGGCGTGGATCCGGCACCGGGTCGAGGAGTTCCACTCCGCCGACCCGAGCAGCGGCTACGCCGCCCACCTGGCCGCCGCGCTGTACTACCGGCAGTGGCACGAGGTGAACGTGACCATCCTCGGCCCGGAGGAAGGTCAGCAGCGCCGACTGTCCCGGCGGGCCAAGTTGTCCCAGGGCGAAACCCGGTTCGTCTCCTACGTGACGCTGTTCGCCGCCGCCGACGGCTACCTGACGAGCCTGGGCGACGACGACCGGGCGCTGCGGCTGATCTTGCTCGATGATGCGTTCGCCAAGGTGGACGAGGGCACAGTGGCCGAACTGATGGGCCTGCTGGTCACTCTCGACCTGGACTTCGTCATGACCGGCCATGCCCTCTGGGGTTGTTTCCCGCAGGTCCCGCGGCTTGACGTGTACGAGGTCAGGCGCAGCGGCGGCAGCTCGGCCGTGACCACTCACGTGCACTGGGACGGGCACAGCAGGCACTTGCGCAGCACTACGCGAGCGGCCTCCCGGCCGGGCTGCGGGCCCATCTGTCCGCCCCGTCCCTGGAGCGGCTGTGGCCGGTGCCGCGGAACCGGCTCGAGCAGTCCGGGCACGCGATTCGCGGATCGGTCACGATCGAGCTGGACGACGACGGCGCGGACCGGCTCAGCGGCCTGCTCGCCCGCCCAGTGCGCGCGGGGACTAACCAGGTGAAGCTGGCCGTCCTGGATGACGCCCTGCGGTCGAGCGCGGCCGAGCGTGGCTGGTCGCCGTCGTGGCCGAACTGACCGGCGGCCCCCTACGGGACCGGCCGGCCGAGCGGTACGACGCCCGGGTCCGCCGTGAGCAGCTGTGGGCCGAGCTGGACTGGCTGCTCACCGGGCACGGCCTGGCCGGCCAGGACTGGACGCGGCCCTGGACAGACTGGCTGCACCGGGGCGGCGTACTGACGCGGCTGCCCGACGACCAGGCCAGCCAGGCACTGGCTATCGCGGCCGGCACGCTGGCCGCAGTGCTGAGCGTCGGCCGGACGCCGACTGGGATCGCCGAGCTGGCCAGCGCGATCACCGGTGACGTGCACGGTCTCGACGACGCGGCGCCGGCTACGACCCTGGTGCTGCGGGGGCTGGCGATCGCACTGGACGTTCCGCCGCCCGCCTCGGCTGCGGAACGCCGGCTGCTGTGGCAGCGGGTCGACGTCAGCACCGACGAGATCTCGGGGACGGTCATCACCTACGGGCTGCGGCCGCCCGGCACCGGCCGCTGGCCGACGATGATGCGGGAACGGGCCGACCTGGGCCTGATCACCCACTTGACCGTGCACGAGCTGCACCGAGCCGACGAATTGACACGGCCCGGTGAATCGTGCATGCGTGCGAGAACCCGCAGGTGCTGCAACGGCTAGCCACCGCCGGCGTCGACCGACCGCTGGCTTGCACGTCCGGCAACCCATCGGCAGCCGGGTCGCTGTTGCTAGGGCGGACGGTGGTGCGGTATCACGGCGACTTCGACTGGCCGGGCATCGCGATCGCCCGCCGCATCATCGGCCAAGGCGCCCAGCCATGGCGGCTGGGATGTGCCGACTACCGCGAGGCGGTGGAACGCCTGCCGGTCGGCCGACCGCTCACGCTGACCGGCCGGGCCGAGACCACCCCGTGGGATTCCGGACTGAGCCCGGCCATGATGGCGGACAACGTCGCCGTGCACGAGGAGGCAATCATCGATCTGCTGCTGGCCGATCTGATCGCCTGAGAGACGGCTAGCAGCGCTGCCGCCCATGCTCGCCGACGGCGAGCGGCCCAGCAGGCTCTGGGCTCTACGTCTTCGCCCAGCTTCTTGACGATTACACGAGCGTAGTCGGAGGCTGAGCGACGGGCGATCTTGGCATTCAGCCTGGCCCGTCACCAACCATGCGAACGCCAAGCTCGGGACGAACAGCGCTGATCTGATGGACGTAATCACCGTCGTCAGTGAGCACGGTGAAGCTGTCGCCCAGGGCAGTGGCGGCAACCAGTAGGTCAACCGGGTGAACCCCAGCAGCCTGGCCGCAGCCGATCAGGTCCGTCTGGATCTCTCGCGCCGTTACACCAGCCCGGTGGTGCAATTCCACCCGGACATAGGTCTCGGCGAACTCGCGAAGGTGCACCGCATGCTGATCCTTCGACGCGCGGCGGCAGATCTCCATTTCCGTCGGCGGGCAGATCCACACCAGGCCGCGCTCAAGATGATCACGCCACGCACCAGCCAGCACCGCGCCGCGATCAATACGCCAGTAGGCGCTGGCGTCAATCAGGTACTCGCGACCTGTCACCGATCCTCGGCCCGGTCGGCGGCCTCACGCTCAGCAATCTCGGCACGCTTAAGGGCAACGTTCGCCGCCCTCGCGGCGGCATTGGCCACCAGCTTCCGCAGCGTCTCCTCGCGACTGCTCGTTCCCAGCAGTCCGGCAGCGGCGGTCAGCTCATCCTCATCCACTTCCACCGTGACGGTCGTGGTCACCAGAATCCTCCCTGTCCCTGCTCCTCCTCACCAGATTACCTGCCGACTGACACGACGGGCTACGAGCGCACGAGCAGCCAGTTCACCCCATTACGACTGGAACGCCCATCGGGATCGGCGCGATTCGGGTCAACTGAACACACGACAACAGGTCGTTCCGCCCGGCCGCGGAACGGCCCGCCTTCCGGGTCAACAATAGGTATATCCACACGTCAGGCCTAACGGACGTCCAGCCCGGTGACGGCCCGCCCGACGATCATCCGCTGGATTTCCGACGTGCCCTTGAAGATGGTGAAGATCGTGGACCTACCCCCGCCGGGGCGAACAGGTCCGCGTAATCCGCATCCGGGAACACCTCAGCCCGGTGCGCGGCCAAGAACGCGAACATGCTCCCCGCCGGCACCAGCTGCCCCACCGCGGTGTCAAGTAAATCCCCGCCCATCCGCTCAAAACCCTGCATGACACAATCATCCCCGATACCCTAGGTGATCGCGCCGTCGGCTTCCGGTTCCTGGTCCGTGACCGGGCCGGTCAGTTCACCGCATCGTTTGACGCAGTCCTAGCCGACGCCGGCATCGACGCTGTGAAGATCCAACCGCGGAGTCCTCGTGCGAACGCCCATGCCGAAAGGTTCGTGCTCACCGCCCGGACAGAGATCACCGACCGGATGCTCATCTTCGGCCAGCGGCATCTACGGACGATCCTGGCCCAGTACGAGGCCCATTACAACGGGCGGCGACCCATCGCAGCCGACAGCTCCACCCGCCCCGGCCCGACCATCCTGTCGCCGACCTCTCCAAGGAACGGATCCTGCGCCGACCTGTCCTCGGCGGCCTCATCAACGAGTACGAGCGAGCCGCGTAAAAGACCACGTCAGGACCGGTGGCCGACTTCTGGAACCCCACAGGTTCCCCAGGGCCATCTGCTCGACCAGTAACGTGAGCCGGGCGCCGATTGGCGGGCGTCCTCCGCGGCGGGGATAGGCCCACTGCCAGCGGACGAGCCGCCTGTGCCAGCGCAGCAGCGTCTGCGGGGTTTACCAGCCGGCTCATTCGCAGCGGTCTGGGGAGCAGGCCGGGCCAGGACAGCGAGCACCATCCGGTCGGCCCAGTCCACCTGGGGCTTGAGGTTCTGCCGCCGCAGCACTGCCACTTCCTGGCGCAGGACCAGCAGCTCGGCATCTTTCGATGCCGGCCAACGCGCGAGCAGCGCCATCCACCCGGTCAGGCGTATGAGATCAGGTACAGCATCCGTATGGTCACGAGCCTGCTATCCAGCCAGCCCAGCGGCCATCATGGCAGGAATACCCGCAGGTCAGCCACCTATGTCCCGTTTTGGAACCACGCAGAGGCGTGACATGCTACGTGGTCATGGCTCGCCGTCACTGGCAGCTCCTCCCGCCATGAATCCGCGATCGTATCGATGCGGATTCCCAGACCACCTGCCGTCAATTCTAAAGCCATTCACACGGCGCTTACACCCCGCAGGGCGTTCATCAAGGTCCATGAGTATCTTACGGGCGTGCCCTGCGGCGTCGCAGGCGATCTGTTGCCTTCCCAGGGGGCCAGCCACGGACACGGTCCGCATAGCGGGCTGACCAGCCGAGACGTTCGGGCAATCACTTCTTCTGCTGCGCCTTGTATGCGAGGCCTGAATATCTGCCGCAAAAGCCAAGATGTCCTAGCAGGATTATGCTGATACGCGCTCGTGTTCGGCAGGATGCGGAAAAATCGCCCAACCCCAAGCACATTCTCCGGCAGCCGTAATGGCAGTTACCATCCACGAATCCGCCGCAACCGTTGCCTTATCCGGGTCTTCTTCACCCACATACAAGGTAAAGAGAGCGGTAGCACCCTGAGGGTCGGCAAAGACAGAAAATCCGAGGAATGCGGGGGTGTTCTCCTCGATCTCGGCCAGGTGCTCAGCTATAGCAGAGATACTTTCCCTCATCTGCTCGGTGGCACCAGCGATAGTTGTCTTAATCGAGATCCTGTAAGTCATGCCACCCCTGCCCTCCTGTCTCGCTCGTCAACATACGCTCCAGCTGCCTCCGCAGGTCCGCGATCATGTGCTTGCGGATACTAGAGGTATCCGGTACGCGGACCGGGAACACAATCCATGGGAACACACTTGGGGATGTCACCGTGTAAACGCCGTTTAACCGGAAGATAATGCACCCGGCGACGGCTGCCTCCTGAAATATCTCCTCAACTTCACGAACGGGATGCTCCGGCCAGTTGCGGCCGTCATCCTCACCGCTCAAGGGGGCCATATCAGGCATGGTACCGGCAGACCGGGAAAAGTAAACATTCACCCGTGCGGCGTGGGTGATGTTTGAGGTGCTCTGGGTGACGGGTCCCGGGCAGGGCGGTGCGCGGGGTCAGGCGTGGCCGGGGACCGGGGGCATCCAGGGGCTGCCGGTGAACAGGGCGTGCAGGACGTCGAGGACGTCGCATCCGTGTTTGCGGGCGGTGTCGATGTAGCTGCGGGTGTCGAGGCGGTCCCGGGTGGTGTCGTCGCTGGTCAGCCGTCCGGAGATCTTCTGCTGGGTCTTAGTGGGCCGGAGTCCTGACTCGCTGATGTTGTTCGTGGGCCACACATCGGTGTCGGTGGTGAATCTCAGGATGTCGGCTTCGCGGTCGCGGCAGAACTCGGGCATGTCCCGGCCGGGATGCTGCTTAGTGCTGTTCTTCGGGCCGGGGACGCGGGGCACGTCGGCCAGGGCGACAGTGATGGCGCGGCGGAACAGCAGCTCCAGAGGCTCGCGGATACCGGCGGGGATCGCGTCCAGGCCGCCGTCGCTGGCCTGGTTGCGGGCGTGGATCAGCTTGCGGAGCGCTTCTCGCGCCTGCGCGGGCCAGGTCTTCCCGGGGCAGGCCTCCGCGCAGTCTTGCAGGTCACGCAAGATATGGGCGATACATGCCTGATGGCCGGAGATGTTCTTCCACGTCGCGTGGAAGTAGTTGCCGTACCGGCCGGTGACCGCGATCCCCGCGAAGCCGGTGAGGATCCCGAAGTCCTTCATGCTGGCCAGGGACCGGGTGCCGAGGTGGAACAGGGAGTACCGTCCGGTGAAGGCGCCGTGGACGAACTTCTTCTCCCCGGCTGCCCCGGACCGCAGCGTGGTCTCGTCGAACCCGACGACCTTCGCCGCGATGAGCAGCGTCTTGATCAGCTTGACGGTCCCGGCGGCCATCGACGCGGCTTTCTCCAGGCACGAGCGGATGAACCCGGCGGACACCTGCGCGCCGGCGACGTCGGACAGCAGCAGCCGGCACCGCTCCACCGGCACGTGCTGGAAGACCAGCAGGTAGACCGCCAGCGCCCTCAGCCGCGGCCCGGTGGAGACAGCGGAGTCCGGGACGCCGGGCGGGCGGGGCGCCACGTGGATCTTCCCGCACGCGCACCGTGTCTCGTGCAGGTCATGCTGGATCGTCTGGGCCTTCGGCTCGGGGACCTCTTTCTGCTGGTACGACCGCACGACCCCCAGATCGGCGGCACCGCCGAGGTCCGCCCCGCACGCGCAGGTGCCCTCGGGGTAATAGCCGAAGGTGTCATCGGGGACGGTCCAGGTCATCGCCGCCCCGGGCGTCCCCGGCTGCTTGCCGCGGCTGCGCTTCTTCGCCGCGTCCCGCTCCGCGGCCCGCCGCTTCTTGCGTGGCGGCTTGCGGCCGGGCGTGTCATCCCCGGAAGGAGGCATCGAGGAGTTCCCGCTGTTGCGGGACGCGGCCCGCTCCAGGCGGGCGATCCGGTCCTTCAGCTCCGTAACCTGGCCGTGCAGGCCCGTGACTTCGGCGTCCCGCGCCGCCAGCTGCTCCTGCAGCTGCGTGATCTCCTCATCGCGGGCAGCGCACGGGGCGCAATCCGGGGCAGGAGACGGCATCTCGGACACAAGAGATGATCATGCCGGGCCGGCTTGGAGTAGTCAACTCGCAACTGATTGCCGGCTCTGCGTGAACTCCCGGCCCTGACGATGTCACAGGCTGCGCCCGTGATCAGGCCGCAGGTCACAGGGGTGAATGTTTACCGGGAAAACGGCCAAGCTCGTACGATTGCGAACCGGCTCCCGCCTGTGTGGGGCAGGCCATGACGACGGACCTCCTTGATGCCGCTATCTCAGCACATGGTGACGGTTAGGCCTGAGACGCATCCAGCGTGCCCGATGGCCCCAGGAGCGCAGGTAGCAGGTTTTTACGAACTGCCGGTTCACATCGCCGTGGCGCACGACGTGCTCGGCTCCGACTGCTCAACACTGATCGGCGGCCTCCCCGCCAGGGTTCTCGCCCCTGGGCCAGTTCCCGGCGGCCTCGACTACCCGGCAATTCCCCCGGCGCTCCGGGGCGTTCCCGGCGACCGGCTCGGAAACCCTTTCGACTGGGCCATCACCTACGCGGGCGAGTACACCCAAGACGGAGCGACCTGCCTCCGCCGCGTGGGGATCATCCTGAGCGAGCCGAAGGAAGCGCTCCCTGAGCTGCCGCGCGATTTCGGCCCTGCTCACGATGCGGATCGCCCTGGCGGCGCAGGAGGGCCTCGGCGCGTGGTTCGATCTAGTCCGGGCGTGGATCGAGGTCTTGACCGAGCAGGACCTCCACTACAAGTCACCGAGCTATGACCTGACATTCCAAGGCGACGGGTTCCACCGGTGGGACGGGCTATGGCTGACGAAAGAACTCCCGGCGACCCGGACCCGCGTAATCAGCCCAGTCAGCCTGGATGAATGGATGCGAATCTTGCGCAAGGCCGGGGAGGAGCGGGAGCCGCCTCTTGAGTATCTGGTCGCACGGGACGCGAGGGCCGCCCTCCTGCGCGGAGATCTCCGCCGTGCGGCCATTGACATGGGAACGGCGGCCGAAATCACCCTCAATAATGCCTACCGGCAGAACATCGCCGCTGTCTGTACTACGCCGCCCTCCGCCCAGAGGAAGCCGTCGCCCTGCGAATCGCCGACTGCCACCTCCCCAGCTCCGGATGGGGCATGCTCCGGCTGGCCGCGGCCACGCCCAGGACCGCCGCCGCATGGACCAGCAACGGCACCAGCCATGAACGGCGGAGGCTCAAGCACCGGCCGGACGGGGCGATCCGGATGGTCCCGGTCCCTCCGGTGCTGGTCGCCATGTTCCGTGCCCACCACGCGGCCTACGGCACCGCACCCGACGGCCGGCTGTTCCACGGAACCCGCGGCGGGCCGCTCAGCGAATCGGTCTACGGCCGTGCCTGGCACGCCGCCCGCGCGCTCGCCCTCGGGCCCGAGCTAGCCGCCAGCGGGCTCGCCCGGCACGCCGTCTTGTCGCTATGGCTGAACGCCGGAGGGGACCCGCCCAGATCGCCGCCCGGGCCGGACACAGCGTCGCGGTCCTGCTCACCGTGTACAGCCACTGCATCCACGGCCGCGACGACCTCCTCAACCAGCAGATCGATCGAGTCCTCGAGCCGTCTGCAGGACGTGGTCCGTGCCCGTCCGTGGGAAAGCCAGCGGTGGCACCGACCGCGCGACGGGCGCGGACGCCGTCCGCTATGCGTCCGTGGCTTGCCCGCCCTGCCCGCCGACGGCCCGTGGACCACGCTGACACCAAACGGGTACGCGCCGACACGGCAACCCAGGCGACAAGTCATTTATCCTGCTCAAAGGACATATTAGAACAAAACTCGAACAGCGGCCCGCTATCTGGTCCGTCCCACGGCTGGCCCACAGGCCTTCACCGACGGTCTGCGAAACCGCTCGCTCGGGCCGCGAAAGCCGGTGACGCAATCCAGCGTCACCGGCTTTGACCTGCGGAAATGTGTGGCAGGTGTTGGGTTCGAACCAACGTAGGCTGAGCCGAGCCGACGGTTTTACAGCCCGTCGCTCCTACCCGAGGCCCACGCCGCTGACCAGCACATATGCCGTTCGAGGCACGATCGCGGGCCGCGCCCGTCCGCTATGCGTCCGTGGGTACCGGGCTTGGTCCACGGACGGGGGCGGAAAAGCCACGGACGGGGGTGGTGGGAGCGGTTACGCTGACCGTCCGCCCGGCTTCTCGCCTATGACCTGCCATTTCAGGATTGAACTCTTCCATCCACATCGCAGCTAGCCCCATGGGCAACCAGGTGAAAGCGGCGGAGACGCAAGCCTGGCGCCTGCAGGTAGCACCCGCGCGTCACCAGGCCGTTGCTGCCTGCGCCACAGGCGGCCTGTCCGGGAGGAGTCACGTCGCCGGTGCGGGCGGTTCGGTCAGTGCGGCGATGCAGGCGGTGAGCAGGCGGCGCATCTGATCTTGGTCGCTGGCGTCCAGGTTGGCGAGCATGTCGTGCTCGACGCGGCGGACCGCGGTGCTGGCCATCGTGAGCTGGCGGTGCCCGCGGGCGGTCAGCTCGGCCGGCAGGGCCCGGCCGGCGGGTGCCCGTGCCGGGCGGGTGACGGGTCCCTGGCGTTCGAGGGCCTGCAGGAGCACGTTCATCGACTGCGGGGTGACGACGGCGCCGCGGGCAAGCCCGGAGTTGGACAGGCCCGGTCGCTGGGCGAGCAGCTCCAGGCAGGCGTAGCAGGTGATCGTCATGCCCAGCGGCCTCAGCACGGCCTCCAGGGCGGAGTGCAGGGCGCTCGCGGCCGCCTTCAGCAGGTACCCCAGCGATGTGTCCAGCTCGACTCCGGGCTCGCCTTGACTCATGTCAGTAGTCTGACATACAGTGTGGTGTGTCAGAAGACTGACATCCAATGAGGAGGCACGAACCGTGGCCGTCACCGGACCCGACTTCATTTCACTGCAGGTGCGCGACCTGGAGCGTTCCGCCGCTTTCTACGAGCAGTACCTGGGGCTGAAGCGCTCCTACGCGGGACCGCCGCACGCCGTCGTGTTCGGCA
>JBEKKH010000256.1:0-9815 GCA_050010815.1 Streptosporangiaceae bacterium | reverse complement strand
AGGGCACAACAGCGACCTCAGTGGGATAGTTGCAGGTCAGGATGAGTCGGGGTGGTGATAACCGAGAACACCGCGCCCTGGTTGTCGGCCACCACGGCAATCCGGCCGTACGGACTGTCGCGGACGGGGTGCACGATGCTGCCGCCGAGCTCGCCCACCCTGGCCACCGCGGCATCGGTGTCATCGACGGCGAAGTAGGCCGACCAGACCGCAGGCGCTCCCTCCGGTGTCCCGTCCGTATGCTGGCCGATGCCGCCGACCTCGCGCCCGTCGATCATGAGCATCGCGTACCTGAAGGCGCCGTCGCTCACGTCCTGGTAGTCGTAGCCGAAAACGGCACGGTAAAAGGCCTTGCTCGCGTCGTAGTCCCGGCTCAGATGCTCGTTCCAGGTCAGCGAGCCCGTCTCGTTGGCCAGGCCGATCCCGGTCGTCGTCCCGCCTTGCCACAGGCCGAAGGCGGCGCCGGCCGGGTCGACGGCCAGGGCCATCCGGCCGGCATCGGTGATATCGGTCGGCTCCAGCACCAGCTGGCCGCCCGCCGCCTTGATCGCGGCGGCAACCGCGTCCGCGTCGTCGGCGGCCAGGTAGGTGGTCCAGGTCGGCAGCGCGTCAGGCGGACCGAAGTTAGGGCTGAGGCCCGCGACGATCCGGCCCTTGTGGTGGCAGATCGAGTAGCCGCCCGTCTCCGGGCCGCCCGACTCGATATCCCAGCCGAACAGGGCCTGATAGAAGGCGATTGCCTTCGGCACGTCACCGACGGTAACGTCGACCCAGCACGGTGTGCCAGCCAGCCACGGCCGCTCATGCGTTACCATCTGCGCACCTCCCGGCCGCCTGCTTATTTCGGATGACGCTAACACAGGGCAAGCCGGGCCTGCCCCCTACACTGTGCATTCATGTATTCCAAGACCAGACCGGCGGCGGGGAGCCTGACGCCGCGGCAAAAGCGAGTCTTCGCCGTCACCGGCGTGCTGGTCGTCGTGCTGCTCGTCGGCCTGGGCATATGGGGGGCACTGGCGCACGACAAATACGGGGCGTCGGCTAACGGCTGCGTGAACGTCACCCTGCCGAGCTCCACCGGCGGGTCCACCCTGCACTACTGCGGAGCGCAGGCGAAAGCGTTCTGCCGGACCTCGTTCAAGTCCAGCGACCAGGTCTCACTGCGGGCCCGGCCGCAATGCGTGCTCGCCGGGCTGAAACCCTAGGGCGCGGCGCACGGGTGGTGGGGGTGCAGGGCAGACTGCGGGCATGACGATCTTTACGGAGCACGAAGGCGTGAATCCCGTCGTCGCGCAGGTGGTGCGTTCCGGCTTCACCGAATCACGGCACCGCGGGGCGGTAGCCGGACTCGGCGCCGACGGAACGCAGCTGATCAGCGTCGGCCAGACGGAGGTGCCGTTCTTTCCCCGGTCAGCGAACAAGCCCCTGCAAGCGGCGGCGATGCTTCGCTGCGGGCTTGAGCTGGACGGCGAGCTGCTGGCGCTGGCCGCAGCGAGCCATTCCGGCGAGGACTTCCATGCCGACGGCGTGCGGAAGATCTTGTCCTCGGCCGGCCTGAGCGAGAACGACCTGCGCTGCCCGGCGGCCTGGCCGTTCGATGCCGAGACCGCGTACCGCCTGATCGCCCGGGGCGAGCACGAGTCGCCGGTCCGGATGAACTGCTCGGGCAAGCACGCGGCGATGCTGGTCACCTGTGTGCTGAACGGCTGGCCGGCGACCGGGTACCTGGCGGCCGATCACCCGTTGCAGCGGGCGATCCTGCGAACCGTCGAGGAACTGGCCGGACAGCAGGCGAGCACGACCGGCATCGACGGCTGCGGCGCGCCGCTGTTCGCGCTGACCTTGCACGGGCTGGCCCGGGCGATCCGGGCGCTGGTGCTCTCGGCACCCGGAACGCCGGAACGCCGGGTGGCCGAGGCCATGCGCACCTACCCGGACTGGACCAGCGGGACGGACCGGGACGAGCGCAAGCTGATGGACGCGGTGCCAGGCCTGCTGGTCAAGGCGGGTGCCGAGGGCGTCGCCGCGTTCGCGTTGGCGGACGGCAGGTCCGGCGCGGTCAAGATCGACGACGGAATGGCGCGCAGCCGGACTCCGGTCATGGTGGCGGCGCTGCGCCTGCTCGGTGCCGTCGTGCCCGATGAGCTCGCCACCGTTCCCGTCATGGGCGGCGGGGCCGAAGTGGGCATCGTCCGCGCCGTTCTCTAGCGCGCCGTAGGATTGCGCGGTGAGCAAGAAGACACAGGCGCGCCGCAGCGCAGGCACGTCGAGGGCAGGCACGTCGAGGGCAGGCACGTCGAGTGCGCCCGAGCGCAGCGAGGCCGATGAGTTCGTTCAGCGGATACTGTCCGGCCTGTGGGCCGGGGTGGAATCTGGTGATCCGCTGCGGGCCGAGATCGAGGCGTCTACCTGCATGGGGATACCGTACGTGCTGGGCCAGCGGGACCCGGCCGAGATCGAGTCCTTCATCTCCAGCGTCCTGGTCGACGGGGCGGTCCGCAGGGAGACGCCCGACGGCGCCGCGCTGCTGCGGGTGCTGATGGCGCTGAGCGCCCGGGGCGTCAAGAAGGCGGCCAGCGAGGCGCTGGCTCAGCTGACCGACATCGGCATCTACCCGCCCGAGTGGGTGACCGAGATCGGGAAGGTGACGCCCGGCCAGGCCTGGCGCCGGTACGACGTGTTCGGCGACAATGAGGCCATCGCGGCGACGTTCGGTTACGGGGAATCCGAGCACGGCGTGGTGGTGCAGGTTGACCTGACCGGTATCCCCGTCGTCACCGCGGTCGGCGTGGCCACCAACACGGCGAACCTGATCGAGGCCATGAGCAAGCCCGATGATGACTTCGATCGTTCCGAGCAGATCAGCCTGGCGCAGGCGCGCCGGCACATGCAAGAGCCGCTGACCCGGTCCGAGCAGGACCCCGATCCGGCCCTGTCCACCGAGACCGTCGCTTACCTGCCCATCGCCCGGGCCCGGATCCGCCGCCTGCCCGCCGCCGGCGGCCAGCCTGCGCCGGAGTTCACCGCGGCCTATCGCGCGGCCGCGGTCGACGACTTCATGAAAAGCCCGCTGGCCGCGGATGCCGTCGCGGCCGACGAGGAATCCGCGCGATTCTGGGCCGAGGTGCTGACCGGCTACAGCAGCCGCATTCCCGGCGAGCCGCCGGGCCAGGTCGGGCCGCGCAAGCTCGCGCACATACTCCTCGGCCACGTGCCCAATACCTTCGTCCTGTCCGCCGCGCAACGCCAGCATCTGGAGCCCGCAGTGACCGCGTGGACTCACTGGTCAGCCGCCTACCGGGGCCTGGGTGAGGCCGAGACGGCGCGCCTGGTAGAGCACCTGCCCGACATCTTCAGCCGGTTCGACGAGGCCTACGACCTGCCGGACTCGGCGGCGGTACGCGGCTACGTGTCCGACCTGTCCGCCAGCGACGCCGACGTCGCCTGGCTGGCCCGCAACGTCGGGCGCCGCATGTTCGCCCTGCCGGTGCCCGAGCACCACGATGGCCGCAACGTCGGCGATCCGGCTGACCGCCGGGCGCTGACCGAGGCCGAGTTCGGCGGGTGCACACCGCCCGCCGGCCTGACCAGCGAGCAGTTCGTGGACGCCGCGTACGACGTCATCTCCGAACTCTGGCGCCCTGATTCCGACGAGATCTTCCGGGCCGCGAACCGGATGTTCGCCGAGGGCATCTCCCGGCACGACATCATCCACCGGCTGGCCGGTGCACCCGCCCCGAAGGTCGGGATATGAGCTACGCGGACGTGAACGGCATCGGTCTGTACTACGAAGAGCACGGTTCGGGACAGCCGCTGATCCTGCTGCACGGCGGCCTCTGGATGGGCGAGATGTACGCCCCGACGACATCGCCGGGCTCATCGGGCAGCTCGGCCTGGCCCAGGCCGACGTGATGGGCTACTCCTTCGGCGGCGGCCTGCGCGACGCGACCTGGGACGGCTCGGCCCGGTCGGTGGCCAGGCTGGCCGTCCTGCCCGGGCATACGCACTACGACATGGTCTCGCCCGACCTGGTGGCCGCGGTCGTGCCCTTCCTGGACGCACCGTCGCTCGAGCCGCCGGCGCCCTTTACTCCGTGACCAGAACGGCCCGCAGCCGGGCCAGGGCCGTGGTGTAGGCATGCTCGGGCGGCCGGGCATAGCCGATGACCAGACCCGCCCGGTCGCCGCCCTGGGCTGCGGCGGCACGGTAACGTTCCAGGCCGTCCAGGGCCAGGCCGCGCTCGCTGGCCCGGGCGATCAGGTGCTGCTCAACATCGGTCCGGGGCAGGTCAAGCACGGCGTGCAGGCCGGCCGCGATACCGCTGACCCGCAGTTGCGGGCCGCCGGGTAGCGCGGCGGTGAGCCGGTCCCGGCGGCGGCGATAGGCCAGCCGGGCCCGGCGGACCTGCCGGTCGTAGCCACCCGAGGTGATGAACTCGGCCAAGATGAGCTGGTCAAGCCCGGAGGGCCCGGCGGCGAGCTCGGCCGTCACCGCATCGAGCAGGCGCGGCGGAACCGCCAGCCAGCCGAGCCGCAGGCTCGGGGCCAGGCTCTTGCTGGCCGTGCCGGCGTAGATGACGTGATCGGGCGCGAGCGCCTGCAGCGCGCCGACCGGCTGCCGGTCGTAGCGGAACTCTCCGTCGTAGTCGTCCTCGATCACGATCCCGCCCCAGGCGGCCACCTCCCGGCGGCGGCGCGGATGAAGGGTCACGCCCAGCGGGAACTGGTGCGCCGGGGTCAGCAGCGCGGCGTCGGCCCCGGTCGCCTCGCCGATAACCGCACCCATCGGGTCAACGGAGACCGGCCGCAGGTCCAGGCCCTGCCCGGTGACGATGTCGCGGTGGTGCTGGTGTCCGTAGGCCTCCACGGCCATGGTGGTCGCGCCGCCCGAACGCAGCGCACGGCAGACCGCGGCCAGACCGTGGCCGAAGCCCGCGCAGATCACGATGTGCCCGGGATCGGCGGTGACACCCCGCGCCCGGGCCAGGTAGCCCGCCAGCGCCGCCCGCAGTGCCGGGAGCCCGCGCGGGTCCGGGTAGCCAAGGAGATGATCGGGAGCGGCCGCCAGCACCTTGCGGGCCGTCCCGAGCCAGGCCCGGCGCGGGAACGCGGACAGGTCAGGTACCCCGGGACGCAGGTCATAGCGCGAGACCGCCGCCTCGGGGCGGCCGTCGGCGACGGCGCGGAAGTCCGGGGCCTGACGCGGCGCGACGGAGGTGCCCGAGCCGGTCTGCGCGGTCAGCCACCCCTCCGCGATCAGCTGACTGTAGACCTCGGCGACCGTGTTGCGGGCGATACCCAGGTCCGCGGCCAGGGCCCGGGAAGAAGGCAACCGCACGCCGGGGCGCAGGCGACCGGTCCGGACCGCGTGGCGCAGCGCGGTCTCCAGGCCTGCTCGCACTCTAGTCCCGGAAAGATCCAGGTGGAGATCGATCCCGCCGGATTTGGACCAAGTTTCTGGCATAGAAATGGACCTTACCTTGGGCCGCTTATCCGCCTAGCGTGGTGGTCATGACGATCACACACGACACCGCACAGATTCCGGTCCGGCTCGATTTCGACCGGCTCGCACCCAGCTTTTCCCGCGCGATGTCACGGCTGGACCAGGCCGCGACCAAGGAACTCGACACCGCCGGAATCGACCCCAGGCTCCGTGAGCTGATCCGGATCCGCGCCTCCCAGCTCAACGGCTGCGCCTACTGCATCGACATGCACACCAAGGACGCGCGCGCGATCGGCGAGACCGAGCAGCGCCTCTACGGGCTGGCCGCCTGGGCCGAAACCCCGTACTTCACCGCCCGCGAGCGCGCCGCGCTGGCCTTCACGGAAGCCGTCACCCAGCTGACCGGCACGCACGTCCCCGATCAGGCCTACGCCGACATCGCCGCCGAGTTCAGCGCGCCCCAGATCGCCGCGCTGGTCAGCCTCATCGTCGCCATCAACGCCTGGAACGCGATCGGCGTCAGCACCCGGGCCTGGGTCCCCGGCTCCTACCAGCCCTAGCAGGCCCCTCCGTCAGCTGGTGAGGGGGGCGGGGTGGGAGCGCCAGCTCGGCAGCTGCGGGTGGTTGGGCAGGTCGAGACGGCCGCCGGCCCACAGCAGAGCGGTCCAGGGGTCGGCGTCGGCCAGGTCGGACGGCGCCTGCGGGAACAGGCGGGCCAGGACACGACGGCACACATCGCGCGGCGGATCGAGGCTCCGGCCGAAGCCCTGCGCGATGTCGTTGCCGTGCAGGAGAGCCTCGTGACATCCCATCGCGGCGAAACCTTCCGGATCAGCCGTCCCGGCCGGGTGATAGGCCCGGACATGAGCGGGCGACGTGCGGACCACCGAAGCCAGGACACGCCCGCCGGTCACGGCGAACTCCAGGACCTCCGCCGGGGATGCGTCCTTCTCGGCGGTGGCGATGGCCCGCACGTAACGCGCCGTCGGCTGGACGGCGAGCTGCCAGGCGTAGGACATCAGGCAATCGCCGATGTGCTCGGCGGTGTGCCAGCAGTTCCACTCCAGGCGGCCGGCCCGGACCGACCAGTCCCGGTCGGTCAGCGGCAACAGCCCGCTCATCACGCAGGAGACGGCAGCGTCAAGATCATCGGCGGTGACTGTCATGGTCCTTCGAGACTAGTGACGTCGGGCACGCAGGCCGGATCGTTCGGCCAAAAAAGGCTCTACCCGGTCGGGTTACCGCGGTCGGCTTCGGCGCGGAGCTTGGCTTTGACCTCGGTCTTGAGGACCTTCCCGACCTTGGAACGGGGCAGGTCGGGCCACACCTCCACCTGCTTGGGGGCCTTGACGCTGCCGAGCCGTTCCTTGACGAAGGCACGGACGTCGTCCGACGTCACGGCCTGGCCGGGGCGGAGCTGCACGACCGCGGTAACCCGCTCGCCCCACTTGGCGTCGGGCAATCCGATGACCGCGCAGTCCTGCACGGCGGGATGGGCCAGCAGCACCTGCTCGACCTCGGCGGAGTAGACGTTGAAACCGCCGGTGATGATCATGTCCTTGGCGCGGTCGACGATGAACAGGTAGTTGTCCTCGTCCAGGTAACCGATGTCCCCGGTGTGGTGCCATCCGTACCTAGCGGCCTCCTGCGAGGCCTGCGGGTTCTTGTAGTAGCCCGCCATCACCAGCGGCCCGCGAGCGACGATCTCACCGCGCTGGCCCACTTCGAGCAGGTGGCCCTCGTCGTCCATGACCGCGACCGTGGTGAGCGGGGTGGGGCGCCCGGCCGAGGACAGCCGCTCCTGCGCGAGCGACCCGTCGGCGTGGAAGTGGTCTGCGGGAGCCAGGGTCGAGATCATCATCGGGGCTTCAGACTGACCGAACAGCTGGCCCATCACCGGCCCGATCTTCTCCAGCGCCTCCGCCAGGCGGCTGGCCGACATCGGGGCGGCGCCGTACCACAGGCACCGCAGGCTGCGGGTGTCGGTCTCGGCCAGCCGGCCGTGGTCAAGCAGCATGTAGATCAGGGTCGGCGGCAGGAACGTGTGAGTGATCTTGCTGTGCTCGACCAGGGCCAGGAACTCGGTCAGGTCCGGCGCCGGCATGATGACGATCTCACCGCCGAGCGTCATGACCGGGAAGCAGAGCACGCCGGCCGCGTGGGTGAGCGGCGCGAGAGCCAGGTAACGCGGGCGCGGGCCGAACGGGTAGCTCATCAGCGTCAGCGCGGACATCGTCTCGATGTTGTGGCCGGTGAGCATCACGCCCTTGGGACGGCCCGTGGTACCCCCGGTGCCGACCAGCATGACCATGTCGCCGGGAGGCGGTTCGGCCTGCCAGGGCTCGGCGGGCTCGGACGCGATCCACTGCTCGAACGGCACGGCGGGCGCGTGTTCGCCGTCGAGGCAGACCAGCGTGGTGAGCTTCGGGAGGTCAGGCAGGATCTTGGCGACCAGCGGGGCAAAGGCGGCCTGGAAGATCAGGCACCGGCAGTCGAAGAAGTCGAGCAGGTCGCGGTTCTCCGCCGCCTCGTTGCGCGGGTTGACCGGGCACCACACCGCGCCCGCCCGGGAGATGCCGAACACGCAACTGAACGCGATCGGGTCGTTCGCCGACAAGATCGCCACCTTGTCGCCGGGCTCGATCTCGGCGCGGTCGAGCGCGCGGGCGATCCGCCACGACAGCCGCTGGACGTCGGCATAGGTCAGCGTGCGCCCGCCCGTGGTCAGGCAGGGTGCCTCCGGACCCAGCGAGGCACCCTTGTCCAGGAAGTCGGTCAGGCGCACGCTGACGGTGCCTTTCTGTGCGTGTCTGTGCTTGCGATCAGTGCTGGACGGTGAGGGTCGGCTCCATGACCAGCCCGAAACTGCGCAGCACGCCGAGCAGCTCGTGGTGGCCGAAGGCCTGGCAGCCGGATGCGAAGCCGACCCGCTTGGGCGGCTGCTGGAGCAGCGAGTACGCCCCGTACGCCTGCATCAGGCCGGTCTGCTTGTAGTTGGAGTTGCCGTGGATCACGCAGTGGGCGCGGCCGAGCGGACCCGATGCGTGCACGGAGTCCAGTGAGGTGTTGATCCGGGTCGCTTCGCGCGGCGGCATCTGGTTCATCACGCCGGCCGCCTGCTCGGTGAGCACCCGCAGCTTCTCGGCCTCGGGCAGCCCCTCGATCTGCTCCAGGACCGCCTTCACGATCTGCGGTACGCCCAGCATCAGCGGGCGGTTGAACACGCCGCCCAGCACCTTGACGTTGGCCACGCGCGGATCGCGCTTGAACCACACCGGATGCGAGGTGCCGCCCCACGGCAGCGCGAGGCCGGTCTCGTGCTGGCCGGGAATCGTCACGTCGTACAGGTTGCCGTCGGCGGGCCATTCGACGTACTGGTTCTGCTCCAGGTAGTAGGCCTTGGACAGGGCCGCGTTGACCAGGATCGTCCGGGTGGACGCGATCGTCGGCATGCCCTTCCAGAAGACCAGGATGTCGAGAGTGTCCACTCCCGGCTTCTCCAGGCACAGCTGGGCGGCGATCTCGCCGGTGGTGTACATCTGCGCGATGCCCGGCGCGAGCAGCAAGCCCTTTTCCGCCATCCGCTTGCCGTAGTCCTCGTCGCAGCTGATCAGCCAGTCCTGCTCCCCGGTGGTGTCCAGGTAGTGGGTTCCGGCGTTGATGCAGGCCTCGACGACCTCGCCGCCGTACTGGGCGAACGGCCCGACCGTGTTGAGGACGACGCTGGCCCCGGTGAACAGCTCGGTCAGCGGCCCCACGTCGTGGGAGACCTCGACGATCTCGTGCTCCACCGTGTCGATGCCGGGAACCTTGTCCAGGGCGGCGGCGATGCGTGCCTTGTCACGCCCGGCCGCCACGAACGGCACGTTGAACTCGCGCAGGTACTCGCAGATCAGGCGGCCGGTGTAGCCCGACGCGCCGTAGACGATGACGGGCTTGTCTGTGCTCACGTGTGTCGTCCCTTTCCTACATGCCCATGCCGCCGTCGACCGGGAGGCCGGCGCCGGTGATGAAGCGGGCCCCGTCGGAGGCCAGGAAGACCACTGCGTCCGCCATATCCTCGACCTCGGCGAGGCGGCCGGCCGGGGTGAGCCCGATGACGGCGCCGACGGCCTCGGGCACGCTCGGGAACAGGCCGAGCGTCACCACGTCCTGGGCGAGCTGGTTACCCATCTCGGTCGGGCACAGGCCCGGGTAGATGCAGTTCACCCGGACGCCATAGCCGAGCTTGCCTGACTCCATGGCCGCCACCCGGGTGCGCCGGTCGATACCGGACTTGGTCGCGGAGTAGACCGCGATCCCGGGGAACGCGATCGTGGCGGCGACCGACGCGATGTTGACCACGGCACCGCCGCGGCCGGCCGGGCCGCCGG
>JBEKKH010000255.1:0-9823 GCA_050010815.1 Streptosporangiaceae bacterium | reverse complement strand
GGCTCCGGGCCGGACAGGCGTACGGGCGGGCTCCGGGCCGGACAGGCGTACGGGCGGGCTCCGGGCCGGACAGGCGTACGGGCGGGCTCCGGGCCGGACAGGCGTACGGGGCAGGGCAGCCCCTGACGTCAGTGCGGGATACCGGAGATCAGGTCGCCCGCGCGGGCCAGCACGGAGGTGCGGCCCGACCGGCGAGCCGATTCCAGCCGGTCGGCCGTGCGGTAGAGCGCGTACAGGCCGTGCACGCCCGCCCAGCGGGCGGGCTCAGGCTCCCAGCGGGGCGAGTGGTGGCCGACCCAGGGCAGGGTGGTGAGCGGGCTCGCGACGTGGCGCACCAGGTCGGCGAGCGTCCGGCCGGCCAGGTTGGCGGCCGCCACGCCATGCCCGGAGTAGCCGCCCGCCCAGCCCAGGCGGGTCACCGGATCCAGGGCGACGGTGGCGCACCAGTCCCTCGGCACCCCGAGCACCCCACACCAGGCGTGCTCGATCCCGGCTTCGATCGCGGCCGGGAACAGCCGGCGTACGATCCTGCCGAGTTGCGCCACCGTCGACGCCGCGATCGCGCCGTCGTGATCCAGGCGCGAGCCGAAGCGGTAGGGGATGCCGCGGCCGCCGAGCGCGATCCGGCCGTCCGGGGTGCGCTGGGCATAGATGTACGCGTGCGCGTCGTCGCTGAGCGTCTCGCCGCCGTCCCAGCCGATCGACTTCCAGGCCTGGTCGCTGAGCGGACCGGTGGCGATCATCGAGCTGTTCATCGGCAGCAGCGTCCTGCGCTCCCCGGGCAGCTGCGCCGTGAAGCCCTCCGTGCACCGCAGCACGTACGGCGCGCGCACCTCGCCGCCCGGCGTCCGGGCCCGCCCGGCTGAGATGGATGTCACCGGGCTCGCCTCGTACAGCCGCACGCCGGCCCGGGTCACCACCTCGGCCAGCCCGGCGGCCAGCTCGGCGGGCTGCACCCGGGCGCAGTGCGGTGAGTACAGGGCTCCGACCGCACCCGCCACGTGCACCCGGCCGGCCAGCTCGGCCGGGCTCAGGTACCGCAGGATCTCGGGCCCGTCACCCCAGGCTCGTTCGGCGTCAAGCCGCTGCCTGAGCCGGGCGTCCTGGGCCGCGGAGGTGGCCACGGTGAGCGTGCCCCCCTTCACCAGGCCGGCCTCGATGCCTTCGGTCGCGCAGACCCGGGCCACCTCGTCCACCGTCTCGCGCAGCCGCCGCTCAAGCTCACGGACACCCGCCCGGCCCGGCCCGTTCGCGGCGTAGCGAGCGCGTGAACCGGGCAGGGTGGCCGTGACCCAGCCGCCGTTCCGGCCGGAGGCGCCGAATCCGGCGAAGTTGGCCTCGAGCACGACGACCCGCAGCCCCGGGTCGGCTCGCTTGAGGTAGTAGGCGGTCCACAGCCCGGTGTAGCCGGCCCCGACGATGCACACGTCGGCCTCGGCGCTACCCGGCAGCGGCGGGCGCCGGGCCGGAAGGCCGCGCGACTGCCACCAGTAGGACAGCTCCCCGTTCCGCACGCTAGAACCTCCTCGGGCCGACGCACCACGGCTCGTTCGGCACAAATTATCTGCAAAGGCCACCGAAAGGCGCATGTGGCGCAGCGGTTCGGAATCGCCTGCCCCGGCTTGCCCCCTCTCCAGCAGGGTAGCGTCAGTGGTATGCGACTTGGGGTGCTTGATGTGGGGTCGAACACGGTGCATCTGCTCGTGGTCGACGCCTACCAGGGGGCGCGGCCCATCCCCGCCTTCTCCCATAAGGTCGAGCTCAAGCTCGCCGCACACCTGGAGGACGGCAGCACGCTGTCCGGGCGCGGCGAGAACAGCCTGCGGGGTGTCGTCGAAGACGCGCTGCGGATCGCGGAGGATAAGGGTGTCGAGGACATCATCGCGTTCGCGACCTCGGCCGTCCGGGAGGCCGTCAACGGCGAGCAGGTCCTGGCCAGGATCCGCAAGCAAACCGGTGCACAGATCAACGTGATGACGGGCCAGGAGGAGGCGCGGCTCACGTTCCTCGCCGCCCGGCGCTGGTTCGGCTGGTCCTCAGGGCGGCTGCTCGTGATCGACATCGGCGGCGGCTCGCTCGAGGTGGCGTCGGGGATCGACGAGGAGCCGGACGCGGTGGTCTCGCTGCCGCTCGGCGCCGGCCGCCTGAACCGGGACTGGATCAGCTCCGATCCGGCGTCGCCGGCCGAGATACGCCGCCTGCGCAAGCACGTGCGGGCGGAGATCGGCCGGGGTGTCGGCGGCATGCTGCGGCAGGGCCCCCCCGATCAAGTGGTGGGGACCTCCAAAACCTTCAGGCAGCTCGCCAGGATCGCCGGCGCGGCTCCGTCCGGCGAAGGCTCCTACGTCAAGCGGGTGCTCAGGCACTCCGACGTAGCGGCCCTGGCCGAACGGCTGCCGGCGATGTCGCAGGCCGAGCGGGCCCGGCTGCCTGGGGTGTCAGTCAGCCGGGCCCCGCAGTTGCCGACCGGAGCGATCGTGGCCGACGCCATCTTGGACCTGCTGGGCGTCGATCAGCTCGAACTGTGCCCGTGGGCCCTGCGCGAGGGCGTCATCCTGCGGCGCCTGGACAGGCTCGCGCAGGGCCTTGGACCCTAAGTGGCTGAAGCCGGCCGAACGGGGGTTAGCCGTCGCTGTCGGGCCTGATGCGGATGCTGTCGGTCTCGTCCTCGGAATCGAGGATGGCGGCACGGGACTGAGACCGCCGGTCCTGCGACTGGCCTGACTGTGACTGGCCTGACTGTGACTGGCCTGACTGTGACTGGCCCGGCTGCGGCGAGTTCGCCTGGATAGGCTGAGCGGACGTCGGCTGGGACAGGCCCGGGTGAGCCGGAACCGCCTGGGCGGGGGCTGTATGGGCCTGGAACGCTGGTGCCGAGCCCGGCTGTGCCGCGGCCGCCGCGACGAGCTTGGGTGGCAGCGGGGTGGCCGGGCGAGGTGCGTCCGGGCCCGTCGGGCCGTTTGATCCGATGTCTCCCGTGGCCGGGCCTGGTGCGGCCGCGGACTCCGGCGATCCGATCGCCTTGGCGGTCGCCTGCTCGACCTCGTCCTCGAGCGACATCCGGGCGGTCTCGGCCGCGACGAGCGTGGAGACTCCGTCGAGGATTTCGGTGAGCCGCTTGATCGTTTCGGTGTGCCGGTTGGACAACAGGTTCAGGCGGCGCTCGGCACCGTCGTGAATGGCGGTGGCCCTGGCCGTCGCCTCGTCAAGCGCCTTCTTGGCCTGTGCCTTGGCGCTGGCCAAAGCGCTATCGGACCTTTTCTTCGCGTCGCTGGTGGTGCGCTCGGCCTCGGCCCGCGCGGCGGTCAGGGTTTTTTCCGCCTCGGACCGCGCCGACGTGATCGCCCGCTCGGCCTGCTCCTGGGCCGCGGTGAGCATGCGCTCGGCCTGCTCGCGCGCCTCGGCCCGGGCCTTGTCCGCGTCCGCCTGAGCGTCGTTGCGCTGCCGGGCGATATCTTCGTGAGCCTTGGACTTCTGCGACCTGGCCTCGTCGTCGGCCAGCTTGAGGATCTGGGCGATGCGCTCGCTGACCTCCTCGTGCGCGGGCTTGGCCCCGAGGGCCTGCTGCCGGGCCGTGGAGAGGTCGTTTCTCATTTCCTCGCTGTCGTCGAGGGCGCGAGCTAGGCGCTGCTCCAGGTCGCGGATCTGGCTGCGGCAGCGGGCAATATATTCATCCACCTGGCGGCGGCTGTATCCACGCATCTGCATTTCGAATGCATCCTCGTGGACCAGGTTTGGCAGGAGATCACTGTTGTCATTCATGGCTTCCCGAGATCATGTGGTCCGAAGTAGGCGGAACGGTGTCCGGAGTCTAGCGGGGCACGTGGACGCCGGCTCACCTGGGCGATCCGGCCGGGGACCGCTACTTCTGTAGTATGCGTGCTCGGGACGGGTAGGACGGTGCGAATCGTCCATCACCATGGCCGGGATCCGCGACCGCGGGCCAGTTGCACCACCAGTGTCCACGTTCGTTACCTTTGCCCGCTAACACGTCTGGTCAGATTTAGTGAGTGCTTTGGGTAGAGGTGACGGTGTTGTGGTTGTGACGCGTGTTGCCTGATTGGTGGCAACTAAGGGGTAGTTTGCCGGAATCGTTACCGCCAGGCTGGGTAAAACCGCACGTGAAGGTGGTCAGCGAATGGCCCTGATGGGTCATGCGGAGGAGCAGTGTCGGCACGTAACCTGGAGCGGAAGCGAACAGAATCGCGACCAGCGCCGGAGGTGAGCACGATTCCCAGGCAGTTGGACCTTCGTGTCCACGACCGGGTGGCTCTCGACGAGATCGACCTCTACGCCGAGGTGCTGAGCGCGGTGGCAGCCACGGACCGGCCGCTGACGGCGGCAGAGCTAGACGAGGCGCTGGGCATCCGCGACCGCTAGCGGATCCCTGGGTCTAGCGGTCTGCCCGCCGGTACATGACGTCTGTCCTGGCGCGAGTGAAGCCAAGGGCCTCGTACATCCGGATCGCGGCTGTGTTGTCCCCGTCGACGTACAGCATGGCCTCCTGCAGGCCCAGGTCGCGCAGGTGCTCCAGCCCGGCCAGGGTAAGCGCCCGGCCCAGCCCGCTGCCCTGCTCGACGGGGTCCACCCCGACGACGTAGACCTCTCCGACGCCCGGCGGGTGGACCTTGGTCCAGTGGAAACCCGCCATCTGGCCGTGCCGTTCGGCGATGAAGAACCCCGCCGGGTCGAACCAGGGCTCACGCTCCCGAAGCTGGAGATCGTGCCTGGTCCAGCCGCCCTGCTCCGGATGCTTGGCGAACGCCCGGCCGTTGAGGGCTAGCCATTCGTCCTCGTCTTGGCCGGGGACGAAGGTGCGCAGCCGGCGGCCGGGCGGGAACTCCGGCCGGGTAACCGGGTCGCGCAGCGAGCGGCGCAGCTGCCACAAGGTGCGGAAACGCTCCAGCCCCGCCACCCGGGCCAGGCTCGCGGCCGCCGGAAGGTCGCCGTGGGCCCACAGCTGGAGGAGGTGCCCGTTCGCGGCGGCGGCCAGCTCACCGACCAGGGCCCGGCCGATGCCCTGCCGCCGGCGGCCCGGGTCAACCACCAGCTCGCCGCTGACCTCCGGCCCCGGCGGGGCCAGGTGGGCGTAGGCGGCGATCTCGCCGTCCACGGTGGCGACGAAATCACGACCAAGCCGGGTCTCCGGAGCCGCGCCCGCGCCCGCGCCGGTCGGAGCCGCGCCCGCGCCGGTCGGCGGGACGGAGCCGTCGTAGCGCAGATGCAGCAGCACCGGCTCCGACAGCGGCGCCACCCCGTCGGCCGCACCCGCACGGCCGGCCAGCTTCAGGATGGCGGCGACCTGCGCCGCGGTGAGCTCGGCACTGGCCAGCGACCATTCGGTCATCGGGTGACGGTCATCGGGCGCCCGTCGCGGCCCGGGTTCCCGGGTTCGGCGTGCTCCTCGCGTGCTCCTCGCTGACACCGTTCTGGGCCCGTTCGGTCCGCTCGCCCTTGACCGGTACGAACCGGTATCCGACGTTGCGCACGGTCCCGATCAGGGCTTCGTGCTCGGGGCCGAGCTTGGCCCGCAGCCGCCGGACGTGCACGTCCACCGTCCGCGTGCCGCCGAAGTAGTCATAGCCCCAGACCTCCTGCAGCAGCTGCGCGCGGGTGAAAACCCGGCCGGGGTGCTGGGCCAGGAACTTGAGCAGCTCGAACTCCTTGAAGGTCAGGTCAAGCACACGCCCCCGCAGTCTAGCCGCGTAGGTGGCTTCGTCGATGGCCAGCTCACCGGAGCGGATCTCGTCCGGGGCGTCGGCCACGGCGGCGATGGCCCGGCGGCCGATGGCGAGCCTGACCCTGGTCTCCACCTCGGCGGGCCCGGCTGTGTGCAAGATCACGTCATCGACGCCCCATTCCGCGTTGACCGCGGCCAGGCCGCCCTCGGTCACGATCGCGAAAAGCGGGCAATCCAGGCCGGTCGTCTGCAAGAGCCGGCAGATGCTCTTGGCGTGCGCGAGGTCGCGCCGCGCGTCCATCAGCACCGCGTCCGCGGGTGGGGCCTCCACCAGGGCCGACGCATCCGCAGGCAGCACCCGGACCGGATGCAGCAAAAGCCCGAGAGCGGGCAGTATCTCCGCAGACGGTTCCAGCACGCCGGTGATCAGCAGCAGGTCGCTCACTCGGTGGCACCTCCACTCGCTGGTGCGGTCGCACCCGTACTACTTGTATAAACAGACAAGGACCCGGGGGCATCGGCGCCCAGGTCCATGGCAAAAGGATATCCCAAATGGCCAGAGTAACAATCCAGTACTGGGCCGCGGCCAAGGCGGCGGCTGGCGTGGCCGCGGAGCCGGTGGAAGCGGAGACGCTGGCCGAGGCGCTGGCGGTGATCGTGGCGCGGCGGGGCGGCGACGCGCGGTTCCGGTCGGTGCTCGCCAGCTCTTCCTTCCTGGTCGACGGCGCGTCGGCCGGCCGCCATGTGCCTGCCGACCTGGTCCTGCAGGACGCAGCCGTCATCGAGGTGCTGCCCCAGTTCGCCGGGGGGTGAGGCGAGAGAGCGAACGGGGGTGGGCATTCGGCACATATTGCGGCACACTGAACAGATAGCGCCCTACAGTGTCCGAAGCGATACGCATCGAAGTCAAACCTCGACTGAGCCAGGCTGTGAGCATGAGCCAGCACGGACCTCCTCCCGCGCCGCCCCCTGTACCTGGGCCGACCCCCAATGACAGGAATTATCCCGGCGGGCTGAACCGTCCCGCCGCGCCGCACGTTCCACCTGATGTGCCGAACGCGGGAACCGCGCCTCGCCCGGGGCGGGTCGCAGACGAAGCCTTTGTCCGGGCGCTGTACGCCGAACATGGCGGTGCCCTGCTTCGTTATGCCCTCCACCTCACCGGCGGAGACAGGCAGCGTGCGGAGGATCTAGTGCAGGAGACAATCGTGCGGGCGTGGCGCCATCCCGAGGCGCTGACCGACCGCCCGGCCCGGCCCTGGCTGTTCGCCGTGGCGCGCAATCTGGCCGTCGATTCCTACCGCGCCCGGCAGGCCCGGCCGCCGGAGACCGGGCAGGCGGCCCTGGAACTGCTGCCTTCCGACGACGACGCCGACCGCACGCTCGAGTCGTGGGCCGTCGCCGACGCCCTGGCCTCGCTGCGGCCGGACCACCGCCGCGTGATCGTGGAGACCTACTACCGGGGCTGCTCGGTCGCCGAGGCCGCCGCCACGCTCGGCATTCCGCCAGGTACCGTTAAATCTCGGACATTTTACGCATTGAAGGCGCTCAAGCTGGCGCTACAGGAACGAGGACTGGCGCCATGAACCCAACGTCCCCGGCGTGGGACTGCACGGAGGCCAGGCCGTCGCTTGGCGTTTACGTGCTCGGTGCCATCGACCCGGCCGAGCGCACGCTGGTCGACAACCACCTGGCCACCTGCCGGGACTGCCGCGACGAGCTGGCCGGCCTGGCCGGCCTGCCAGCCTTGCTGGCCAGGGTAAACCCGGACGAAGTGAGCCGGATCCACGCCGATGACACGGTGCGGGTGACGACGGAGGACCGGCCGCCGGATGAGCTGCTCGGCACCGTGCTCGACCTGGCCGCGGCCAGGCGGCGCCGGACGCGCTGGCGGCTGGCGGCCGCCGCGGCCGCGGTCGTGGTGGTCGCAGGCGGTTTGTTCGGCGGGTTGCGGGCGGCGACGTCCACCACGAATACGGTGTACGCCGCGCAGTTCCCGACCGGGTCAGGAACCTGGGAAACCGCGCAGACCGCAAGCGAGGTCACCGGCGTCGACGCCACCATCAATTACGCCAAGGAACTCTGGGGTAACACCTTCGAGGTCCTGGTGAACGGCATCCCGATGGGCACGACCTGCGAGCTGTGGATCGTCCACCCCGACGGGACCCGCACCGAGGTGGCCGCCTGGACCGTGTCGCACGACGAGGGCCGCGTCTGGTACCCGGGTTCCACGGCGAATGACTCCGAGCAGATCAGCACCTTCCAGATCACGGCGGGCAACCGGGTACTGGTCACCGCCACCCCGACCTGATCCCGTCCAACCCCATACGACCCGCCCGGCCCCGACCTGACCCGTCCGGGCCCGTCCGGAGGATCAGGCCCGGTTTCCTGCCTTTGCGGTGGGAATGGAAGCTGCCACTCCGATGCTGCTATAAGCGTGATTGTCGGATTGATCGTGCTGGCTGCCGCGCTCGTGGTGGCGACGGCGCTCGGGCTGGCGATGCGATGGCGGGCGGGGCGTTTCCGTGCCGCCCGGTCCGGTCCGCCGGCTCAGCCTGAGCGGGTCGCCGGTGCCGATCGGCCCGATGTCCTGACCGAGGCCGACCTCGGCGGGCGTCTGGGCCAGCAGGCCACGCTGGTGCAGTTCTCGACCGCCTTCTGCGCGCCTTGCCGCCCGACGCGGCAGATCCTGGCCCAGGTGGCCCAGATGACGGACGGCGTGACCCATCTGGAAGTCGACGCGGCTGACCGACTTGACCTGGTCCGGCGGCTGCGCATCAACACCACCCCGACCGTGCTCGTGCTCGGCCCGGATGGCGCCGTCGTCAAACGGGCGGCGGGCCTGCCCCGGAAGGCCGACGTGATCGCCGCTCTGGGTGCGGTGATCGAGCTCGTGCCCGGAAGTAACTGACGCCGTGGGAGTGACAGCCCGACCAAGCCCGCATAGCATCTGGTTCGTGACCTTCTGGACAGCGAAGACGCTGACCAAGCGGCGTGCCGTCGATTTCTGCCACGTCGCCACCGCTATCTGTCCGCGTGCCCTGCTGCCATAGCCTGCCGTTTTCGCCGACGCCGCCCGTGCTGATGACGGCACCCGCGACGTCCGGACGGGCCGGGGCGGCGACTCGGCCGGGGAGAAAAGCGTTCAGTGGCGAGGAGTGCAACCGTGGAAATCGACTCGCGTGGCCCTAGGTTCGGAGCTGCGATCACCGTGGTCGTCCTGGCCCTGGTGCTGATCACCGGCAGCGGCTGGCTGCTCGCCGCGCAGGTGGTGGTGTTCGCCGTCGGCGCCCTGGCCGGGTTGCGGTACGCCCCGTACGGCCTCATCTACCGCTGGCTCATCCGGCCCAGGCTCGGGCCGCCCGCGCGTACCGAGGCCGAGGCGCCACCGCGGTTCGCGCAGGGCGTGGGCATGGTTATCGCGGCGGCCGGCGTCGTGTGCTACGCCCTGGGAGAGACCACGGGCGGTCTTGTCTTCACCGCGCTCGCGCTGATCGCCGCGTTCCTCAACGCGGTCTTCGATCTGTGCCTGGGCTGCCATATGTATCTTTTCATCCAGCGTAATCAAAAAGTCCGGCCGTCCGCCTAGGACGTATCCGGAAAAGGAGGCATATCCACTATGAGCCGATCTGACGTCCTGGTGGACGCCGATTGGGCGCAGGCCCATATCAGCGACCCTGGTGTCGTCATCGTCGAGGTAGACGAGGACACCAGCGCTTACGACAAGGGCCACATCCCGAACGCGATCAAGATCGACTGGAAGAAGGACCTGCAAGACCCGGTCCGCCGCGACTTCGTCGACAAGACGGGCTTCGAGACGCTGCTGTCCGAGCGCGGCATCTCCAATGACGACACGGTGCTGCTCTACGGCGGCAACAACAACTGGTTCGCGGCCTACGCCTACTGGTACTTCAGGCTCTACGGCCACGACAAGGTGCTGCTGCTTGACGGCGGCCGCAAGAAGTGGGAGCTGGACTCGCGTGAGCTGACCACCGACGTGCCCGAGCGCGCGCGGACCAGCTACACCGCATCGGAGCAGAACGCCTCGCTCCGCGCGCTGCGCGACGAGGTGCTGAGCGCCATCGGCAAGCGCAACCTGGTGGACGTCCGCTCTCCCGATGAGTTCGCGGGCCGGCTGCTCGC
>JBEKKH010000254.1:0-9899 GCA_050010815.1 Streptosporangiaceae bacterium | reverse complement strand
CCGGTCCTGACCGGCGAAGCCGGCGATCATCCCAGCCTGGGTGGAGCCGGTGACGCTGCAGACGATGATGGTGTCGAAGAACACTCCGAGCCGCTGTTCCTGCTGCCGGACCTCATCGGCCCAGTGCGCGAAGCCCAGACCGCCCAGGCGGTGGTCCGAGGCTCCGGCGGGGATGGCGTACGGCGTGCCGCCGGCCGCGCGCACGTCGTCCAGCGCCTGCTCCCAGCTGGACTTGATCCCGATGCCGAAACCGTCCTCGACCAGCCGGACGTCCGCGCCCATGATCCGGGAGAGCAGGATGTTGCCCACCCGGTCGTTGACCGAGTCCGGCCAGTCGACCCAGCTTTCCTGGACCAGCCTGGCCTTCAGACCGAGCCGGGCCGCGACCGCGGCCACCTGGCGGGTGTGGTTGGATTGCACGCCGCCGATCGAAACCAGCGTGTCCGCGCCCTGCGCCAGCGCGTCGGGCTCGGACCGAACGTGAGCGGATACCGCGGGAAATCACTCAGCGCCATCAGCGGCTGCCGGGCAGGTGGCGGGCCCGCTGCCCCACCCCGAGCTCGCCGTAGGGGTAGTCGGCGACGTGCGGGTCGCTGGCGGCGTCAAGCGCGGCGGTCTCCGCCTCGGTCAGGTGCAGCCCGGCCGCCCGCATGTTGGTCTGGAGCTGGCTCACCGTCCGGGCCCCGAGGATGGTCGAGGTGACGGCGGGCCGGTCGGTCACCCAGGCCAGGGCCACCTCGGCCATGGAGACGCCGCGGTCCTCGGCGACCTTCTGCACGGCGTCGATGACGTTCCAGGCGCGCTCGGTGCCCCGCCGGTCGTAGGCCTCCATGCCGCGGTTAGGGTCGTCGCCGAGGCGGGTGTCGCCGGTCGGGCGCTGGTCGCGCCGGTACTTGCCGGACAGCCAGCCGCCGCCGAGCGGGCTCCAGGGCAGCAGGCCCAGGCCCGCGTCGAGCACCGCGGGCACGATCTCCCACTCGATCTCGCGGGCCAGCAGGCTGTACTGCGGCTGCAGCGTCACCGGTCCTGCCACGTTCATGGCGCGGGCCAGGTGCACCGCCTTGGTCAGCTGCCAGCCGGTGAAGTTGGACAGCCCGTAGTAACGGATCTTGCCCGCCCGGACGAACTGGTCCAGCGTGCGCAGCGTCTCTTCCATCGGCGTCAGCGCGTCGTAGGCGTGCACCTGGTACAGGTCGACCGACTCCAAGCCCAGTCGGGCCAGCGAGGCGTCGAGCGCCCGGGTCAAATGCCGGGCGGATAGCCCAGCGCCGTTCGGTGAGTCGTCCATCCCGAACCGGCCCTTGGTGGCCAGCACGACGGGTTCGGTGACGTCGGCCGGGCGGCTGGCGAACCAGTGCCCGATGATCTCCTCCGATACCCCGTGGCTGTACACGTCGGCCGTGTCCACGAACGTGCCGCCCGCCTGAAGAAACTCATCGAGTTGCTCGTGTGCGCCGGCCTCGTCGGTCTCGGTGCCGAACGTCATCGTGCCCAGGCACAGGCTCGACACCGCGCAGCCACTGCCTCCTAGCGTGCGATATTCCATATCTCAGATCCTTTCCGGGAAGGGCAGGGCGATGGGGTCGGTGGCCAGCCGGCTACGACCGGCCTCGTCGAAACGGTCCAGGCCAAGCGGTGATACATCGAGCACGTCGGAAGCCCCGCGCAGCGCCACGTCGGCCGTGGCGCGAGCCACGCCGGGGCCCCACATCATGCCGGCCCCGCCCGCGCTGGCGACGGTGACGCCGTCCCCGGCCGGCCCGATGATCGGCAGGTGGTCGGGGGTGTAGTCGATCGTCGCGGCCCAGATCCGGCGCAGCCCGAGCCGGGCCGTGACCGGGACCAGCTCGGCCAGCCGCGCCCGCATCTTGGTCAGGTAGCCCTCGTCGACCTCGCGGTTCTCGCTCGGCGGCTCGTCCGGGTTGCTCATGCCGAAGAGCAGGCCGCCTTCTTCCGGCCGCCAGTACAGCCCCGCGGCCAGGTCGAATGCCATCGGTACCCGCGCCGGATTCAGGTCCGGGTGCTGCTCGGTGACCGCGACCTGGTGCCTGGCGCCGCCGGCCGGGATCCGCAGGCCGGCCAGGCGGCCGACGGCGGCCAGCTTCGGCCCGCCGGTCAGCACGACCAGCCCCGCGGCAATCGGCCCCTGGCTCGTCTCGACGCGAACCCCGGAGCCAGATCGGGTCATGCCCGTGAATGCGACGTGCTCGCGGACGTCCACCCCGCTGCGGTTCAGCGCCACCGTGTAGGCGGTCACGTTACGCGGCGGCGTGATGTACCCGTCCTGCGCGCAGAACGTCCCGCCGAGCGTCAGCCCCGGCGCCAGCGTGGGGTTGACCGAGTCGACCTCATCAGGTTCAAGCCAGCGCACCGGGACGCCCAGCCGGGACTGCATGGCCATCCGCTCGCGCGCCGCCGCGACGTCCGCCCCGGTAAAGCAGGGCAGCAGGTATCCCTGCTCGGTGAATCCGGAATCGACGCCAAGCTCCTCGCGCTGGCGAAGGTAGAACTGCCGGGACCACTGCCCGAGCCGCACCGCCTCGGGCGTCCCGCCTTGCATCCGCACCACCCCGGCCGCCCGGCTGCTCGCGCCCTGGCCGAGGAACCCCTTCTCCACCAGCACGACTCGGGCCAGGCCGGCCTGGCGCAGGAAGTAGGCACACCAGGCCCCGACGGTCCCGCCGCCGACCACCACGGCGTCCGCGGAACTAGAGGCAGAACCAGAGCTCGCTGTCACAGCCCACCCCTCCTTCACGGCCGGGTCAGCCCGGCAGGTTGGCCTCGATGGCGGAGATGACCCCGGGGTCGTCCGGGGTGGTTCGGGGCCGGAACCGCGCCGCGACCGTTCCGTCCGGGCGGACCAGGAACTTCTCGAAGTTCCACTGGATGTCCCCGGCCTCGCCACCTCCGTCGGGCACGGCCGTGAGCTCGGTGTAGACGGGGTGCCGGCCGGGCCCGTTCACCTCGATCTTGGCGAACATCGGGAAGGTGACGCCGTAGGTCGCGGAGCAGAACTCGGCGATCTGCTCGGCGCTGCCCGGCTCCTGCCCGCCGAACTGGTTGCACGGGAACCCGACCACGGCGAAACCGCGGTCTGCGAACTCCTCGTGCAGTTTCTCCAGTGCGCTGTACTGCGGCGTAAGGCCGCACTTGGAGGCCACGTTCACCACCAGCAGTAGCGAGCCAGCCGAGCCCAGCGAGGAATCGTTGCCGGATAGGGTCTTCAGCGGAATATCACGTATGGTCACGCGCCTACGCTACCTGTTCCAGACCGACTCGCCGAGGTAGCCTCGGGCGATGGCCGTGACGTAGGAATACACCGCGTCCTCGGCGGGCGACAGCGGTCCCGGCGAAGCGTGCGGCGAGGACAGCCCGCGCTGCACCGACTCGCACGCCGACCAGTCCTGCCGGTTGGTGATGTCCCAGAACTCCACCGCGTAGCCCGGATCGAAGTCCGGACGGGCCACCGCCTCCGGGGCGAAGGCCCAGGTGCACTCGATCCGGGTCCGGTCCGCGGCGACCGGGGTCAGCCGGTGCGTCATCACGTAGTCCGGGTGCAGGCTCAGCAGCACGTTCGGGAAGATGTTGACATAGATGACGGTGCGCAGCCCGGGTGCGTCCAGCCCGCGCAAAGGCACGCCGCCGCTGCTGCCGTCCAGCGACATCGTCGCCATCCCGTCGCGCAGGTCCATCCAGCCGCCGATCCAGGCGCCGTCGGCGGCGTAGTTCTCGCCGCTCCTGGGCGGGCTGACCCGGCACAGCTCAGGGTGGATGGAGGGGCAGTGGTAGCACTCGTGGTAGTTCTCGGTGAGGATCTTCCAGTTGGCCGCGGAATCGTAGCTGTGCCGGCCCGCGGTCACCAGGCGTTCCGGCTCGTACGGCGCGACCAGCTCGTCCAGCTTGGCCAGCGCGCCGGTCAGCGAGCCGGACCGGCCGCCCGAGGAATCGACGAAGATCAGGCCGTGCCACTCGGTCGCCGGCAGCCGCGGCAGGCCCCACTGGGCGAAGTCGAAGCCCGGCTGCCGCCGGAAGCCCGCGGCCGCCCTGAGCTCGCCGTCCAAGGAGTACGTCCACGCGTGATACGGGCAGATGATCGTGTTGCCCTGGGCGCCCTGCCCGCACGGCAGCAGCTCGTGGCCGCGGTGCCGGCAGCTGTTCGCGAACGCGCGCAGCACGCCGTCCTCACCCCGGACCAGCAGGATCCCGCCCGGCCCGGTGGCTTCGGCCCGCTGGTCTCCCGGCTGGGGCAGCTGGTCGCTCCGCGCCACGCACAGCCAGCCGCCGCCGAAGAAGTGCCGCTGCTCCCAGGCGAACACATCGGGGTCCACGTACGCGGCTCGCGGCAGCATCCGGCTCTGGCCGAACGGCCGGAGCGCCGCCTCCACCTCAGCCCGGTCCAGCGGAGCGGGAGCAGACGTCGAACCAAAGTCTTGACTGACCATACAGTCAAGCCTAAGTGCACCGTTTCGCCCTGTCTAGCGGCTTGCGGATGACCGCCTGTGCTGCGGATACTGCTCCTATGGGCGACCGAAATGTGCTCGGCGGCGAGCTTGAGCCATGTGGGACAGATCCGCTGACTGGCTTCTACCGGGACGGATGCTGCACCACCGGGCCGGAAGACCTCGGCAGCCACACGATCTGCGCGGTAGTGACCACCGAATTCCTCGAGCACCAGCGCCGCATCGGCAACGATCTCAGCACGCCGATGCCCCAGTTCAGGTTCCCCGGCCTGGTCCCGGGGGACCGGTGGTGCGTGACCGCGGCCAACTGGCTGCAGGCGCACCGCGACGGTGCCGCCGCCCCGGTGGTACTCGCCTCGACCCATCAGCGCGCGCTTGAGATCGTCCCGCTGGAGATCCTCAGGCCCTACTCCGTCGACGTTCCCGCCGACCTCGGAGCCCTCGAGGAGTAACCCCCGGCACCGGTGCACCACGTAGCACGTGCGAGACCAGGGACCGGTTCCCCGGACGGGCGGCTATGCGGCAGCCTCTCCTGTACCATGGGAAATACCCGCCGGTAGGAACCCGGCCCGGCTAAGGAGCCTGCGGATGCCGAAGCACAGGGGGCGGAAGCGACAAAGCGGCTTCAAGCGATTCCTGCGCAGGCTGTTTTCCGTGCGCATTGGTGCCCTTGGCTCGGCCGCCTCGGCCGCTGACCCACTGCACGTGGAGTCCGGCCCCAGTCGGCCCCGCCGGAGGAAGTAGCCGTCCGTCCGGAGCTCGCTGGTTAGGCTGGAAGGAAACCGCCTGCCACGCCGGGCACCTCGACGCGGCCGCCGAGCTCATCGACGGTCGCCAGTGGATCGTCCTCGGTTAGCGTCTTTATAGTGATCGACGGTAACTAACGAGGGAGACAGCTCATGGCGTTTACCGAGGACGAGGTCGCCTACCTGACCTCGCAGCCGCTCGCGCGGATCGCCACCGTCGGGGCGGACGACCAGCCGGACGTGGCTCCGGTGGGTTTCGAGTTTGACGGGACCTATCTGTGGGTCGGCGGCCGGGCGCCCGAGCGGACCAGGAAGTTCCTCAACGTCCAGGCCGGTCACGCCAAGGTCGCCCTGGTCATCGACGACCTCGTGTCCACCAACCCGTGGACGCCCCGGTTCCTGCGGGTGTACGGCACGGCCGAGCTGGTGGAGCGCCCCGGCCAGTTCGGCCCGGGCACCTACCTGCGGATTACCCCGGAGATCTCCTGGAGCTGGAACCTCGAGGGCCGCCCCTACGGCGACGACGCGCTGCAAAAAGGCCCGCGGCGGACCGTGCACCATTAGTGGTTGGTGAGCCTCAGCTAGGACCCTCCGGCATCCGGAACCGCGGCAACGGCGTCGGCAGCAGCAGCACGAACCCGGCAATGCCGCCGAGGGTCGCCACCCACAGCGCCGGCCTCAGGCCGAACGACACCCCGAGCAGGCCGCCGAGCAGCGCGCCCAGCGGCCGGGTGCCGTAGTTGGCGGCCTGGAACGCCCCGGTCACCCGGGACCGCAGCTGGTCCGGGATCACCGCGGCGAAGATCGCCCCGATGCTGATGTCGAGCATCATGACGCCGAACCCGCTGGCGAACTCCGCCGCGAACAGCACGGCCAGCACCAGCGGCGGCCGCCCGTGCACCAGCGGCCACGCCACCAGCGGCGCGGTGAACAGCAGGCAGCCGGCCGTGTAGGTCCAGCCGACCCCGACCCGGCCCGCGACCCGCTTGGTCACCAGCGCGCCCAGCACGCCGCCCCCCGCGGCCACGCCGAGCAGCACGCCGATCACGCCGGGACGGATATGCAGCACGTGCACGGCGTAGAGCAGGTAGAGCGCGTTGAACATGAGGTTGAAGAAGTTGATGGCGGCCACGGCGGCGAGCGAGGCGCGGACGATGCCGGAACCCGCGATGAACCTGGCGCCCGCCAGGATCGAGCCGTGGCTGTCGTCGGCCGGCGGCTCAGCCGGCCGGATCCGGCCGAGGAAGAACGCCGAGCCGAGGAACGACACCGCGTCCGCGAGGATGGCGACCGGGGCGGACAGCGCCTGCACCAGCACGCCCCCGATGCTCGGGCCGCCTACGAACGACAGCGCCCGGCTACCGTACACCAGCGACTGGCCGTCCACGTAGCGGTCCTCCGGGACGATCGAGACGAACAGCGTCCCGTCCGACACGGTGTACACGATGCTCAGTGTCCCGGCGCCGAACGTGACCAGGTACAGCTGAGCCAGCGTCAGCGCGTGCAGCGCGTAGCAGGCCGGGATGGACGCGAACAGCACGGCCCGGCCCAGGTCCGCGGCGATCATCGTGCGCCTGCGCCGCCCGCGCCGGTCCACCCAGGCCCCGGCCGGAAGCCCGAACAGCAAGCTGGGCAGCCACTCGAGCGCGGTCAGGTAACCCATCTGCGCGGCGCCGACGTGCAGCGCGATCACCGCCGCCAGCGGTAGCGCGATCCCGGAGATCTGGTCGCCGAACATCGAGATCGTCCCCGCGCTCCAGTACCGCCGGAACACCCGGTCGCGCAGCAGGGCGGGAATCATGTCAGCCCTTTCCCGACCGCCAGTCGTTCGGGAAGGCCAGGTGCAAATAGCTCACCAGTCGCGCGTCCGGCGGCCGCAGCTCCGGCTTGAGCTGGCGCTCGAAGTAGGTGTCGACCAGCTCAAGCACCTTGCGCCCGAGCTCCCCGAGCTCCTCGGCGTTGACCCACAGGATCCGGTCGCCGAGCCAGTTCGCCTGCTGCCACTCCTCCGGCTCGTCCGGGCGCGCATCCAGCCAGCGCATCAGCTGCTCGAAGTACCCCTCGGCGATGACCGTGTTCAGCAGGCTGGCCGCCGCCGCGGCCTCCGGGGTACCCGCGCTGGAGTCCCAGGCGGTCGACGTCGTGGTCGCCCGCCACGGCTTTTCCCGCCCGGTCCCGCCGCCGGCCTCCTCGACCAGCCCGTACTTGGCCAGCTGCCGCAGATGAAACGAGCACGTCCCCGAGGACTCGCCGAGCAGCTCGGCCGCCCGCGTGGCGGTCAGCGGCCCCTCGGTTCGCAGCAGCCCCACCAGCTTCATCCGCACCGGATGCGCATACGCCCGCAGCGCCCGCGGATCCGTCAGCCGGGTTACCGTCCGCCCCCGCGGCCCCTTCTCTCCGCCAACCCCAGTAACCTCCGCGCCACTCCCAGCGCTCTCGGCGCTATCTCCCGTGTCCCACTCGTCCCTAGCCATGATGCCAAGCTATCTTTGCATATAAACCTTTGCAAAGACTCCTAGAGATAATTCTCCTACCGAACGGCCCCAAATGCGTGCCCCAAAAAGGTGCGGGCAACATCGTGGATCGTTACTGCCCGTATGGGGGAGGTAACGATCCACGATCCTGCAATCCTCGGCTAAGTCGGGCCTCGCAGCGCTATGCCTTCGTCCGTTCGGCCCGGGTCACCGCGGTCCGCGTCGCCCCGGCGCGGCGGCGCCAGCGTTCGGCGCGCCGGTCGGCGATGATCTGCCTGACCACGTTGCGTCCGGGGATGCCGGTGACCCCGCCGCCGCCGTGGGTGGCCGAGCCGGCCTGGTACAGGCCGCGGACCGGCGTGCGGAGGTCGGCGTACCCGGCGGCGGGCCTGGCGTGGAACATCTGCCCCAGCGACAGTTCCCCGTGGAAGATGTTCCCTCCCACCAGCCCGTACTCTTCCTGCATCTGGTGCGGCCCGATCACCTGCCGGTGCAGCACCGAGTCGGTGAACCCGGGCGCGACGGTCTCGAGCCGGGCCAGCACCCGGTCGGCGTAGGCCGCCAGGTCGGCGTCATGAGGCGCGTCGGCGTAACCGTAGGGCACCCACTGGGTGAACAGCGACATGACGTGCTGGCCGGCCGGCGCCAGCGAGTCGTCGAACACGCTGGGAATGCAGATGTCGGCGAACGGCAGCGTGGCCGGAGTTCCCGATACCGCTTGCTGGAACGCGCCTTCGATGTCGTCGAGCGACTCGGCCAGCACGATCGTGCCGCCGTAGACCGACGGGTCCGGATCGGGGTAGCTGGTGAACACCGGCAGCCGGTCGAGCGCCAGGTTGATCTTCACGGTGCCGCTGCGGCTGCGCCAGCCCCGGATATCGGCCACGAAGTCGGCGGGGAGCTCGGCCGGGTCGAGCAGCTGCAGGAACGAGATCTGCGGGTGTGCGGTGGTGACGACCACCGGCGCGTCGATCGACTCCCCGCCGGCCAGCGTCACCCCCGCGACGCGGCCGTCCTTGGTGCGGATCTGCGCGACCTCGGCGTCGGTCTTGACCTGCGCGCCGAACATCCGGGCGGCCCGGGTCAGCGCCCCCGTCACCCCGCCCATGCCGCCGCGCGGGAAGCCCCAGGCGCCCGCCGCCCCCTCGGTCTCGCCGATGTGATGGTGCAGCATCACGTAGGCGGTCCCGGCCGAGCGCGGCCCGGCCCAGGTCCCGATCACCCCGGACACGGACAGCAGGCCCCGCATCGCGTCGCTGTCGAAGTACCCCTCGAGCAGGTCCGCGATGCTGCCGGTGAGCAGCCGGGTCACGTCCACCGCGCCGCGTTCGTCGATCCCGCGCAACCCGGTGAGCAACCGCGCCTGCCGGAGCAGGTCCGGTGGCCGTCGTGACCCGAGCCGGGGCGGGATCTGGTGCAGCAGCGGGCCGAGGATCCGGCCGATGCCGGCCAGGTGCTCTTCGTACCGGGGGTAGGCGTCGGCGTCCGCGGCGGAGAACTTGGCGATCTCGGCGTGCCGTTGCGCCGGGTCATGGGGCAGCCGCAGATAGCGGCCGTCCGCCCGCGGCGCGTAATAGGGACCCTGCGGGTACACGTGATAGCCGTGCTGCTCCAGCCGCAGGTCACGAACCAGATCAGGGGGGAGCAGCGAGACCACGTAGGACAGCGAGGTCACCGTGAAGTCGGGCCCGAACGGATGCTCGCTGACCGCCGCGCCGCCGGTGACGCCGCGCCGCTCGCACACCACCGTCTTGAGCCCAGCCCGGGCCAGGTAGGCCGCCGCGACCAGTCCGTTGTGCCCGCCGCCCACCACTACCACATCCGCTTGTCCGGTCACCGGCCGTCCTTTCCTCCAGTTGTCTCCCGCCGACGGTACGGGACAGCGATGCTGTTTACATAGTCGCCGTCGACGAACGGAGCGCGCACAGTGGACAGATCGCCGGACCGCCCGGGCCTCGCCGTCATCGCGGTCGCGCAGCTCGGGCTCGCCGTGGGCGAGCCCGAGGCCAACCGGCGCGCGGCCGCGGCTGCCGTGGCCGAGGCGGCGGCCGCGGGGGCACAGCTGGTGGTGCTGCCTGAGCTGTGCGATTCCGGCTATGTCTTCGGCGATGCCGCCAGGCCAGCGGCCGCCGAGGCGCTCGGACTCGCGACCTCCGCGACGGACAGCGTCACCTTGCGCCAGTGGCGTTCGCTGGCCGATGAGCATCACCTGGCGATCG
>JBEKKH010000253.1:0-10378 GCA_050010815.1 Streptosporangiaceae bacterium | reverse complement strand
TATCAGTGGTCGTGATAGTTCATGACGCGTCCGGTCGTAGTCCCCCGTCTGCGAGTTATCCAGCTCAACGGCGGTCGCCATCGCTCGCTCCCTGATCGGAGCGGCCGCTGTCACCCAGTCACCGGGTTTCCATGGAAACGCCCCTTACCTATTGTTTTCACCATGACGCAAAACGTGTCGGTTCCGGAGAAGACGCTGGAGCACTGGGCCAGCCTGTGCGTCGCGTACAGGTACCGGTCGCTGGCCGCGCAGTGGTGGCCGGTCAACGGGGTGGATATCGACCTCCAGGCACTGCCGGCCCAGCCCGGCAAGGCCATACAGCTGGAGGTAGCCGGCGTGCTGCGCCAGGACCTGAACGCCCACCGCCGGCGAGACCGGGGCGTCCCGAGATGCCTGGTCCAGTTCGACATCAGCGATCCTGACAAGGCCGAGTGGGGGGATCCCGCTTCCTCGGTACCTCCTTCGGAGGTACTCGGGGACGAGCGGCCGCAGCTGATCCGTGTTCCCCGCCTGGTCCTCGGCCGTCGGCGGAAAGCCCGGCACCGGGACGAGGAAGAGGAGCTATACCCTCGCCATGAGCTCGTCGAGATGTTCCGGCAGTCGGAGCAGTTGCTCGCCGAGCTGCAGGGCCGTCGTCGGAATCGTTCAGGCCGGAGGTGCGGAAATCCTGGTCGTCGAGGTGCTCGATAGCCCGCGCGTGGTGGAAACAGCGAGAGGCACCTACGTCCGGCGGGCCATTGCTGGCGACGGTCGGCCGGTCTGTGTGCCGTACCACGCCCATGAGATGTCCGCTCACGAGGTGGGCCGCGGCGGTGCCGTGGACTGGGTCGGGACCAAGGCCGAGGTCACGGCCGGAGCGCTCCTGCTGTTCGGACGATCCCAAGCGCTGCGGCGCTTCCTGTCAAATCACGAGGCGGCGGTCCAGGTGCTCCGGGGGAACCCCTCGCCGGCGCCGAAGCCGGGGAGGATCGTGCCTGGCGAGCCCGGTAGAGCGCCGCAGGCTGCGATGGATGCTTGCTGCCGAGCAGGCAGAGAAGATCACAAGACGCATGGACGTCGTGATGACAGGGAAGTTACCATCCTTGAACCGTCTGGGATCTGGCAAGGGAATCGGCGTTTACCCTAGAGGCATGACTCTCCCAGCCCGGAAACGCTGCTCAGCAGGACGGCCTGATGCGAGCGCCCCGTCGTCATCGGCCGCGGAAGGATGAGCGCCTCGTACCCGGACCGGAGATAGACCTTGGCGCCATGGCAGGGAAAGTGACATACGTGATAAGTGCCGAGCATAAGGATTACCTGACTAGCGCTGGTCCTGGAAATCTAAGAAGCGATGCGTCCGCCTGTCCGAGAGGGCTGAATTTCGACGAGGTTGCCAGTTGGCTGCGGGAAGCAGTCAGCGAAGGCTGTGTAAGCGCTGTGCTTGAAGGCGATTTTCCCAGGTACGCGTGGAAACGAGTTGGCGATCAAGTCTACGATGCTCGCCTCAGTAACTCAGGACTTGGGCAATACAAAGGGTACCCAATCAAAGACTATGAAGCTCCGGGCTGGCTATGATGACTATCGGCTTCGATGTAAACATTGAATGGTTGGAAGCGCCTGGGGTCACAACGCCTGAGCTAGCAGCGACATGGGCACGGTACGAGATCTGGGTTGGCGATAGATGCATAACGCAAGTAGAGGCTGCGGACGGAACATTCCGTCGCTCAGTCTATGGTTCAATATACCCGCTCGCCCAGTGGGTTGCTTCGAACTGGTGGCTGCTCACTTCTCACATACGACCGTCAGCGGTTGAGGCACGCTACTGGACATGGCAGAACGTCCGCGCATACCCCTGGTTGCCCGAACACAACTTCCGCGGCGCTGGCGATGGAATGCCTTGGCCTGACCTAACGGTGGTCCCTGAGGGACCTGTTACCTGCGTGGCGTGGTCACAAGATCGTAACCGTAGCTTTTCTCCCGTGCGCTTTGCATCGGAGGGCTACGCAATAATCCGTGCCGACGAGGCGCGCGTCTGCTTGGCCGGAGTTGTTAATCGCGTCCTCGAGCGTCTCGCGGAGTCGAAGCTCCCTAAAACACCGTTGGCCGAGGAGTGGGAGGCGGTCGCGACAGCGGACGAGGAAGAACGAGACTTTTGCCTCACGGTAGCTCGACTGGGCCTAGATCCTTATTCCGTAAGCGAGCACACCGCAGACGAGGTCGTTCGCATAGCGGCTGATCTGCCTTCTGAAGTTTCTGGTGATTTCTTCGATAGCGCCGATGTTACAGGCCTTGCGGGTGCAGCAGAGTGGGCTCGCCGAGCAATGTCTGTTTCGGAGCGTGCATCGGCTAAGGCCGCCAAGGCGCTTCGGCCTCTGTACGCAGCACTGTCATCACCAGTGGACAGCCTTTCTAATACCGTTAATGACGAGAGGCCGTGGACAATCGGATATGCTATGGCCCGTCAAGTCAGACGTGAACTTGATCTAGATCATACGAAACAATTCGATATATCTCCATGGGTAAGGCTTGGTGATGTCAGCGCACCCTCAAATGGTTTGCACGGAGTCGTAACGGTAACAGCAGACCGCTGTGGGCTAGTGCTAGACAACCGTCGCCTCGGAGCAACAGCTAGCCGCTTCGGCCAAGCCAGGGCACTGGGCCGGGCCTTGGCCCATCCTGAGCATCAGCGTTTCGTCCTGTCGGCGGCTCGCGGTCAAGACGAACAAGTTGCACGGGCGTTCGCTGCAGAGTTGCTTGCACCCTCTGATGGAGTTCAGGCCGCCTTGGAGGTTCTAGGAAAACACGATGATGCTGCACTAGAGGCAATTGCAGCACATTTTAGAGTGTCACCCTCTGTTGGTGCAGCATCAATATGATAACCAGATAGCGACGACATCCCGGGGATATTCCTGGTATCTGTAAAATTACCGCGAGCCCCGGGGGTATGCGCTGGTTGCAGTCGGCCGGTGTGCGGGGATGCTCGTCGATGGCTGCAGGGCAGAGGGTCTTGGCGGCGTACCCGGCGGCCATCGATGACGACTGGTCCTGCGGACATGCATTCCAGGTAGTCTCCAGGGCAGCGGTAAACAGCAGCGCTGGCCGAGGCCAATCTCCTCCTGGTTCGGCGAACGCGCCGCAGCGCAATGTATGTCACAATCCGGTTACGGGCTTGCCCGCGCCGCTGCGCGTCCTATGCCGACTGACCAGGGGAAACCGGCAATCATGTCACCTGGCAGGCGACAGGCGGGTGGCTGCTGGGCAATCGCGGATCGGCGTGTCCTGTTGGACGCCCGATATCCCATTCTCTCTGGCCGCTACAGAAGATCGACCCCTAGCAGGTCGGCTGTGGTACCGACCACTAACCTCGATTCTCGGAGACGAGGCTGACTCGGCGGTCGCCCAGCATCCCGGCTGCGTGCCCACGCATTCGCGCTGGCAGACGGCATGCTCCCGCCTGGTCTCGCGATGACCTCAACGAGATTACCTGAACTAGTGACCAGGTTCAGGCGATGCGGAAATCGGACATACCCCGCTATCCCAGTGCTCTGACCAGCGTGTCGCCGCGCGGTCATCCTGATACGGCTCTACCATCATAGGCAGCAATTCAGCAAGATTGATTGAGATGCCAGGATGAGGAGGATGCGGGACGGCGCGGAGTACTTCACCAAGCCGGCGAGCTCTGCGCAGCGCCGGTATGAGGCGATGCGCGCCTACTTCCTGGACGACATGCCCGCCGCCGAGGTCGCGGACCGGTTCGGGTACTCCACCGCCAGCGTCCACCAGATGGCCACCTTGCTGCGCACGGGCCGGCTGAACCTGTTCGCCGGGGCCCGGCGCGGCCCCAAGGGCCCGAGCAAGGCCACCGGGGAGCTGCGCGCCCGGGTGCTGGAGCTGCGCGCGGCCGGGCACTCGGTGACCGAGATCGCAGCCGCGCTCACCGCCGAGGGCATGCCGGTCTCGGCGCAGACTTGCTGGCAGATCCTGGCGGCGAGGGGCTGCCGCGGCTGCCCCGCCGCGACGACGGCCGCCGCGGGCCGCCCGCCAAGCTCGACCCGGTCAAGGCCGCTGCCCTGCCAGGCTGGCCGGAAGGCAGGCTAGACCTGCCCTGTGACCACGCCGGGCTGCTGCTCCTGCTGCCCGCGATCACCCAGATCGGCCTGCCGGACCTGATCGCCCAGGCCGGCTACCCCTCCACCGAGGCGCTGACCGCCTGGCATTCCCCCGGCACCCTGCTGCTGGCCAAATGCGCCCGCAAGCCCCGCGTCTCCCACGCCGGGACGCTGGCCGACGACACAGGGCTGGCCTTCGCCCTCGGCCTGGCCGCCCTGCCCAAGGCCACCCACCTGGGCACCTACTCCTGGCGGGTCCGCCGCGAGTCCAACCAGAAACTGCTGACCGGCCTGGTCAAGGCGCTGCGGCCGCTCGGCCTGGCAACCGGCGAGGCCGGGTTCAACTGCGACTTCCACGCCATCCGCCACCACGGCGAGCAGGCGGTCCTGGAAAAGCACTACGTCCCCCGCCGCTCCCAGCGCACCCGCGCCGTCCTCACCTTCTTCGCCCAGGACCACGCCGCCGGCGACATGGTGTACTCCAACGCCGGCATCACCAAGGCCGGGCAGGCCGCCGAGATCACAGCCTTCGCTGACTACTGGAAGGCCACGACCGGCACCGGCCCCGGCCTGCTCGTCTTCGACTCCCAGCTCACCACCTGCAAGGTCCTGGAGGAGCTGTCGGCCCGCGGCATCAAATGGCTCACCCTGCGCCAGCGCGGCAAGACCGAGCTCGCCCGCCTCGCCGACCTGCCCGCACCGGAATGGAAGACCGCCGTCATCGCCCGCTCCGGCCGCTACCGCCGGCCCCGCATGCATGAGGACATGATCAAGCTCACCGGGATCAGCACCCAGGTCCGCCAGATCGCCATCAAGAACATCGGCCGCGACGAGCCCACCCTGCTCATCACCAACGACACCGCCGGCAAGAGCAAGGACCTGTTCGCCCGCTACGCCGAGCGGATGATGATCGAGAACGAGCTCGACGCCTACATCGGCGGATTCCACCTCGACGCCCTCACCAGCAGCGTCTCACTCAACGTCGACCTCGACACCACCCTCACCGTCATCGCCGGGAACCTCTGCCGGCTGCTCGCCCTCAAGCTGTCCCGCTACGAACGAGCCACCCCCGCCACCCTGTGGCGCGACTTCCTCGACGCCACCGGCACCCTGCACATCGACGACACCGGCGTCACCTGCGCACTCCACCTCCGCAGCCACCACCCCATCCTCATCGACGCCGGCTTCGCCGAAATCGCCGTCCCCATCCCCTGGTGGGGCAACCGCACCCTCCGCTTCACCTTCCCGCCACGCTGAAGCCCCCAGGCGACAGGGAACCTCAACTCAATTACCTGACCGGGAATCGAGGCTAAGGGTCGCTGAGGAAGGCTTCGACGTCGGCGGCAAAGTCGGCGTGGTGCTGGAACAGGAACCCGTGCGCCGAGTCAGAGTAGATCTTCACCCGCGCCTGCGGGATCAGGCCCGCGAGCAGGTAGGAGTAGTGCGGCAGGATCATCGGGTCGCTGTCGCCGTTCGCCACGAACACCGGCATCTGCAGGCAGCTGAGCCGCTGGAGCAGCGCGTGATCGGGGACCCCCCACGTGCAGATCGCGTCATACTGCGCTTGACGAGTCGCCCAGCTCGTGGTCGTGTCCCGGTCCTCGGTCCGGGCGTGCATGCGCTGCAGGGCTTGCTGACCGGCCTGCCGGCTCGGCGAGGACCGGGCGAAGAAGACGTCGAGGTATTGCTCGGGGCTGGTTTCCCGGGTGCCGATGGCGCCGATGACGTCGGGGGCCCAGCCGTGCATGCCGGCGGCGCCCTGCGGCGCCGCGGACGCAAGGATCAGCCGGCGCACGACGGCCGGCCGCCTCAGCGCGACCTGCTGCGCGACGAAGCTGCCGATGGAGAACCCCGGCAGGTCGACCTGACCGAGGTCCGCGGCGGCGAGGAACGCGATGGCGTCGTGCGCCATCTGCTCCACGGTGTCCGGTGTTGTCCCGGTGGAGCCGCCGACTCCGGCGTTGTCGAAGGCGACGACCCGCCTGGCCGAGGCCAGCGCGTCGATCAGCGCGGGATCCCAGCTGTCGAGGTTGCCGCGGAAGTGCTGGAGAAGGACCAGCGGCGCGCCACCCTTGCCGCTGCCCGTGTCGCGGTACGCGTAGTCGACGCCGTTGGGCGCGCTGATCAGCTTGTTCGGAAGGCGTGAATAGGAAGTCATCACTGCATGTCCTTCATGGGTGACAGTTATCGCAAGCCAATGATCAGCTGAAGGGTGAGGGCGGCGGAATCCGTATGTTGACTGCACCCGCGGGCCATGGTGTGACAGAGTCGCCTGTCACGGGCTGTGCTGGTGTTCAGGTCCCGCCAGGTCGATGAAGCGGTCGATGCATGATGCGAAGATCTCATCCTGGCTACGCGGCGGGCCGGCGGCGGCGAGGGCCGCGGCGAGATTGGGGTAGCGGCCGCTAGCCGCTGCCCGGGCGATGGCCTGGACCTGCGCGGCGTTCTGCTCCGCGGCGTCGGCCCCTGTTTGCCCAGCGGGGAAGGCCGCCTGCATCGCGCCGTACATGGTGGCGAAGCCGCTGATCAAGGCGATGACTTCCAGCTTGGCTCCGGTACCGAGCCTGGAGCCTGCCAGCAGCCCGAGGAAGTAATCCAGGTAGCGGAGCCCGTTGGGGCCTGGCGGCACCGGGCGTTGCATCAGCCCGGCCAGCCACGGGTGCCGCCCCGCGATGTCCCGGGCTTGGCGGGCCAGGTCCGCGATGGCCGCGCGCAGGTCCGGGGCGGGCGTGACGGGGTAGGCGTACTCGCCGGCCAGTTGGTCGGTCATCAGTTGGGCCAGGTGATCCTTGGCCGGAACGTAGTTATACAGCGACATAACGGCGATTCCGAGCTCGCCCGCAACCCGGCGCATGCTGACCGCCTCCAGGCCCGCGGCATCAGCGATCCGCACGGCGATCGCAGCGATGACGGCGCGGTCATGCCTTGGCCTGGGCCCCCGGGTCCCGTGTTCAGGTAGGTCCCAGATTGATGCCTGCGCGCCCTGCGTCTTCGTGGCACGAGCAGGCCGGCCACCGGCCTGGCTGGCGGCATCGGCAGGGGGGTCACCAGGTGAAGTCATCACTAGTCACCCTACCTTTCATCGTACGCCGTACGTAGTATCGTGGAAAACGACTTACAATGCACGTTGATAATGACGGAGCCGCGGCGGGACCGCGGCCGGTGAGACGACAGGCAGGACACCGCATGAGGACCATGTCTGCGACCATCCAAATCGACGCCCCGCCGGAGGCCGTGTGGGCGGTCTTGACCGACCTGGGCCGCTACCCGGAGTGGAACCCGCTGTTCCGCGAGGCATCCGGGCAGGTCGCCGTGGGGAACAGGATCACGCTGCGGAGCGTCCACCCGGCCAACGGCCGGCTGATGACGGTCAAGCCGACGATCACCGTCGCCGACCCGGGCGTGGAGCTGAGGTGGGTATCCAGCCTGCCCGGCATCATCAGCGGCGAGCACCGCTTCACGCTGACCCCGGCAGACGGCGGCACCCGGCTAGAGCAAAGCGAGACCTTCCGCGGCCTCCTCGCTGCCTTTCCCGGTAAAACCTTCACCCGAGCCGAGGCGAGCTTCCAGGGACTGAACGAAGCCCTTAGGACGCGGACGGAGGGCAGCTGACTGACCCGATCCCGGCACTCCGGCAAGTGCCAGGTGGTGGCGTAACTGGTGGTGGCCCATGGTGTCAACTAGATGGCCCGACGAGGCCAGCCGATACCGTGTCAGGTAACGTTCGCCTCGCTTCCCACAGCTTCGCCGGGGCAGAACCCCGAACCTGACCCACAGCGAAGGACCATAGGTGTTGCTGGGGCAACGACAATGGATCATCGGTGTCGTTGCAGAGCGGGACCGCCCGGCACGGGTGTGCCAGGCGAGGCGGGTGGTGTTCGCGGGATGCTGACCCTTTACCGGACGTGACCTAACCGCACCGGGTAACCGGGGACCCGGCTGCTGAGGCACTAGTTTGCTCAGCAATGGCTGACTAGCGTGTTTCGTCACATCCGGCTGGCCGTGGATCGGGCGGACGTGGTACGGGAGCTGAGTGCTTTTCGGAGTCAGGCCCCTGTCCCTGCCCGCCGAGGAGCTGGGTGAACCGTAGGAGGGCGCGGTCGGTGCGCTGTTCGTCGCCGGTGCTGAGCCGGTCGAGGAGCAGCCCGCGCAGTACGGCGATCGCCAGGGTGGCCGAGGCGGCATCGGCTGGTGAGCCGTCGAGGACGGCATCGAACTGGTCCAGCCAATCGGTGACCATGGCCTGCCCTCGCTCGGAGTAGGTGCCGGGATGAGCGATGGCATCTATGTAGACCTCGAAGAACAGCCGCATGAACGGCGCGCGTTCGGCGGAGCTGGCCCAGTCCCAGACGGCCTGGATCAGCTCGGGTCCCGATGCAGCGCTGGTGCGGACGTGCTCGGCCAGCATGCCGGCCTCCCGTCGGCGGATCTCGGTGAGCACCGCCATGATGAGTTCCTCTTTGCTGGTGAAGTCGTACAGCAGCATGCGGGTGCTGGTGCCGCGCACCGGTGGCGGCCGTCGTGCACGCGGCGGCGATCGAGGGGATCGTATCCCTAGAAGAGACCACCAGGCCGGTCTTCGATCAGCTGGTCGCCGTCAACCTGGCGGGTCCGTTTTTTCTGACCCAGGCGCTGCGGCCGGTGCTGGCCGGCGGGAGCGGGATCGTCTTCGTCAGCAGCGTCTCGGCGCTGCACGGGCGGCCACGCCACGCCGCCTACGCCGCGACCAAGGCGGCGCTGCTGGGCCTGACCACCAGCCTCGCCGCCGAGCTGGCCCCCCGCGTCCGGGTGAACTGCGTTGCCCCGGGCGCCACCGACACTCCCATGATGGCCGAGGCGATCGCCGCCTACCTCGACGGCATGGACGCGGAGGAAGTCCAGCGCACCGGGACCACCGAGATGGCCAGGGTGCTGCTGGGCCGGGTGGGCGACCCGGGCGGAACTGGCCGCCGCCATTGTTCACCTGGCGCTTGACGCCAGCTACAGCACGGGCAGCGTCATCACCGTCGACGGCGGCTTCAGCGCCCGGTTACGCAGGTGTCGGCGGCCGCCGTGATCAGTTGCGTCACCTCCTCCGGGTGGGACACCATCGCGACGTGGCTGGAGGCGACCTCGATGGTGGTCGCCCCCATCCGGCGGGCGAACATCCGCTCGGCGTCCGGCGGGATCGCCTCGTCCTGGGTGGCGACCAGGTACCACGACGGCAGCGATTTCCACGCTGGGACACCCATCACGTCGGTGAAGGCGGAACCGGCCAGTCCCTGCTGCACGGCGTACATGACGTTGGCGCGGACCGGGTCGACGTCGGCCGCGAAGTGGTGGACGAAGTCGTCCCGGGACAGCCAGCCGAAGCCCAGCTTGTCGGTGAACAGGTGCTCAAGGGCCGGCGTCGGTGGTCCGGCGGCCAGCAGTGCGCCGAGCGATTCTCCCTGATCGATGCCGAAGGCGGCGATGTAGACCAGGCCGGCCACGTTGGGCGCGTCGGTGCCGAGCGCGGTGATGATCTGACCACCGTAGGAGTGCCCGGCCACGATGGCAGGGCCGTCCTGGAAGTCAAGCACCTGCCGGAGCCTGCCCACATCGGCGGTGAGCGAGGTCATCGGGAACTGCGGGGCCGTCACGTGGAAGCCGGCCGCCTGCAGGCGCTCGATCACGCCGCTCCAGGACGAGCCGTCCGCCCAGGCGCCGTGGACCAGGACGATGTTGGGTCGGGCATTCATGCCTGTGGTTCCTTCCTGCGGGGATGCGGTCTCAGCGAAGACATGCGCTCAGGTAACCGCCGCGGCGTCGGACAGGCCATCACGCGGACGCATGAGTCCGCGCCAGACGGCGCCTCACCTGAACGGGCTAGGGACTGGCGGCGCGCCGCGCGCGAGGCTGGAGGAGATCCTGAGGGGAGCGTGCGCGTGAAGCGGCCGACGGCGGTTCTCGTCCACGGGGCGTTCGCGGACGCGTCCGGGTTCGGCGGCGTGCTCCGCGAGCTGACCAGGGCGGGGTACGACGCGGTGGCTCCGGCCAACCCGCTGCGCGGCCTGGCCGCTGACGCCGCGGCCATCGGCGCGGTGGCCGCGGCCACCGACGGCCCGGTCGTCCTGATCGGGCACGCCTACGGCGGGGCGGTGATCGGCCAGGCGTCGGCCGGGCTCGCGAACGTGACCGGGCTGGTGTTCCTGGCGGCGTTCGGCCTGGCCGTGGGGGAGAGCTGCGCGAGCGTGCAGGAGCCGTTCCCGCCGTCGCTGCTCGCGTCCACCGTGTACCTGACGTCCTACGACGCACCGGGCGCGTGCACC
>JBEKKH010000252.1:0-9933 GCA_050010815.1 Streptosporangiaceae bacterium | reverse complement strand
GAGAAGGCCAGAGCCCCGGCACGAACGGGATATACCCGCGTAAATGCCGCAAATCGCTGGCGAGTATGACGGCCGGACACGACACGCCGGAAACTCGATTTATTCCGGAATGTCCACCCCGTCCACCCGATCCACCGCCAAGCCCGCATCCGCCACGCAATCCCCGGTGATGGGGGCGGCCGCCGGGAGAGACTTCTGGCGGGACAGCGGGGATGGGTGCGGCGGGTGGGACGATAGGGAATGCGGGCGGAACGATAGGGAATGCGGGCGGGCGGAGCGGGCTGTCTTGCGCGGGGGTTATGGCTGGACGGGGAGCGGCTGGGCGGGGAGCGGCTGGGCGGGGAGCGGCTGGGCGGGGAGCGGCTGGGCGGGGAGCATGCGCTCGAGCAGGGTGGTCAGGCGATGGGTGTCGGCTCGGGTAAGCCTGCTGGTCAGAGGAGACAAGGACCGCGCGACGAGGGTGGCGCCGCGTTCGGCGAATTCCATCCCGTCCGGGCTGAGCTGCACGTCCACGGCGCGACGGTCGGCCAGGTTCGGCGTTCGCTGCAGCAGGCCGCGCCGCTCGGCGCGATCGACGAGGCCGGACACGGTGGACTTGTCGAGTCCGAGGTAGTCGGCCAGCTCGCTCATCTTCAGACGGCGGTCCCGAAGGATCCCGAGCATCCGGAGTTGGGTCAGGGACAGGTCGTGCTCGGCCCCAATCTTGCTCAGCACGGCCATCGTGATGAATGCCGTCTGGGCCAGGGCGTCGATCAGATCGCGCTGATCGACGGCGGACGGTTGGGGGGCCGACGGGCGGGGGGCGGACGGGCGGGGGGCGGACGGGCGGGGGGCGGGCATACGGCCAGCGTACGTGTTTTGCTTGGTACTACCAACTATATTCATTGGTATTACAAACTAGTTCTGCTCTGGAGGCCGCATGCATGCCGCTGTTGTCACGACGTTCGACTCCCCTCCGCGCTACCAGGAGTTCTCGGCCCCGGTTCCGGCCGGCGACGACGAGATGCTCGTCGACGTCCTCGCCGCCGGGCTGCACCCGCGGGTCCGGTCGCAGGCAAACGGGTCGCATTACACGAGCACCGATGAGCTGCCGCTGGTACCCGGCATCGACGGCGTCGGGCGCGGGCCGGACGGGCGGCTGCGTTACTTCATCCTGCCGGACACGACGATGGGTGCGATGGCCGAGCAGACGGTCATCGACGTCCGGCGCAGCCTGGTGCTGCCCGACAGCACCGATCCGGTCGCGGTGGCCGCGGCAATGAACCCGGCGATGTCGACCTGGGTCGCGCTGCGCCAGCGGGTGCCGTTTCGGGCCGGGCAGGATGTGCTCGTGCTGGGCGCGACGGGAAGCGCCGGGCAACTGGCCGTCCAGATCGCGAAGCGGCTCGGCGCGGACAACGTGATCGCGGCCGGACGCGACGCCGGGCGGCTGGCCGCACTGCCCGCGCTCGGTGCTACCGCCACGGTGCGCCTCGACGGCGACGCCGGCGAGATGGCCGATCGCCTCGGCAAGGACGCCGCCGACGTCGACGTGGTCATCGACTACCTGTGGGGCGAGCCCACCGCGGCCGCGATGATCGCCGTCGTCACCCACCGGGCGGACCCGGGCCAGCCGCTGAGCTGGATCCAGATCGGCTCGGTGGCCGGTCCGACGGCTCCGGTCTCGTCGGCCGCCCTGCGCGCCGTCCGCCTGCAGATCGTCGGCAGCGGCCAGGGCTCGGTCAGCGCGCGGGAGTACGTCGCCGAGCTTCCCGCCCTCGCCGAGGCGATCAGCGCGGGCACCTTCGACGCCGACGCCCGGGCCATGCCGCTCGCCGACGTCGAGCAGGCCTGGGCGCAGGCCGCCGACAGGAAGCGCATCGTCCTCGTCCCGTAGCCGCCCGTAGCGCCCGCGACCGGCCTGGGGATCCGGGGGGCGTCAGGGGGGCGGGGTGGTCGGGGGCGTCAGGGGGCGGGGTGGTCGGTGTCGTAGGCCTCACGGTTAGCGTCGATGTCGGGGTTGTGCTCGACGGCCCAGTTGGCCAGGGCGACCGCGTGCGGGATCAAGGTGGTGGCGAGCTCGCTGAGCTCGTACTCCACCCGGGGTGGCACCTCGGCGTGCACCGTACGGACCACGAGCCCGTCACGTTCGAGTTTGCGCAGCGTGAGCGAGAGCATCCGCTGCGAGATGCCCGGGATGTGCCGCTGCAGCCCGGTGAACCGCAGTCGCTGCGAGTGCAGCGTCGCGATGATCAGCAGCGCCCACTTGTCGGCGATGCGGTCGAGCAGCGCACGGATGGCCCGCCCCTGGTCGCCCCGGATCAGGCAGACGTCCTCATAGTCAGACACGGGCACCTCCTTGATAGCAACGCACACGCGTGTGACTTTTGTAGGCCCTCCGATTCTGATCAACAATGGGGCAACTTACAAGTAGTAACTAAAGGGGTGTGCTCCATGACCGTGGCCTACTGGATCGTCGCCGCGCTGCTCGCGCTGTTCTACCTGTACTCGGGCGGGCTCAAGGTGCTGCGGTCCCCGGACCAGCTGCGGCCGATGATGGGCTGGATCGACACGGTGCCGCTGAGGCTCGTGCGTACCATCGGGGTGCTTGAGGTGCTCGGAGCCCTCGGGCTGATCCTGCCCCCGCTGACCGGCATCGCCCGGGCTCTGGCCCTGGCGGCGGCGATCGGGCTCGTGCTGATCCAGGTCGGCGGGATTTCTTTGCACCTGCGCCGTGGCGAGGCCAAGGTGATCTGGCTGAACATCATCCTGCTGGTCCTGGCGGGGGTGGCGATCTGGCTGGCCGGCGCCGTCTGGGGGTAAGGGATTGGGTGGGTGTGACACCACTGTCCGTTCGGAAAAAATAAGAGCCTTCACCGCCAACGAGGGACGGCAGCAGACCGCAGAGTCGAGCCGCGTCCTCGTCCGGGGGCGGCACGTGGGACAACGTGCTCAACACGAACAACACCATCACGTTCACGGCAGCGGACATCGATGACGTGGTCGGCTCCAACACGTGAACATGATTCAGCCGGCTTAACGGCAGGCAATCCGGGACCGGGTTCCCGCGCGACGACCCGGGGCGACGGGGGTCGCCGGGAACTCGGCCCGCTTCGGCTGATCTGTTCCGTCACGTGCGGGCTCGAGCCGAGCTGCCGCCGTCTCCGGCGATAACATGCGCCTGGCGGACGAGGTTAGCTTGCCCGGGTTAGCTTGCGGAGTGGTTCGGCTAGTTCGCGGGCGAAGAAGTCCAGGAAGCCGTCGGGGTCGGGGCCGGCGTTCATCATGACCAGGTGGTCGAAGCCGGCGTCGGCGAACTGCTGGGCGACCTCCAGGTGCCGGCTCACGTCCGGGCCGCAGGCGAACTGGTCCTTGACCTGGCCGGCGGTGACGTTGGCCACGGCCGCCTCGAAGTTCACCGGGTTGGGCAGCTCGGCCATGACCTTCCAGCCGGTCAGCGCGAAACTGTTCTTCTCGAGCACCGCCTGCACGGCGTCTACCTCCATGGGGGCCCAGGCCAGCGGGACCTCGGCGTAGGCGGGGCCGCTGCCGCCGAGGCGCTGCCAGGACTGCAGCAGGTCGCCGTCGGGTTCGGTGGCGAACAGGCCGTCGCCGAGATCGGCGGCGAGCTGGACCGACTCCGGGCCGCTGGCGGCCACCGCGATCACCGGGAGCTGATCCGGCAGGTCGAAGACGCGAGCGTCCTCGAGCTGCAGGTACTTGCCCTCGTAGGAGTGGTAGCCGCCCTGCCAGAGCAGCCGGATGATCTCCAGGACCTCGCGAAACCGGGCGTGGCGGATGCGCGCGCCGGGGAAGCCCAGGCCGACCACGTGCTCGTTGAGCCGCTCCCCCGCGCCGACGCCGAGGGTGAAGCGGCCGTCGGAGATGATGGCCAGGGTCACCGCGGCCTGGGCGATGATGGCCGGGTGGTACCGCACGGACGGGCAGGTGACGCCGGTGGCCAGGCCGATCCGCTCGGTCTTCATCGCGATGGCGGACAGCAGGTTCCAGGTGAAGGCCGGCCCTGAGCCTCCACCCACGGATGATAGTGGTCGCTCATCTCGACGAAGTCGAAGCCAGCTTGTTCGGCCAGGACGGCCTGACGGATGAGTTCCTTCGGGCCGAAGCCCTCGGTGGCCAGCTTGTAGCCGAGCTGCATGGTGTTCTTCTCCTCCGTGGTGGCGTGCGGGCGGCCGGCTACCCGGACGGGGGCGGAACAAACGGGTATGTTGGCGCGAAGAGGCAACGGAGACTCTGCGGGCGGAGTTGGCGCGATGGCTGGACAGCAGCGGGTCATGGGCATCGTTCTGGCGGGCGCGGAGGGTAAACGGCTCGCACCGCTGACCGCGGACCGGGCCAAATCGGCGGTGCCGTTCGGCGGGCTGTACCGGCTGGTCGATTTCGCGCTGTCCAACCTGGTCAACGGCGACCTGCTGCACATCTGCGTGCTGACCCAGTACAAGAGCCATAGCCTGGACCGGCACATCACCACCACCTGGCGGCTGAACAGCCTGCTGGGCAACTACGTCACGCCGGTGCCGGCCCAGCAGCGGCGCGGGCCGCACTGGCAGACCGGCTCGGCGGATGCGATCTACCAGTCGCTGAACCTCATCGACGACGAGCGGCCGGACATCGTCGCGGTCGTCAGCGCCAATCATGTGTACCGGATGGATCCCTGGCAGATGATCGAGGCGCACCGGGCCTGGGGCGCCGGGGTCACGGTCGCGGCGATCCCGGTGCCGCGGCTGGCGGCGACGGAGTTCGGCGTCATGCGCACGGCGCCGGATGACCACCTGCTCGAGGAGTTCGTGGAAAAGCCTGCCGATCCGCCGGGTCTTCCCGACCGTCCGGACCACGCGGTCGCGTCGATGGGCACCTACGTGTTCGACGTCGGCGTGCTGGTGGACGCGCTGCGCCAGGACGCGGCCAACGAAGGCAGCCGGCACAGCATCGGCGGCGACATCATCCCGATGCTGGTCGCCCAGCACGCCGCGCACCTTTACGACTTCCTGACGAACGACGTTCCTGGGACCAGTGAGCGCGACCACGGTTACTGGCGGGAGATGGGCACGATCGACTCCTACTTCGCCGCGCACATGGATCTGTGCGCGGTGTCCCCGGTGTTCAACCTGTACAACGACGAGTGGCCGATCCTGACCTGGGTGCCGCCGGCTCCGCCGGCCAAGTTCGTGCACGAGGGGGGAGACCTGACCGGGCAGGCGATCGACAGCATGATCAGCAACGGGGTCATCGTCTCGGGCGGCCTGGTGCGGAACTCGGTGCTGTCGCCGGGCGTTCACGTGCAAAGCTGGGCGCGGGTGGAACGGTCGGTGGTGCTGCACAATTCGCTGGTGGAAAGGCGGGCGGTGGTGGAGAACGCGATCCTGGACAAGAACGTGGTCGTGACGGAAGGCACCGTGGTGGGGGTGGACAAGGAGCGGGACCGGGAGCGGGGGTTCGTCGTGTCGGGCGGCGGGATCACCGTGGTGGGCAAGGGGCAAGTGGTGACGCCGTGACGGGTGTCTCTGGTTAAGGCCTGGGTTTGGGCCTGGCTTGGCGGGTAGCGGTCGCAGGTGTCAGCTATCGGAAGGAGCCTGTTGATATGGCCGTTTCTGCGTTCCAGGATTACCCGCTCGCCGACCAGAACCGGGAGTGGGACGGCGCGGCCGCCGAGAAGCGGGTCAGGAAGTGGGCCGGCGCGCAGGACGAGCCGAACGAGAAATACCGCGACGCCCACGTCTGGTACGACAGCGAGAACAAGGACAACTTCACCGCCTACAAGCTACTCATCGCCGACGTCATCGACGGGAAAATCAAGGCCGTGCCACGCGGGGTGATGGCCGCGGGCAACGTCATGCAAGGGGCACGCGGCGGGGTTGACCTCCCGGCCAAGGACACCGACCGGGTCAAGAGCCACCTGGCCAAGTACTACGCCAAGATGGGCGAGGAAGCTCCCTGGGAACGGGATTGAGGCGGGCGCCGAAGCCGGCGCTCAGGACCGGACGAGGCGGGCGATAGCCTCGGAGGCTTCCTTGATCTTGTCCTCGGCCTCGGGGCCGCCGGCTTCGATGGCCTGGGTGACGCAGTGGCCGAGGTGGTCTTCGACGAGGCCAAGGGCGACGGCCTGAAGGGCCCGGGTCACGGCCGACACCTGGGTCAAGATGTCGATGCAGTAGGTGTCGGATTCCACCATGCGCTGGAGCCCGCGCACCTGACCCTCGACCCGGCGCAACCGCTTGAGGTAGGCCTCTTTCTCCTGCGTATACCCGCGCATGAACCAACTGTAAGGGCTAGACGGCACCCAAGGTAACCTCACCACGGTGAGCCTCACGACACTGCGCGACGAGACCATCGAGGCATTCCTCGGCCAGCTGGCCGCCCGGGTGCCCGCGCCCGGCGGCGGCGCGACCGCGGCCCTGCACGCCGCGCAGTCGGCGGCGCTGGTCGCCATGGTGGCCAGGTACAGCAACGGCGCCCGATACGACGCCGAGCTGATGGGTCGCATCTTCGCCGAAGCCGACGAGCTCAGGGATGAGGCGCTGTCGCTGGCCGAGGCGGATGCGGCCGCGTTCGGCGCGGTGTCGGAGGCTTACCAGCTGCCGAAGGAAAACGATGAGCTGCTGGTTGCTCGTTCGGCCGCTATCGCGGCGGCGCTTACCGGGGCGGCTCGACCGCCCGCCGAGGTGATCCGCACCGCCGTCCGGCTGATCGAGCTGGCCGAAGCGCTGCTGCCCGCGGGCAATCGCAACGTGATCACCGACGTGGCCGCGGCGGCCGAGGCGGCCCGGGCCGCCGCCGTGACTGCCAGGGTCAACATCGAGGTCAACTTGCGCGGGATCAACGACGCCGCGATCCGGGCCGAGCTCAGCGCCACCGCGGCGACCACCGACGAGATCATCGCACGTGCCGACCGGATCGTTGCGGCCGTCCGGGACGAGATCACCCGGTGACGTCGCTACCCGGGAGGCCGCAGGCCGGCCGGTCGCTAGCCGGGAGGCCGCAGGCTGGCCGGTCGCTAGCCGGGAGGCCGCAGGCTGGCCGGTCGCTGGCCGGGAGGGAACTCGCGGCGGAGATCCGGGCGGGGACCGCGACGCGGGCGGCGGAGCTGGCCGCCGCCGGGCGGCCGCCGCGCCTGGCCGTCGTGACGGCTACGGCCGACGAGGCCAGCGCGTGGTACGTGCGGTCGCTGGCCACGGCGGCGGGCAAGGTGGGCGTCGGCTGCGACGTCGTCGACCTGATCGCGGAGATCACCAATGACGCGGACAGCGCTGCGGACAGGATCCGGGCGGCCCTGACCGCGCTCAGCCAGACGGCCAGTGTGCACGGGATCATCATGCAGACCCCGCTGCCAGCGGGCGTGCGGCTGGCCGAACTGACCGGGGCCATCGACCCGGGGAAGGATGTCGACGGCGCGAATCCCACGTCGCTGGGCCGCATCATGACGGGCCTGCCTGCCTTCGCCCCGGCCACGGCCGAGGCGGTGCTCAGGTTGCTCGATCACTATCGGGTCGAGCTCGGCGGGCGGCGCGCGGTGGTGGTGGGCCGTTCGGCGGTGGTCGGCAAGCCGCTGGCCCACCTGCTGCTCGACCGCGATGCCACCGTCACCATCTGCCATTCCCGGACCCGGGACCTGGCCGCCATCACCGTTCAGGCCGACGTTCTGGTGGTGGCCGCCGGGCGCGCCGGGCTGATCGGTACCGGACACATCGCCCCGGGCGCCACGGTGATCGACGTCGGTACTAACGCCACCGGCGAGGGCAAGCTAACCGGCGACGTCGACCCGGCGGTCGCACAGGTCGCGGGTGCGCTCAGCCCGGTGCCAGGCGGCGTGGGGCCGGTCACCACGGCGCTGCTGCTTCGGCATGTGACCGAGGCCGCGCGCGTCAGCTGAGGGCACCCGCGTCGGCGGGCGGCACCCGCGTCGGCGGGCGGCACCCGCGTCGGCGGGCGGCACCCGCGTCGGCGGGCGGCACGGGCGTCGGCGGGCGGCACGGGCGTCGGCTGGGGATGGGAGCAGCTTTTGCGGCAGGTGCGGGGACGTTAGCTGAGCATGCTGCGGTAGACCGCGATCAGCGCCGCCTTCTGTTCATCGCCAAGGCGTGGGTCCGCGCGGATCGCATCCTCGGTCGGCAGAACCTTCGCGTCCTGCGGGGTGCCCTCCTGGGCTGGGTCGGCCTGGTCCGAGCCGGCGATCGCATCGATCAGGCCGGCCTGGGCCATCAGGGACTCGGCCGACAGGTTGAGCGCGTCGGAGATCGCCTTGAGGACGCGGACCGATGGCTGGTGCAGGCCGCGTTCGACCTGGCTGAGGTAGGGATTGGACAAGCTGGTCAGCTCCGCGAGCTGGCGGAGCGACAGGTTGGCCTTCTTGCGCTGCTCCCGGATGAAGGCACCTAGCACCTCGCGCTGAGCGTCCCATAGGTCCGGCATGGCGCTACCTCCTTTCGCAAACTATAGAACGCGGCAGCCCCGGTATTCCGGGGCTGCCGCGTGCACAATCTCGCCCGGCTGAGGGGCGTTCGTGTCGCTCTGTCTCACTTGGCGGCAGAGGCCTTCACGTCGCCCGGCAGTAGCGGGCTTGTGACCTTGAGCACCTCGTCAGCGAACTTCCGCTGGTTGGTGAGGATCTCCTCGGCGAAGTCGTAACCGCGGGCCACAACATCGTGCGGCTTGGGCAGCCGGTCGGCGAGCGGCAGGCTCACGGACGGAATCGAGGGGGTGAGGGACTGAACGGTCTCGACCCAGGTCTTGAGCGCGTCGAGCGCGACTTCCTGGCTCCTGCGGATGGTGCTGAGGACCTGCTCCTGCATGTCCTGGATGGTGGTGCTAGCCATGATGTGCCTCCTGGTTGGTTATATTGCTAACTATATCAAGCACGGGCTGGGATGTCAAGCGGTGGTGCTTGGCATATGCAGCAGACGGGGGATGGGGTACGCGGGGGGCGCACCACGGTTCGTTCGGGAATTGCCCGGAAGCCGGGACGCGGGCTAGGTGCGGGACGGATGGTGCTCCTGCGGGCTGTGTTGAAGCCCAGCCCGCAGGAGGTCAGCGGGCGCCTTAGCTGGCGTCGGTGGCCTTGGCCCTGGGCGCGGCGGCCTTGGGGGCGGCGGCCTTGGGGGCGGCGGCCTTGCGTGGCGCGGCCTTGCGTGGCGCGGCCTTGGGGGCAGCGGCCTTGGGGGCAGCGGCCTTACGTGGCGCGGCCTTGGGCGCGGCGGGCTTGGGCTCCTCGGCCTTGGGCGCGGCGGGCTTGGGCTCCTCGGCCTTGGGCGCGGCGGGCTTGGGCTCCTCGGCCTTGGGCGCGGCGGGCTTGGGCGCGGAGGTGGTGGCTACCGGCGGCTTGGGCGGAGTCGCGACGACTTCGGCCTTGGGCTCGGGCTTGGCCACTACGGCGGCCTTGGGCTCGGGCTTGGCTTCCACGGCGGCCTTGGGCTCGGGCTTGACCACCACGCGCTGCGGGGCGGGCACCACGGCGGCGGCCCACGTCTCAGCTGGCTTGGGCTCAGTCTTGAACGCCAGCGGCTTGGGGGCGACCTTGAGGGTCACGCGACTCCTGCCGTTGTGCTGGTGGCCTGGCATCAGCGGGGCGGTGGTTTCCAGCACGGCCTCGGCGAACTTCCGCTGGTTGGCAAGCAGTTCCTCGGCCAGCCCGTAGGCGCTGTCGACGGCCTCTTTCGGGCTCGGCAGCTTGTCCGCAGACGACACGCCGACGTTGGGCAACTGGGGGAGCTTGTCGGTGAGCGGCGCATAGACGCCGGACAGCTTGGGGGTCACGGCCTGGACGGTCTCCACCCAGATCCGGAGCGCACTGATCATGGTCTGCTGGCCCTTGCGAAGGGCAGTCAGAAAGTCTTCCTGCAGATCCTGCGTAGAGGTCCTCGTCATTGTCTCTATCTCCTCGGTGGATTATAATGTTAACTTTACCAAGCGTGATTGAGATGTCAAGCACGATGCTTG
>JBEKKH010000251.1:0-9946 GCA_050010815.1 Streptosporangiaceae bacterium | reverse complement strand
ATGAGGTCACGGTGCCGGTCCCCGGCGAGGCCATCGCCATCCGGTTCGGGATCTCCCTAGCCGGCCACGGCCGCATTGAGCTGCGTGGCGCGGAACTCACCCCGGCGCCGCCGGGAGGTCCCGGGCAACCACGGCGCTTCGAGCCGCGGAACATGGCGTTCACCGGCGGCCTGGACTACTGGGAACTGGCTGGCAGCTTCTCCGGTGACGGCGAGCCGGCCGGGCCGGACTACTCCTGCGCCGCCGCGGACCAGTCTGCGGTCTTGGCCGCCGCGGTCCCGGAACCCGCCGGCTCCGCCGTGCTCGTCCAGACCATCTACGCCGACGACTACTGCGGCCGCACGGTCACCTTCCGCGGACAGCTGCGCATCACCGGCCTGGCCGGCCAGGCCGGGCTCCACGTGGCCGTCAGCGGGCCGAGGTACGGGCCGCTTGGCGCCCGCCTGCTCGATCACGGCAGCAGCAGCCTGGCCGCCCCCGGCAGCAGCGACTGGACCTGGCATGAGGTCACGGTGCCGGTCCCCGGCGAGGCCATCGCCATCCGGTTCGGGATCTCCCTAGCCGGCCACGGCCGCATTGAGCTGCGTGGCGCGGAACTCACCCCGGCGCCGCCGGGACCCCCGGAGTAAAACGGCGCATGGACATCGGTGACGGCGACCTGGTCCGGCTGGCCCGCGACGGCGATCCAGCCGCGTTCCGGCTGCTGGTCGAGCGGCACCTGCCGATGGCCCGCGCCCGCGCGGCCCGGCTGTGCCCGCAGCCGGACGACGCCGACGACGCCGTGCAGGACGCGTTCCTGCAGGCGTTCATCGCGCTGGACCGGCTGCGCGACCCGGACCGGTTCGCCGGCTGGCTGGGCGGCATCGTGGCCAACGTCTGCCGCGCCCAGCGGCGCCGCGCGCCGCTTACCCTGCTCGGCGACTGGCCCGAGAACCTGCACCCGGCCTCCGGCGGCAGCCTGCCGTCGGCTGAGGACCTGGACCGCGCCGACGTGCTCAGCCGTGCGGTCGCCGACCTGCCCCCCGGGCAGCGCCACGCCGTCACCGCGTTCTACTACGCCGACCAGCCCGCCGGGCAGGCCGCCGCCACTCCCGGCGCCGCCAAGGCCAGCCTGCACAAGGCCCGCCGCCGGCTGCGCGAGTACATCACCACGCACCGCCCCGACCTCATCCCCGCCACCTCCAGGAGAATCCCCATGACCGCTGTCCGCATCGCGCACGCCGACCACGTTTTCTGGATGACCCGCCCGGAGACCGTGCTCGTCGTCCTCGCGGACGACGCTGGCCACCGGGCGTTGCCGGTCCGGCTCCCCCGCCATAACGGCAAGCTCTGGGCCCTGCTCAGCCGCCCCGACCACGACGAGGAACTCCTCGATCAGGCCGAGGAGACGACCGGCCAGCTGCTGCAGGCGGCCGGGGTCACCCTGACCGGCGTGACCGTCACCGACCTGGGCCCGGGAGTGACCGCCACGCGGATAGACATCGCCGGGCCCAACGGAACCCGGCCGGTTACCACCCGCCTGGCCGACGGCCTGACCCTCGCCGTCATCACCGGCGCACCGCTGGCCGTCGACGACCCGGTCATGGACCGGCTCGCCATATCCGTCACCGGCCCCGCCCCGCTCAGCCTGCTCAGCCAGTTCCGCAGCCAGCAGACATCCCCCAGGCCCTTGCGTCGGCGGTTCGAGCCCCGCAACATGGCGTTCACCGACGGCCTGGACCGATGGCAGCTCGGCGGCACCTTCCTGCGCCAGGGCACCGGGTCCGACTATTCCTGTGCCACCGAGGACGGGCGGGCGATCCTGACCGCGGCCGTTCCCGAACCCGCCGGATTCGCCTTCCTCGCCCAGGACATCGAACCCGACGACTACCGCGGCCGCACCGTCACCTTCCGCGGCGAACTGCGCACCGACAAGGCGGACGACCGCGCCGGGCTGGTACTCCGCGTCACCAGCCCAGGCCGGTCCACGCCACCCCGGGCAGCCAGCCCAGATCCCTGGGAAGACCCGGCCAACCACATCGCCTCCGCCACCGGAACCGGCGCGTGGACCCAGTACGAGGTCACCGCCCAGATCCCGGCGGACGCCAGCCTCATCACGTTCGGCGTCTTCCTGAACGGCGGCGGTCAGCTCGAACTCCGCCACCCGGCACTAGCGCCTCATCCGCCAGGCCAGCAATAACGCCGTCTAACCAGGACTCACCACGATCCAATGCCGCTTAGCCTCCATCCACGTACGCCGTGAGGGGGGCGCTGACGATTCGAGTGGAGGTGAAAGACCTTCCGCCGCCGGCCTGCCGCGGTGAAGTGCTGCGGGGTAGCCGACGCCCGGGACGTGAGCCTAGCGGCGGCGCTCATGGTGCGAGCGTCGGTAACCGGGGCGCTTGATGACGTCCGCGAGGCCGCGCGCCTGGCCGAGGGCGTGTGGCAGCGCGGATCCAGGCAAGCAGGCGAGGCCCGGACCCAGGCCGCACCGCTGCTCGTCAGCGCCAACTGCCTGATCGGCGCAGCCACCGGGGATGGCAGCCGGACGGAGGCAGCTCTGCAGGTAGGCGCGCAGGCGGTCGCAGAAGGAGTCGAGGCCGACTCATGGCAGAACTGGCCCCTCATCATGACCCTGGCACAAGCCCTGGCCGAGCAGAGGGCCCCGGACGGCCAGCTGCTGCCCCCCACCGATGCGATCCAGCTGGTGCAGCAGGTAAGCGTGGCGACCCTGGCCCGCCACAAGAGCATCGGGTACAAGTCGGACGAGAAAGGCGACCTGTTCCTCGAGAGCCTTTTCTTCACGGCGCTCTTGCTTAAGCAGCACTACGACCAGACGGACGACTACTCCAGTCATCGCCGCCGGCCGCTCGCTGGCATCGTCCCCGCGAGCAATGCCAGCCATGCGCGGTCCGGCCACGTCAGACGCGAATGAGCGCGAGGCCGCTCGCGCTCAGCCACAGCGAGTTGGCGGGACGGCCGACGACGGTCATGTGGACCAAGCCACCGCACCCGGCTTCGGCCCTCGGTTCAACGGGGACACGAGTCAACTCCCTCCCGAAGCCTGCTGGACGCTGATTGTCTAGCTGCGCGTACGCTTCCGGCCGTGGCACGATCCCATGAAATCCGAGCGGACAACGGCCGCCGTACCTCCGTTCCGGGGCCATATGCATGTCCTGCCAGGTAGCTCCGGAACCGGCTCGTACAGCAGGTGCACCCTCCTGGCCGGGACAGAAGGCATCCGGCCGACCGTGCCTAATCGGCAGAGCCTGGTGACCATCGGTAAATGAGCGGGAGGTTCAAGGCATAAGGTATTTTTCCGGCTTTCTAGACAGTCGTTCGTTCATTGACATAGGGGGCATTAGCTGCTATATGTACGGCTATACCTTGATCGATGGCGTGGGGGGCACACCAGGCCATCGTTCACGCATTGGGGATGGGAGCGCGAACACCTAGAGCCATGGGTGAGTTAAGGGCAATACCAGAGCAGTTCATTATTCGCATAGATCACCCCATTCCCGCTGCGATCACGCATGACGCCTGGGCTAATCTCCTAGGAGGGAGTGGTGAGCAGTTGTATAGACGGCTGAACCCACGTCGGCCCGCCTACCCGACCGGGCCTGCCGCCGGAGGAACTGCTCCTCTCATCGCGGGGGTCCAGTGGCATCGCTGATGGATCCGGTAGCCGAGCTGCACCAGGTCATCGAGCTCAACAAAAGCGTAAAGCCAGCGGAGGCCGAGCAGCGTTTCGAGCTGCTCATCAAGGCATGCTCCGAAGCCGAACTACATGCGCTCCGCGAAGAGCTCGCCACGGCGCTCGACTCTTTCTATAAGAAGAGGCGTCGTCACCTCGCCGCACTGCTGGCGGAACGCCTCGAACCGCCACGCCGGGCCCCGGAGCAAGAGGCGCCGGTGGCGGACAAAGCCGGTACCGATCCGCTGTCGGACGTCACGTCTGCGGGTCAGGCGTTGCTCGAGGCCGCCGGAAGCCCTCCCGTCGTGAAACGCTACTCGGCAGGCAGTCGGCAGCTGATGTACAACTACGACAAGTTCCGCGCGGACCTTGAAAAGATTAGTGCCCATCATGGCTTCCGATGGAGCACGGCCTATCGCAAAATGATTACTGAGTACTTCCAGCCCTTCCATGATGAACTGTGTACTACTGATCATGCGCCCGAGTTGCTCGGACTTATCAGAGCGGCCCTGAGCGATCATTCGAAGGAGATCTTCAGCAAAGTATTCCTACTTTATAAGAAACATAATACTTGGGATACCAATTATATCGTCGATGATGTCGCGGCCGGACTGCAGCGATTTCTAGATTTGGTCTTGGAGTTCTATTCCGCGCGGCTAATAGAACCTAATCAGAGCCGTCAATGGATCATGCTCAGGCAGCTGTGTTCGGCCATGATCTTCGGCATACTGAATGGCTACGCGAGAGCGCAATTCGATCGCCCTGGCAGCCAGGTGCTCCCGACACTGCCGCAGTACTGGGCCTATGCGCTGCCCTTCCTCACTCACGGCGAGCTCAGCGAACTCGTCGAGGGCCTGGATACGGATGACCTCATCGCCGGGATCCGGCACTCGGTTTTCCCCCTGGTCGACGCGATCGATATATTCCTCGACAGCGACCCCGGGCTGGCACCGCTGCCGGCCCTGTCGCAGTATGACTCGAAGCTCCGCCGCCTCGATGTCTCCCTGGTGACACCATCGGGCACGAACAGCGATCAGCTCCACGAGATTCTGTGCTACACCGACGCCGAATATGTGCACCCCGAGCCGATCAAGGACGCCGCCGCCCGCAAGGTCAGCGCCGTAGTGGCGCCCCTGACCGCCGAACTCCGCACCGAGTTCGCCGCCATGCACGGCCTTTCAGACTTCGTCGTGCCGGCCGACGGCACCGCCGTCGGCCGGCTGCGCGAGGTGCTGGCCGGCATGGGGCACCAGAGCAAGTCCGCGTCACCTGACCGGCCCATCACGTTCAACTGGGCGCACGCGTTCCCGCTGGAGAATCAGGCCAGGGCCAGATACAAGCATGTGTACCGGGTCAGCGCGGTCAGGCTTTTGCAGTCGGCCGAACGACGCGGCGGTGTGCGCCTGTGGTGCAGCGTGCGGCGCAGCGGTAAAACGACCGCGTGCGCGTCCGACCTGGACACGACCGCGAGCGGCGCGGCTTTCATCCCCCAGACTTGTGAATCCACCGGGTACATGATCAGCGGCGGCCTCTTTTACAAGCACGTCCAGAACGCTCTTGAGTCCGGCGAGCGGCTGCCCGAGGATTTCGTAACCCGGACGGTCGCCAAGTGCGTCCCGATATTCTTGGCCAAAGAGACCAAGATAGTGCTTATCCTCGACGAGTACGAGACCCTGTTCGGGGATCTCCGGACCTCCCTCGAAAAGCAGGAGGATCTCCGGTACAGAGTGGTTCAGCCCTTGCTCAACCAGCTCGTCTCGTTCAGCCATGAAAACCTGCTGATCTTCGTTGGCCAGCAGCCGAACGCGCATTCCATCATTCTGGACCAGAACCAGCTCAGTCCCGTCGTCGAGCAGGACTCGTTCCCTCTCTTCACGCACGATCCCGCCCGCGGGCCGACTGGCGAGTTCTATGAGCTGCTCAGCATGGTCCTATCCGGCCATATCGAGCTCGATATGGATTTCGTGACGAGCGTCTACGCGGAGACCGGCGGCCATCCCTATCTCACCGTCAAGCTCCTGGACTCCTTCATGAACTGGCTAATAAAGACGGGGAAGCCGATTTCGTGCTTTGCCCCGCTACGGCCGGAATTGTTTGCCGAGTTCACCGGATCCAACCTGGAATCGATCGCCATCTTGAATAACCAAAATTATCGATTCTTCAAGGACGCTGCCGCCGAGCATCTTTCTCCCGATGGCCGGAAGACCAATCCGTGGCTGCATGCCGCCTATTCGGCCCTGTGCGCGATCGCACTGTGCTCCCCGGATTCACTTGAGCTGTCGCTTGACGACTACGCCGCGTCGCTGGCACCCGACTGCTTGAAGCCGTCGCCGCAGGAACTGCTCAAGCCGGCGATCCAGGCGAACTTCCTGACCGACCAGGATGGCATGGTCCGTCCCCGCATCCCACTGCTGGCCCGCATCGCCGCCGCGGTAACACCCATCTAGGACGGGGATGAGCTTCATCGATACCGACGTATGCCTGGTGGCCAGGACCATCAACGACCTGGTCGGCACCAGCACCTCCAAGCTGAACGCCTATTGGCTCGCCGTGGCGGGAAACCGGAAGGAGTACGCCGATCGTCTCGCCTCGCACCTGGAGATGCCCGGTACGCCGGTGCTGATCGTCAGGGAGCCATTCGACAACGCCAACTCCATCATGAGCGACCTGGCCGGCATCCTGGAACGGAACCGTGCCGCCGTCCTCGACGCGTTCCAGCACGGCCACCCGGACACACGGCCGATCAGCATCGTCCTGCTGGCACACAACGAACTAGCGGTCGCGGAAGGCTCCTCCCCCGTGGTCTGGCCTGACTGGGTTCCGGTCGTCGGCAACACGGAGGTGCCCTGTCGCATCGTCGATATCACACATCGCATTAACGTGCCGCTCGACGAGGTCGTGGCTGACACGGGCAAGCTGAACCGCGCGCTGTACCGCGTCGAGGGAGCCCTGATCCGGCGCCTGACGGTGGTGACAGAGCACGTCCCCTGGGCTCACCGGGTCTTCTTCGACGTGATCACCCGCCATTCCGACGTGGGCTGGGCGGACTTCCTCGCGAAGGTGAAGTCGGCCCACGCGAGCATTCCGAGTAACGAGAAATACCGGCCAAGCGTGCGAACGGGCAATTCCATCGTCTCCCGGCTCTGGGAGGTGGCGCAGACTCGGTGCGCGAAGGACATTGACCGCACGGTGGCGGGACTGGTCGAGGCACTGGACGTAACGTCCCTGGAGGCACTCCAGGGCTGGCAGCAGTGCTTGTCCGGGGTGCTCGCCCGGAGCCCAGGCGCGAGCCCGGACGAGCCGAAGAGATTCGCCCGCAGCACGCTGTTCACGATCTCCGCGTCCTGCCAGTACGTCACCTGCGCGGCCCACGCCCAGGATTATCCGCAGTTTCCGCTGAACCTGATCACCTCGGTGGTCGACGACCTGTACGTAGGCCTGGCGAATATCGAGGCCTGCCTGAACCGCATGCCCCGGAAAAACCTGCGGCGAGTGAGCAGCTGAACGAGAGAGGGATGGCGGCACATCATGGAAACGCCTACGTCGGGAGTTCTCCTGATGGACTGGGAGAACCTCGCTGGCTCGATCCTGCGGCGCGGCAAGATGATCGACAGCTCCTATGTCGACGACCTGTGGACCTTCGCCAATGAAAGGTGCGGCGGCCAGCTGCACCGTTCTCATCTGGCTGCCGCCAGGATAGACGGCTCCATCATGGTCGCGATGCACGAGCACCGGATCGAGCCGGAGCAAGTCCGCAGCACCAAGGAGCAGGCGGACATCGTGCTGACCGTCCTGGCGATGGACTACCTGCACGCGGGCGTCGGGAGCTTCTTCCTGGTGACGGGAGACCAGGATTTCATCCCGCTTATCTCACGGCTTCAGCAGGACGGTCGGCGGGTGACGGTCATCTGTGGTGACTCGAGCCGCCTGTCGGCTGAACTCCGGCAGACACTCAACACCTCTGGCGTGGAATCTCTTGACATATCGGAAGTGACCCAACTACGGGAGAGAAAGCGCGATACTGGGCTCCGTTCTCTGCTTGGCCTGCTGGAACTCCAACGGAGGGGCTTCATTCTCGGCGGCCGGGAGAAGGGCGATCGTACCAGTCTGCTGGCCCGCTGGAGGGTCGTGGAGAACCAGGATGAGGACCAGTACTGGTCACTGATCCACGACATGACCGAGAAGGTCATGCGGACCGACGCCGCCGTGCCGGAAAAGGGCGAATGGCTGCCGAAGAACGCGTGGCGCAGATACTTGAACCTCACCGCCGAGCGTCTCGCCGATATCACCACGATCGACTTCGCGTCCCGGCTCATCGCCTCTCGTCCGGAAGGTCTCGCGATAAGCCGCCTGCGGACAGGCCCGTTTCAGACCGATAACGGCACCCAGCTGGACCGCGTGCTGGACGCCTTGTCCGCTGTGGAGGTCATCCGCAAAGGCGCGGATGACGTGTTCTCGGCAACCGATCAGGGAATGCAGCTCGGCTATCTCGAGCAGGTCTGGCGGGTGTTCGCCGGGCTCTCGGCGGAGTGCTACCGCCGCCGGGTGGCCAGCATCCCGTTCAGCCAGCTGGAGCCCTTGCTGAACAGAAGAGGCATAGGCCAGGGCAAGGACCACAGAGCTGCGGGAAAGGTCAAGGACGCGATCTACTACGCCCTGGCCGCCGGGGTCATCGACACCGTCTCGGTTGACCGCAAGCGACATGCGAAGGCCATCGACTCGGCGCTATCTCGGCAGCTGGAGCTCGCCTATCACGAGCTGTACCGGCAGTTCTCCGGGCGCATCGGGCGCGAACTGCCCGTCGCCGTGGTGAGGGACTTCATGAAGGAACGCGACAGCAACCGCAACAGACCCGTCTTCGGGTTCGGTGATCGTGATCGTGATCGCGTCGTGCGCATCCTGTCTCAGTCACAGCTCCTCGGCTGGCGGGACGAGAAGATCACCTTGTATCGGTCAGGCTGGGGAGACGCAGGGCTTGCCATGGTGAACTGAAGCGGCCGTGCCAGGGCAGGCGTGAATAATGAGGGACGGCCGACTCTCACCGTTGTGGACACCTCTGCATGACGGCGGTAAGATTACCCACAGAGGGGAGTTTGTGGATGTTCAAGGGCGAACATAGGTAGCTTCTGAACCGATCAGGCTCGTTACCCGGCCCCAGTCCCATGGGACTGGGGCTTTCGTTTTCCCGTGCGACCGGGTCAGAGCCCAATTCTGTGGGTTGCCGCCTCCGGAACTTCGCGGCGGTTGCTACAGGACTCCTCGGCGCGGACGTCGCCTTCGACATCGCGTGTCAGCATTACCACGTCTGGTCGAACGGCATCATGATCCGCGCCCTTGCTACCGGAGTGCTGGCGTGGCCGGACCGGGCGTGGCTGGCGCTGCTCGCGGGGACGGTGCCGGCCGAGCGCCTGGCGGCGATGCGTCTGATCGTCACTCCCGGCACGATAGTGCGCTGGCACCGCGGCATCGTCCGCCGCCGGTGGACGCGGCTATCGCGCCGGGGGCGCTCCGGACGCCCGGCAACGCATCGCAAGGTGCGGTCGCTGGTGCCGCAGCTGGCCCGGGAGAACGAGTCGTGGGAATACTCCCGGGGGCCCTGACCACGGCCCGGGATTTCTACTGGCGCGACGCAGGACCCAGGGACGCAACCATGGTGCCAGGTATTCCAGCTCCGCAACGACCTCTCCGGCGTCTTCGGTGACCCCCGCACCACCGTGCCGCCGGTTCCCGAAGGAGCAGCCAAATGACCGTCACAGAACAAGCACCATCGACCCGCCCCTATGCACCGCCGCGACTCCTCGGCTCGCAGGCCGATCCCGGAGAGGAGGAACTCGTCAGCCGGGCGGCCGGCCTCGTCCCGCTGCTCGCCAGGCACGCGGCAGAGACCGAGCGGCTGCGGCGCCTGCCGGACACGGTCATCGATGCCGTGCAGGCGGCGGGGCTGCTACGGATAACCATCCCGCTGCGCTTCGGCGGGTACCAGGTCAGCCCGGAGACGAAGGTCCGGGTCGCCGCCGAGCTTGCCCGGGGTTGCGGTTCGACCAGCTGGACGGTCAGCCTCATCAACGTGTGCAACTGGTTCACCGCGCTGTACCCAGAGCGCGCCCAGCAGGATGTCTGGGCTGGCAACCCCAACGCGAAAGTGGCCGGCGTGTTCGCCCCGAGCGGGAACGTACAGCGCACCGACGGCGGTCAGGTTGTGTCCGGCGAGTGGTCATGGGCGTCCGGTTCGCTGCACGCCGACTGGGCCGTGATCGGAATCCCGATGCCTGG